>JBJHBY010000065.1:0-15539 GCA_050485745.1 Gammaproteobacteria bacterium | reverse complement strand
GTTCTCGGTGAGGATCTTCATCAGCAGCGGGCCGCCGTTGTCACCCTCGACGTACAGGTTGTGGCCGCGAGGGCAGGGTTTTGCGTGCTCCCTGAAGGGCCAGACCTTCTCGTTGCCGGTGTACAGCAGGCAGTCGTCGGTCAGCGCCATGATGGCGCGTTCGTTGAGGAAGGAGTCCTTGAACGGCACGCCCTTGTCCACCAGCCAGTCGAAGTGGCTGACCGCGCCTTCGACGTAATTGCGGATCTTGGCAGGGTCGTTCTGCGGGCCCTGGCACATGGTGAGGAAGGTGATCATGTCCTCGGTGCTGTCGTCGAAGCCACAGGCCTTCTGCACCCGGGTGCCGCCATTGCCGCCGAGGTAGATCTCGGCGCTGGACAGGGCGGTGGAGCCGCCGCTGGCGCTGGCCAGCTCGAAGATCACCACCTCCGCACCGGCATCGGCTGCCTCGATGGCGGCGCAGGCACCGGCGCCGCCAAAACCGACGATAGCGACGTCGGTTTCGATATCCCATTGGCCCACCTCGGCCAGCCGCACCGGCTGCGAGGGTTTCAGTTTACGGCGTTCTTCGCTCATGCTGCCTCACCTTGATTCATTACTGTTGCCTGAGCCAGCAGAGTTCCCGCCGGCGGCACCTTCTCCGGGATGCGCTCGGCGCTGTGGCCGGCGCGGCAGCGGAGCATCATACAGCCTCAGGGCTCCGGGTTGAATGTGGCGAAGTGGCACCGGGGCAAATAGTCTCCATCGGTTTACTATTCGCCGATTTGAGGGCGGGAGCGGCCGACGAGGTGTGGCCGTCCCGTAGGCTGGGTTAGCGGCAACGCCGCGTAACCCAGCGTTCTCACGGCCATCGAATCTCGCGCCGATGTGGGTTCCGGAACGCCCCGGGGAGCCTCGTGGGAAACTCCCGGGAACATCACCGCTACCGGGCATACGCTCCGGGTTACGGTCGAGGTACCCAGGGGTGCCTCGTGAGATGCTCCGCGGAAAATGCGTCCGCTGGTGGTAACGCTGGGTTACGCGCTTTGCGCTGACCCAGCCTGCCCGTTTGTGACCCTGCGCTACCTCTTGCATGTGTGGTTGCATGTGTGGGCTGCCCCGCGGGGATCACCGAAAATCTCGCGGGCTCAGCGCCGATAGAGGCACGGTGAACCGGATACGACCGACAGGCTCAGCCGATGCGATACTCGCCCAGGCGCTCCGCCGCTCCCTGGTAGCGGCATACACTGGTGCCTTCGCGCTGCTTGGCCTGGTACATCGCCACATCCGCGTACTGCAGCAGCTGGCGGCTGTCCCCCGCGTCCCCGGGGTAGCAGGCCACGCCGATGCTGGCCCCGACCTTGAGGATGCGGCTCTGCCCGTCAGCGCTGATCACAAAGCCCCGCTCCAGGGCCGCCACCAGCTTGTCGGCCAGATGCTCCGCGGCGGTTTCACTGTCCATGCCCTCCGCCAGCACCACGAACTCATCACCGCCGAAGCGGAATACCATGTCCGTCTCCCGCACTTCCTCCTGCAGCCGTTGGGCCAACTGTGCCAGCAGGTTGTCGCCGGTGCGGTGGCCATAGCGGTCGTTGACCGGTTTGAACTCGTTGATATCGATAAACAGGCAGGCCAGGGGACGCTGGCTGCGCCGTGCCCGACCCATGGCCTCCTGCATGCGTGGCTCCAGGCTGAGGCGGTTGGGCAGGCCGGTGAGGGCGTCGTGCAGGGCCTGGTGGGCATGGCTGCGGCGCTCGCCATCGATACGGGTGGCCTGGTAATACAGGGTTCGGCGCTGCCATTCGACCATGTAGCCGGCGGCGGCCAGCAGGATGCTGCTGGCGATCAGCTGCAGGGTGATCAGGCCCAGCCAGGGGCCCGCCAATGCCAGACCGGCCAGCACCATGCCCGCTAGCGCCAGCAGCAGAACGTTGGCCAGCAGGGCGACCAGAAAGCGCATGCCGGACAGTGTGTAGATCCAGGCCAGGGCCAGCATCAGCCCCAGCGCGTAGCTACCGGCGAGCTGTGGGCCCGAGGCCTGTGCTACCAGCATCAGTGGCACGGAGCCGACGCCGAGGGTGGTGAGCAGCAGCACGGCCTGCAGGTGGCGCTGCACGGGGCGCAGCCATGTTGCGGCGGCTACGCCCAGCAGGATAGCCGCGGCAACACCGCGAATGGTCCAGATGGTGGCCCAGTTGTCGGGGAAGAACCAGGGGTCCTTCAGACCAAGCAGCAGGTAGAGGCTGGCCGCCAGTGCCAGGGCGATACGCGCCTGGGGCAGGATGTGCTGACGGTAGTCCGTGCGAAAGGCCCGCTCCAGCGCGGGGTCGATAAAGCGCAGGCTGACCCGGTGCATCGGGGTCTGCCCACTGAATAACCGAAGCGGATGTGTCATCACCAACCCTGTGTAAAACGGCGCACCCTGACCCGACAGACACCGTACAGCGAGCGTCGGTTCCCGGGTAAGGGCTGGCGCTCCGGACTGGGTCGATTCGAAGCGGGGTAGTGTAGCTAACGATCGTTAGTTTTGGTACTCCCTTCGCGGTTTGTTCACAAAAGCTTTCCGCGCCCACGGCCCGCGCTCCCGGGAGCGCCCCGGGACGGCTCCGGAATCGCAGTGGTGTGGGGCTCGGTGATGGTGGGAACGCTGGGTTACGCGGCTGCGCCGCTAACCCAGCCTACGGCACTGCGGCGCGGCATGGCGCGGCACAAGGCGTTGGCGGATGCGGCACGGTAGACTGGGTTAGCGCGGAGCGCGTAACCCGGCGTCGCCATCCACCCCGGGCGTTCCCGGGGATGGCTCCGGAGCTCACATTGGTGCGGGGTGGTGTCAGATCATACCCAGTTCGAGCTTCGCCACCTCGGACAGCATGCCGCGGTTCCAGGGCGGGTCGAACACCAGCTTGACCTCGACACGCTCCACATTGGGCACACGGCGCAGGCGCTGGGCGACTTCTGCGCGCAGCACGTCACCCATGCCGCAGGCGGGGGCGGTCAGGGTCATGTGGATGACTACGGTGTTGGCCTCGATGCGGCGCTCGTAAATCAGCCCGAGGTCGAGCAGGTTGACCGGGATCTCCGGGTCATAGATGGTGCGCAGCACCTGCTCCACGTGCTCGGGCCTGACTGTACCGGGTTCGATGTCCTCGAAGTGCAGTTCCAGTGGCGGCTTGCCCAGGGCGTCGGCGTTAGTGCCATCGATGCGGTAGAGCTGGCCCTGGTGTTCGACGCTGAAGCTGCCGCCCAGGGCCTGGAAGATCACCACCTCGTCGCCGGCGGGCAGGCGCGCCGGGTCTCCGCTGGGCACGCGCAGGGCATCCACTTCCCGGGCCAGGGCGATGCGCTCGCGCTGGCTGGTGCGGTCAGTTCGTGGCGGAATCGATGGTAAAGCTTTCCCCACATCCGCAGTAATCTCGCGCGCGGGGATTATCGAACTGGATTTGCTCATTCAGGCCTTCCCGGACAAAGCGCAGGGTGGTGCCGGAGATCACCGGCAGGCTGGCTTCATCGACAAACAGGTTCAATGCTTCGTCCACCGCGACATGGCGGTGACCCTCGGGCGGGGCCGAGACCGGCTCCAGGACATACATGTAGCCGGAGCAACCGCTGTCCCTGACCGCGATGCGCACGCCAACGCTGCCGGGCTCCCGGTCCAGCTGGCGCTTCAGGTGGCGGGCCGCCTCCGGGGTGACCGCGAGCACGTCCGCCGTATCAAAAGTGGCCACACTGCTCATTCTCGCTCCTACTCGGTACTGACCGTGTCGTCGCTGCGCTGTTGCAGCACGTGATCCAGGGCATGCCAGGCCAGGGTCGCGCATTTCACCCGGCTGGGAAAGGAGCGCACCCCGGCGAGGATTTCCAGGCGGCCGATATCGTTCGCCTCGGTCTTGCCGGTGACCAGCTGCTGGAAGCGCTGGAACAGGGCGTCCGCCGCGGTACAGGGCTGGCCTTCGACCTCCTCGCACATCATCGAGGCCGAGGCCATGGAAATAGCGCAGCCTTCGCCCTGGAAGCGCAGCTTCTTCACCTCGCCATCCGCAATGGTGGCAAACAGGGTGAGGCGGTCGCCACACAGGGGGTTGTAGGCCTCCATTTTGTGGGTCCAGGCCTCGGGTTCACCAAAGTGCCGGGGGCGCCGGCCGTGATCCAGGATCATCTCCTGGTAAAGGGCGCGCAGCTCAGGATTCATGCAAAGGTTCTCCTGACCTGGTCCAGGGCCCGGAACAGGGCGTCAACTTCGTCCAGGGTGTTGTAACAGGCGAAGGAGGCGCGGGCGGTGGCGGCGACACCGAAGAAATCCATCACCGGCATCGCGCAGTGGTGCCCGGCGCGCACCGCGACGCCCTCGAAGTCGAGGAAGGTGCCGATGTCATGGGGGTGCACACCGTCCAGCACAAAGGACAGCACACTGGTCTTTTCCCGGGCCGTGCCGATCAGGCGCATGCCGGGCAGATCCTGTGCCATGGCGGTGGCGCGGGCCAGCAGGGCGGCCTCGTGGGCGCGAACCTCGGCCCAGGGCAGGGTCTGAATGAAATCCACCGCGGCACCCAGGCCGATGGCGCCGGCGATATGCGGCGTGCCGGCCTCGAAGCGGTAGGGCAGGTCGGCGTAGGTGCTGCCCTCGAAGGAGACGGTGCGGATCATGTCGCCGCCGGTTTGGTACACCGGCAGGCGCTCCAGCCACTCGCGCCGGCCCCAGAGTACGCCGATGCCGGTCGGGCCGTACATCTTGTGGCCCGAGAAAACGTAAAAGTCGCAGTCCAGTGCCTGCACGTCGACCGGCCCGTGGGCCACGGCCTGGGCGCCGTCGATCAGTACCGCTGCCCCGGCGGCGCGCGCCAGCCGGGTCATCTCCGCCACCGGGTTGATGGTGCCCAGGGCGTTGGAGATATGGGAGAAGGCGGCGATGCGGGTGCGTTCGCCCAGCTTGGCGCGGAAATCGTCCAGCTCGACCTCGCCGGCCTGATTGATGGCGGCGACCTTGAGCACGGCACCGCTGGCGCGGCAGGCCTCCTGCCAGGGCACGATATTGGCGTGGTGTTCGAGGGCGGTGATCAGCACCTCGTCGCCGGGCTGCAGCAGGCCCCGGGCAAAGCCGTTGGCGACCAGGTTGATGCCTTCGGTGGTGCCGCGGGTGAAGATCACCTCCTCCCGAGCCGGTGCATTGATCAAGGCCGCCAGCTTGTCGCGGGCGCCTTCCATGGCTGCCGTGGCGCGCTCGCTCAGGGCGTGCACGCCGCGGTGGACATTGGCGTTATCGTGGCGATAGTAGTCGGCCACCGCCTCGATCACCTGGACGGGCTTTTGTGTCGTTGCGGCGTTGTCGAGGTAGACCAGCGGGCGGTTGTGGACCTCCTGGGCGAGGATCGGAAACTGCGCCCGCAAAGCCTCCACTGACCAGGCTTGCGTGGTCGGGTCCAGGGGGATGTCAGTCTTCAGGCTGGAATTCATGCCGCCTTCCTCGCCCGGGCCAGGCCGCTGAGCCGGGACAGCGCGACATCCAGCTGCCGCTCCATATAGGCATCGACCGCGCTGCCGCACTCCAGGACGCCGCTGCGCAGGAAGCCACTGGTCATCAGGCGTACCGCCTCGTCGCGGCTGATGCCCCGGGTTTGCAGGTACAGGATCTGCTCGGCATCGAGCTGCCCGATGGTGGCACCGTGGGCACAGCTGACCTCGTCGGCGTGAATCTCCAGCTCGGGCTTGGCGTCGATTTCGGCGCGGTCCGAGAGCAGCAGGTTGTGGGTGGCGAGGCGGCCATCGTTGCCGCGGGTGTCCCGGGCGATATACAGGCGACCGTTGACGATGCCGCGGCCGTCGTCGTCCGCCAGGCCCTGGAAGCGGGTTTCGCTGATGCCGTGGCTGGCCTCGTGGTTGACGGCCAGGCGGTAGTCCACATGCTGGCCGGCGGCGGCCACGAAACTGCCGCGGCAGGTCAGTTCCGCGCCTTCTCCGGCGTAATGCACGTCGATGCCGTTGCGCAGCCGCTGGCCGCTGGCGGCCAGGGCCTGCAGGCGGCAGTGGCTGTGGGCCCCGAGCTGGACCTCCAGCATGCCCAGATGCTCGCCCCGGTCACCGTCGCGGTGGCAGCGCACATAGGTCAGCTCGCTGTTTTCATCCAGCAACAGATCGGTGCGCGCCAGGGTCAGGTAATCGCAGTCCTGCGCTCCGCTGTAGTGCTCGATCAACGTGGCCCTGGCGCCCGCTTCCAGCAGTACCGCCAGGCGTGGCATGTTGCTGCCCGGCTGGCTGGCCAGGTGGCACAGGCTGATGGGCTCGCGCACGCGCACGCCGGCGCGGACCCGCAGCACCCAGGGCTCGGGTGCCGCGGCGGCCACCAGCTCCCCCAGTGTTTCCTCCACGGGCGCTGACAGGCGTGCGATCAGGGCCGCGTCCTGCTCCGGGTCGAGGTGGGACAGGGGCAGCAGTTCGATGTCTTCGAGGCGGCCCAGGCCCTCCGGCTGGCTTACCAGATAACCGTGGCTGAAGTGGAACACCAGCCCGGGCAGAGCCTCATCGCTGCGGGCGTCTTCGTCCGGTGCAATCGGGCTGGCACCGTGGCGTGCCACCCGCTCGTCCAGCCAGTGGTCGACCGGGCTGTAGTGCCAGCGTTCGAGCCGGCGTGTGGGCAGGCCCTGCTCCGTGACCGCGGCCATGGCGCGCTCGCGCAGGGTCTGCAGCCAGGCAGGCTGGCGCCGCGCGGCGCCATTGCGCAGCAGCTCGCTGTACTGTTCCAGGGTGTGTTGCTGGCCCATCATGCCACTCCTCAGGCCGCAAGGCCGCGATAGCCGGTGCGTTCCAGCTCTGCCGCCAGTTCCGGGCCACCGCTGGTGACGATCCTGCCGCCGGCCAGGATGTGGATGTGGTCCGGCTTGATGTGTTCGAGCAGCCGCTGGTAGTGGGTGATCAGCAGGAACGAACGCTTGCTGTCGCGCATCGAATTGACCACATCCGCCACCACCTTGAGGGCATCGATGTCGAGGCCGGAATCGGTTTCGTCGAGCACGCACAGGCGGGGTTTCAGCAACCACATCTGCAGCAGCTCGTTGCGCTTCTTTTCGCCGCCGGAAAAGCCTTCGTTGACCCCCCGGTTGAGGAAGCTCTCATCCAGGGCGACGTGTTTCAGCCCGTCGCGGGCGCTCTGCAGAAACTGCATGGCATCCAGCGGGCTCAGGCCCTGGGCCTCGCGGGCGGCGTTGACCGCAGCCTTGAGGAACTGCACGTTGGACACGCCGGGCACGGCCACCGGGTACTGGTAGCCCAGGAACAGGCCGTCGCGGGCGCGCTGCTCGGGGGACTTCTCCAGCAGATCCTCGTTGAGGAAGTGCACGCGGCCGCCGGTCACGGTGTAGTTCGGGTCGCCGGCCAGCACCCGGGTCAGGGTACTCTTGCCGGAGCCGTTCGGGCCCATGATGGCGTGTACTTCGCCGGGCTGAATGTGCAGATCCAGGCCCTTGATGATCGGGGTGTCGTCGATCGAGGCCTGCAGTTCGGAAATCTTCAGCATGGTGCTGTTCTCCTGGAAACGGGTACGGGGCGCGGGCCTCAGCCGACGCTGCCCTCAAGGCTGATTTCGAGCAGTTTCTGGGCTTCCACCGCGAACTCCATCGGCAGCTGGTCGAACACTTCCTTGCAGAAACCGTTGACGATCATGGCCACCGCCTGCTCCGGGTCGATACCGCGACTCTGCAGATAGAACAGCTGCTCCTCGGCGATGCGCGAGGTGCTGGCCTCGTGCTCGAGCACGGCACTGGGCTGACGCGATTCGATGTAGGGAAAGGTGTGGGCGCCGCACTGGTTGCCGATCAGCAGCGAGTCGCACTGGGTGAAATTGCGCGCCTTCTGCGCCCGCGGTGACACGCGTACCAGGCCGCGGTAGGTATTCTGGCTCCTGCCGGCGGAAATGCCCTTGGAAACAATGGTGCTCTTCGTGTTGGGCCCGAGGTGGATCATCTTGGTGCCCGTATCCGCCTGCTGGCAGTGCTTGGTCAGGGCGACCGAGTAGAACTCGCCGATGGAGTCGCGGCCGCGCAGGATCACGCTGGGGTATTTCCAGGTGATGGCGGAGCCGGTCTCCACCTGGGTCCAGGAGATCTTGGAGCGGTCCCCGGCGCAATTGCCGCGCTTGGTCACGAAGTTGTAGATGCCGCCGACGCCGTTCTCGTCGCCGGGGTACCAGTTCTGCACCGTGGAGTATTTGATCTCCGCGTCCTCGAGGGCAACCAGCTCCACCACCGCCGCATGCAGCTGGTTCTCGTCGCGCATCGGCGCGGTGCAGCCCTCCAGGTAGGACACATGACTGCCCTTGTCGGCGATGATCAGGGTGCGCTCGAACTGCCCGGTGTTGGCGGCGTTGATGCGGAAGTAGGTGGACAGTTCCAGCGGGCAGCGCACGCCTTCGGGGATGTACACGAAGGAGCCGTCGGAAAACACGGCGGAATTCAGTGCGGCGTAGAAGTTGTCACCCTGGGGGACTACGGTGCCCAGGTACTTCTTCACCAGATCCGGGTACTTGTGCACCGCTTCGGAGATCGGGCAGAAGACCACCCCGGCTTCGGTCAGGGTTTCCTTGAAGGTGGTGGCCACGGACACCGAGTCGAACACCGCGTCCACCGCGACGCCGGCCAGCATCTTCTGCTCATGCAGGGGAATGCCGAGCTTTTCATAGGTGCGCAGCAGCTCAGGGTCGACCTCGTCCAGGCTCTTGGGGCCGTCCTCATGGGATTTCGGCGCCGAGTAGTAGGTGATGGCTTCGAAATCGATCGGCGCGATGTTCAGCTTGGCCCAGCCGGGGAGCGGCATTTCGCGCCACTTGCGGTAGGCGGCCAGGCGCCATTCCAGCATGAAGGCCGGCTCCTTTTTCTTGGCGGAGATGGTGCGGATGACGTCCTCATCAAGGCCGGGCGGGATGCTGTCCGACTCGATTTCGGTGACGAAACCGTGCTCGTAGCGGCGGTTGACCAGGCTGTCGATGGTGGCCGCTTCGTCGTTCGCGGGCTGGCTCATGGCAGGATTCCTCGCTGCCCCTGGCGCGCGCCACGGGCAATGCTTACCGATTTGGTCGAATAAAAGGCATAGTAATTTTGTCGGGTATTAAAATCAATACCGTTCTGGTATAAATTGATTTCCAGCGCCGGGCGCAGCCCGGACGCGAGCGCCTGAAAGGCCAGCAGATCCGTGCATCTTCGCCTGCCTTTCAGGGGCGACCCTTACAGGGGGCAGGACGACCCCTGTAAGGATAAAAAGTCAGGAGAACAGCGTGCTGAGAATCGGAAAACTGGCGGACTACGCCCTGCTGATCATCGACTGTCTCGCGCGGCAGGCCGACCAGATGACCACCGAGGCCATCGCCCAGCAGGTCAATGTGCCCCTGGCCACAGTGCGCAAGCTGCTGAAGTTGCTCGTGGATTCCGGCCTGGTGCAGTCGCGCCGGGGCTTTCGCGGCGGTTACCAGCTGGCCCGCTCAGCGCGCAGTATTACCATCGCCGACGTGATCCGCTCGGTCGAGGGCCCCGTGGGCCTGACCCAGTGCAGCCAGGACGACAGCCACTGCGACCTGTCCTCCGACTGCAACCTCAAGGATAACTGGCAGTTTATCAACGATATCATCCTCGACCAGCTCGAACGCATCACCCTCGCCGACATGGGCGGCGACATGCGCCGTCAGGCCGCCAGCCGCATTCCCGTCGTCGCTGTTCAGTCATGATTCGGCGTTATCACCAGTAGAATCCGATGCCGATTCCGAGCTCTTGCCCCTTGTTGCGTTCGTAGTGCAACCGAATATCCATGTCCGGACGGATCGCGTGTCGAGCCTCCAGGCGTGAAACGGCGTAATGTTGGCGATGCCCTCCAACAGGGCTGCGCTGCTCATGGTTCAGAACCATTCGCCATTTGGGCCCGCTGCCAGCGATGATACGCAGCGATGCCCGGGCATAGGCAAAACCGTGGCCCAGGCGGTCTTCCTGGATGGCTCCACCCAGGTAGGCGGCCGAAAAGATGTAGGGTGTCCACTGGCGCCCGTAACCCATATCCCCCTGGACATTGGCCACCACACAGTTACCGCAATCCAGCCTGAGCTGTTCTGCACCGGCGCGCAGGCTCCACGCCGAGCCATTGTCGCCGGGAAGTCCCGTCAGGGCGGGATTGACGCTTTCGATGGCAATGATGTCGAGGCGGCGCAAACGCAGCCTGTCGCGATGCAGGTGCAGCGTTATATCACCCATGCTCAGGGCGGCGTTGCGTACGTGGCCTGCATCGCTGTCCAGGACATCGTAGTAGGCGGGACGGATGCGTAGCGACAGCGCACTTTCCTGGCTGCTTGAATTGTAAATCGGGCCTGTCTGCACCCAGCCGGGTGGTCGCCCCTGGTGTGGAGGCGGTGGTGTCTGTGGCTCGACGGCAACGATGCCTGGCGGCAGTTGAAGGCGCTTCAGCAAAGCGCCGCGATACTGTGTATGCATCGCCTCCTGTTTGCCGCTCTCCGGCTCGCGCACATACTGATAGTAGTCGATCAGCGTATCCAGAATGGCGTGCTGTGCCGTGACGGTGTGCGTCTGGAAGGTCTCTCCATTGAGGTCCTCGCGTTGCAGCACCAGATCTCGCAGCAGGGATTGCTGGTTGTTGTCCAGGTTCTGGTAACGCTGGTAGAACCGGGACTGCCTCGAGGGGTGATAGATCACTCGCGCGATCAGCGGTGCGCCATCCACATTTGTCTCTGACAGGTTCTGGATAAGACTCTGTGGAATGGTCCATGGCCTTTGCCTGGGGATGATCTGTATGTCGTGGACCAGTTCGATCAGCTCGGCCATACGATAAGCACAGTTTTTTCTGAAGAAGAAGTACTGATAGCGTTTGCCGAGTACCTCCCATGAATGTGCGACGATGAGATCGACTGCGGGTGCGGGGAGGTCCAGTTCGTATTCCCAGAGGTCGCGGAGTTCGTTCTCACCATAGTTGTGATCGTGGTAGTAATAATGAATATGGCTGAAACCGCCGTCATAGCCGCCAAAAATTCCTTTGAGGATATAGCTGACAGGGTCGTCATTGGTTGCCATGATGGCGCCATAGTTGATGCTGGTGTCCATCAGCGCCGTTTTTTTTTCGTCTTTGAAATTGAGCTTGAGAAGTGTGTGTCCGTAATAGGATGCCGGATTGCCAAGATAGCCTGTTGCATAGACCACACTGACTGAGCGTACGCTGCCATTTCGCGTCCAGTCGGCAAAGTCGGGGCAATGGCTTCGTGTTGCGTCGGAGCCTCCCAGATCGAAGTGCTGCTCCAGCCATAGCTGTCGGGCGGGAAAGCGACAGCGTGCATGCTGGTTGGGATTGTCGTCCGTTATTGGGGTCTGCAACGCATTAATGGTCGCCTGTAGCTCGGCGAGAGGGTCATGACGTCCATGCTCGGAGAGAAAAAATTCGTCACTCAAAATCGCGCTTAGCCAACCGGACGGGCCGCTTCGGCTGGGTTCGTAGTGGACAAGCTTGATCCATGTCGGATCTGTCGAAAGGGTCTCCAGGTTAGCGAATTCATTCGCATGACCATGGGGCGCCGCAATGGCCGGCAAGGTTGCCGCCAGGCAATATCGAAGCAAGCGAAACACGTCAGCCTTCTTTGATTTTTGATGATGGGCTATGGGGTGCGTCGAGCGGTGGGGAGTCGGTCTGCAGGCGTACCTGGCAGACCGACGGACAGCATCAGGCCGAACAGCTGCGGGTTGTGGAGTGATCCATAATGATGAAGAGCTGAGCTGCTTTTTCCAGATGGCTCATGTTGAGGTAGGTCTCATCCCCAACAGCTGAGGCCATTGCGCCGCGAGCATTGGCGATGGCATCACCCTGGCGGGCAGCATCGCACTCAAGAATGTTAAGCACGGTGGCCAGATGCTGGCCATCGCCGCGGGCAATGTCCTCGGCCAGGTTGTCATAGGTGTCATTGATGAACAGCGCTGCCTCGAGGCGCTTGCCAGAGCAGGTTTCCGGGCTTGCAGTGGCGGAGGTCAGTGCGGTGGTACCAAGGTCCCAGATGACGTTGGAGGTGACAGCTGCCCAGTGCACTGTGGGAAACAGTGCAGCGCCGATGCCGCAATCAACATAGGGGTTGGGTCCAGAGCCAGGGGTTTTGTCATTGTTGTCCGCGTAGGCGCCCATGCTGAACGCGATGGAAGCTGCAGCGGCAATGGCCAGTTTCTTAGTCAACATGTAATGGATTCCTTTTTGTCATATTGTTTCCATTGATCCAGCCCTTGTGCTGGATCGAAGGGAATATAGGAGAAGCTTGTGACATAGGCAACGACAATATGCGGCATCGGGAGAGTTCGGGTGTGGCGGGGCTGTTTGCGGGGTTACAATCCCGGTACCTTTTATCTCGTTGCGGGAGATGTCCCATGAAACTGTTTCTGGCAAGTGCTGTTGCGCTGGCGCTGCTGGCGCCCTCGACCCAGGTGTTTGCCGATGCCGAGCAGCGTGTGCGTGATCGCGCCGAGCAGGTACCGCGGGAGCGCGCCCGGGATGCCCGGGAGCGTGCGGAGGGGCTGCGTCGCGGCGCTCCGGATGCCCCTGAGGTCGAGCCCGCAGCTCCCGCGGAAGTGCAGCCCGAACTTGAAGCGGAGCTGCCAGGGGCGGCAAGCCGCGAGCGCGAACTTGAACGGGAGCGCGAGCGCCTGCGCGAGCAGCCCGCCCGCGACGGAGTCCGGGGGCCGGATACGTCGAAGCACCCCGAGGCTGGCAAGGGCTCGGAGCGCGGGCAGCAGCAGCGCGAGGAGCGCAGCCGCAAGTGGTGGCACTTCGGTCGCGATGACTGATCCCCACTGCAGGCATGCTTTCCATGTAACGACTCACTCCGTGTCGTAGGCTGGGTTAGCCGCAAAGCGGCGTAACCCAGCGTTCTCACCGCCACACGAATTTCGCGCCGGGGCTCGATTCATGCCATTCGGGGGCTTCGTAAGCCGATCCGGTGGATATCACCGCTTCGGGGGTGACGCTGGGTTACGCGCTTCGCGCTAACCCAGCCTGCGTCACGTGCGGCGCTGCGGCGTGTGTCGATATGGCGGTGAGGGCTGGTCTGATTGATTTGACCGCGGTCAGGTTTTATCCGTCGCGAGGCCTGATCGCAGACACTCCCCGGCCAGTCTTGTTAGATTAACCCGTTCGGCGCTGAGTGCGCCCGGTGAGTGAGGTGGTAGTGGGCAGGACGTGGTTCTACGGCTGGTGGCTGGTGGTGGTGGCGTTCCTGGTGCAGATGGTCAGCACCGGAGCGGTGATGTTCTCCTACGGTGTGGTCGTTGTGCCCCTGGCCGACGAGTTCGGTGCCAGCCGCATGACCATGATGCTGGGCATGACCGGCATGACCCTGGTCAGCGGTATTGTCTCGCCCTGGCTGGGTTCGATGGTGGACCGGCGCTCCCTGCGCAACCTCATGGCGGCGGGCTCTGTCAGCCTGTGCCTGGCTTATCTGTGCCTGTCCCTGTCCACCGCGATGTGGCAGGTGCCGCTGATCTACGCGATGTTCATGCCCCTCGCAACCATGCTGCTCGGCCCGCTGGGTGCCACCACCCTGCTGGCACGCTGGTTCAGCCGCAAGCGTGGCATGGTCATGGGGGTTGCCGCGATCGGTACCTCGGTGGGTGGGTTCCTGTTCCCGCCCATCGTGCAGTGGCTGATCGAGACCTGGGAGTGGCGCATTGCCCTGCGCCTGCTGGCGGGCCTGACGCTGCTGATCACCCTGCCCGCCATCCTGCTGCTGGTGGTGGATCGCCCCTCCGATCGGCAGCTGCAGCCGGACGGTGACGATGCGCCGGCCGAGGGTGCGCCCGCGATGGCGCCGGGGCCGGACTTCAGCAGTTCGCGACAGATCCTCACCAATCGTAACTTCTGGTTGATCGCGGTGGCCATCTCCCTGCTGTTCGCCGTATACACCGCCCTGCTCAGCAACCTGGTGCCGTTTGCCCGGGACGTCGGCACCAGCGCCGAGCGCAGTGCATTGCTGCTGTCGGTCATGGCCCTGATGGGTATTGTCGGCAAGCTGGTGTTCGGGGTGGTGGGGGATCATATTGACCTGCGCCTGGGGCTGAGCCTTGCGGTGATGCTGGTCATGGTCGGGCTGGGGTGTTTCCTGGCGGCCAGCGACTACAACCTCTTGCTGGCTGGAGCGGTGGCCATCGGGCTGGCCGCCGGCGGCATGCTGCCGGTCTGGGGCTCACTGCTGGCGCGGATCTTCGGGGCAGCCAGCTATGGCCGGGTGATGGGCTTGATGAATCCGGTGATCATGCCGGTGACCCTGCTGGCACCGCCCTTCGCGGGTTTGATGCACGATGTGACCGGCAGCTACCGGGTCGCTTTCGCCGTGTTTGCCGGCATCCTGGTGATCTCCCTGATCCTGCTGCCCCTGATCCGGGTTCCCCGGCGCGGCTGATGCTCCGGGGGTGATGCCGTCGTCACCCCCGGTTTGGTAAAAGTACCGTGATCAATGCTTGAAGCGCCGTTCGTTCCCCGTTGAGATAAGTACCTGACCTTCCGGGCTATTGGGGACGATATCATCCATGCAGTCAATTCTCCGTCAGGGCGAGGACTTCATCGTCTGGGTCCAGCAATTCCAGAACCCTGCGCTCAATACTTTCTTTGAAGTCTTCACCCTGTTTGGTGGCCACGGCTACCTGCTGATGGTGCCGCTGGTGCTCTGGAGCGTGAATCACCGCCTGGGCTGGCAGCTGCTGCTGGTGTTTTCCGCAACCGCCTTCGTCAACTTTCTGCTGAAGGATGCCATCGGCCTGCCCCGCCCCTTCGAGGTGGACCCGCGCATCATCTCCGATGGCGAATTCGGTTACGCCCTGCCCAGCGGGCACGCCCAGTTGGTGGTGGTGTTCTGGGGCATGCTGGCGGCGTGGATCGGGCGCAACTGGTTCTGGGGGATGGCGGTGGCCATCATGTTCCTGATGGGCTTCTCGCGTATCTATCTGGGCGTTCACTACCCCACCGATGTTCTGCTGGGCTGGGCCCTGGGTGTGCTCAGCCTGTGGGCCTGGTGGCGCTGGCAGCCCGCGGCGGCTGATCGCCTGGCAGAGATGTCACGCCAGCAACAGGGGCTGCTGTTGCTGGCTTTGGTGGTCGCGCTGGTGCTGCTGAGTGCCCTGCTGGGGGCCGAAGCCGGCACCTACGGCGCCATTGGCCTGCTGGCCGGTGCCGCCGGGGCGATGATCGTCAGTGGCGGGGTATTGCAGCTTTCGGGCGGGGTGTTGTGGCAGAGGGCGGCGCGCTTCGTCCTCGGCGCGGTGCTGCTGCTGGTCTTGCTGCGCTGGCTGCCACTACTGACTGCTTCCCTGCCCGAGTCGCTGATGGCCGCGACGGTGACGGTTCTGCTGGGTCTGTTCCTGGTGACCTTCTCCCTTCTCGCGGCCCGCATCGGCCTGGACCGACCCAGCACCGTGCCCGGGGGCGGTGCGGCTTAGCGCCGTAGGCTGGGTTAGCGGCTTTGCCGCGTAACCCAGCGTCACCCCAAAGGTGCCTTCCCCCCCACACCGCGCCGTAGGCTGGGTTAGCCGCGTCGCGGCGTAACCCAGCGTCAC
>JBJHBY010000064.1:0-15589 GCA_050485745.1 Gammaproteobacteria bacterium | reverse complement strand
CGGCAATGGCGTGGAGGATATCGAGGGAGGTGGTCAGGCATAGTTCGCGGTTCACCGGCAGGCTCGAATCCCACTGCCGTTCACTGCGCCGGTGCAGCACAAAGCCGCGATCGGTGTGCACCGGGCCGCCCGCGAACACCGGCTCCGGGTGGCTGCCGCTGTGGGGCAGTTCGAGGTGGTCGAGCACATCGCCGATGCTGAGGTCGAGGGGGTGGTTGATGACCAGCCCCAGCGCGCCGCTCTCGCTGTGATCGCAGAGGTAGGTCACGCTTTGCGCAAAGATGCCTTCGCGCAGGCTGGGCATGGCGATGAGAAAGTGGTCCCTGAGCTGGCTGCCTTGTTCCATGGGGCCATTATTGGGGCTGGCCGGGCCCCGGGCAAGGGCTGTGGCCCGGGTATCGGCTCAGCTGGCGCTGAGCTGGTCGCGGTGAAAACGCCAGGTGCGGATGATCTCCAGCACGTCCACCTGGCGCTGCAGCGCCGCGGGGAAGGGTGGGTAGGGGGCGGCGAGGTGGACGATGCGCACCGCCGCCTCGTCCAGCACGCGGTGGCCGGAGGACTGCAGCACGCGCACTTCCAGGACCTCGCCGTTGGGCAGCAGGGCCACCATCAGGCGCAGGTCGCCGTAAAGCTGCTGGCGACTGGCGGCTTCGGGGTAGTTGCGGTTGCCGACGGCCTCGACCCGGGTGCGCCAGTGGTGCAGGTATTCGGCGTCCTCGGAGCGCTGCGTGGCCACCGAGGTCAGGCGGCGCACCCGCGGACGCTTGGCATAGGCCTGCATCTGCGCGTCCAGGCGTGCCTCCAGGCTGGCGATCTCCTGGGCGCGCTGCAGCAGGGTCTGCTGCGCCTGGCTGTAACCCTCGGGGGCGGGCTCGTCGGGGTGGCTCGGGCTCCGCTCCCGGGCCTCGGCGGTGGTGCTGACCACCGCCAGCCGCGCCGCCTCCGCCTCGCGGGCAAAGACCTGCTGGGCGGGGCTGACCTCGCGCACGCTGTTGTCGTGGAAGTCCGCCAGTTCGCGGGTAGTCATCATTGCCGCTTCGTCCAGGGTGCCGGAGCCCTCCTGGTGGTGCTGGGCAAGGAAGTCCGCCCGTTCCGGGGCGCGCTCGCTGCTGTGCTGGGCGAGGGTGACCTCCAGCGTGGGTGCGGGCAGGCTGCGCAGGTGGTGCTCGAAGCCGAGTCCCAGGATCACTACCGCGTGCAGTGCCAGCGCCAGGCACAGGGTAAAGCCCAGGCGCTCGTGGGAGGCCACGTCTGTGTGTGGGGCGCTTGTCATCAGTGCCGTCACCGTCGTTGCAGTCGTTCCGCGATGCAGTCCATCAGGCGCTCGCCAATGCGGGTGTCAAAGGCGGCGTCGATTTCCCGGATGCAGGTGGGGCTGGTGACGTTGATCTCGGTCAGGTAGTCACCGATCACGTCCAGACCCACGAACAGCAAGCCCTTTGCCTTCACCGCCGGGCCTACCTGCGCGGCGATCCAGCGGTCCCGGTCCGTCAATGCCTGGGCCCGCCCGCTGCCCCCCGCGGCGAGGTTGCCCCGGGTCTCGCCCACCGCCGGCACCCGGGCCAGGCAGTAGGGGACGGGTTCGCCGTCGATCAGCAGAATGCGTTTGTCGCCATCGCGGATCTCCGGCAGGTAGCGCTGCGCCATGATGGTGCGGCCCCCGTGCCCGGTCAGGGTCTCGATGATCACCCCCAGGTTGGGGTCGCCCTCGCGCACCCGGAACACGGCGCTGCCGCCCATGCCGTCCAGTGGCTTGAAGACCACGTCACCGTGCTCGGCATAGAAGCGTCGCAGCAGGGTCGCATCGCGGCTGACCAGCAGGGGTGGGCAGCACTGCGGAAACTCCGTGGCGAACATCTTTTCGTTGCAGTCCCGCAGGCTGCGCGGGTCGTTGACGACCAGCACGCCCTGTCGCTGCGCGGCCTCCAGCAGGTAGGTGCTGTAGATAAATTCGTTGTCGAAGGGCGGATCCTTGCGCATCAGGATCACGTCCAGATCCGCCAGCGGCTGCTCTTCCGCCGCGCCGAGGCTGAACCAGTCCTGCGGGTCGCGGCGCACCGTGAGGGCCCGCATCCGCGCTCGCGCGCCGCCGGCGTCGAGAAACAGGTCGCCCTGCTCCATGTAGCTCAGGGACCAGCCCCGATCCTGGGCGGCCCACAGCATCGCCATGGTCGAGTCCTTCTTATAGTGGATTCCGGCGATCGGGTCCATGACGACACCCAGGCGAATGGTCATTTTGATACCTGCATCAGAAATGGGGAGGGGCGTGCTTTCCTGAAAAGGGCTTCTATACTATTAATTCGTTGCCCGCCAGCAAAGCCTTCCCGCTTGCAGCCGGGGTTGCCGGTGGTATCCAGCCGCCGCCACGCCGGGCTTCCCGGTGGGTACACGGCCCGGGCGGGCGCTCCCGCGCGGGTCACAGCCATTCGACACCTGCCGCCGCAGTGCGGCGCTGGCCCAGTACAGGGGTGACTGCCAACGATGGAACCGAATTTCCAGGATCTCAAGGTGATGGTCATCGACGACAGCAAGACCATCCGGCGTACCGCTGAAACCCTGCTGAAGAAGGTCGGTTGTACGGTAATCACCGCCACGGACGGCTTTGACGCCCTGGCCAAGATCGCCGACAGCCGCCCCGATATCATTTTCGTCGACATCATGATGCCTCGTCTGGACGGCTACCAGACCTGCGCCCTGATCAAGAATAACAGTGAATTCAAGTCGACACCGGTGATCATGCTGTCGTCCAAGGATGGCCTGTTCGACAAGGCCAAGGGCCGCATTGTCGGCTCTGATCAATATCTGACCAAGCCCTTCAGTAAAAACGAACTGCTCGGGGCCATCGAGGCCCACCTGGGGCAGGTGCAGTGACAGGTACAGTGAAAAGTCTCGAAGCATCCGTGGCACCGGGCCGGCTCTGCCGCCCGTCCACGGTTGCGATGGATGCATGCCGCAAGCAGGAGGAATCATGACCCGGGTGCTGATAGTCGATGATTCGCCCACGGAAACCTACAAGATGAGCAGTCTGCTCACCAAGAGCGGCTATGAGGTAATGACCGCTGCCAGCGGCGAGGAGGGCGTGGCCATCGCTCGCCAGGAGCGCCCGGATGTGGTGTTGATGGACATCGTCATGCCCGGGCTGAACGGCTTCCAGGCCACGCGCCAGCTCAGCCGCGATGCCGCCACCAGCCATATTCCGGTGATTATCGTGACCACCAAGGATCAGGAGACCGACCGGGTCTGGGGGCAGCGCCAGGGCGCGCGTGGCTATCTGATCAAACCGGTGGAGGGCAAGGTTCTGGTACAGGCCATCGAGGACGTGCTCAATGGGTAGGGTGGCATGAGCCGCAGCAGTGAGCCCTTTGCGGCGCTGGTCGAGCTTGCCCGGTCCAGCCTGCAGCACGCCCGTGGCTTGCCGGCACGGGTCGATATCAAGCCGCACTGGAGTGGTGTGGGCTTCATGCTGGCGGGGCAGCGCATGGTGGCGCCCATGACCGAGGTCGCGGAGCTGCTGCAGCTGCCGGCCAGTACGCGCCTGCCCGGTGTGCAGGGCTGGGTGCGGGGCGTGTCCAACGTGCGCGGTCGCCTGCTGCCGTTGATTGACCTGGAGGCCTACTTCGGTGGTGCCCTGGCCGGGGCGCGCAAGCGTCACCGGGTGCTGGTCATGGAACTCGGCGAGCTTTATACGGGGCTGGTGGTCAGCCAGGTGTTTGGCATGCAGCACTTCCCCGTGGACAGTTTTCACAGCGACATTCCGCCGGAGCTGCAGCCGATGCGGCCGTACCTCGCCGGCGGCTATCGCCACAATGATCTGAACTGGACCGTGTTCAGTCCGTGGCGCCTGGCGCGGGATCAACGCTTTTTCAACGCCGCGGCCTGAGCGCGCGGCAACCTGAAACGGACGCGAAAGACGACAGACCGATTCGGCTGGGAGCCCGAAGCATGAATGCGAAAAAACCAATGGCCAAATTGCCCGCGAACCGGGCGATCACCTTTTTCATCGTGCTGATGATCGCCGGCTTCATCGGGGCCGGTATCAACGCCTACATCGTCCTGCGCGATACCGGCTATGACCAGCGCTACCTGGAACTGACCGGGGAGCTGCGGGTTCTCTCCCAGCAGATCGCGACCGCATCGCGGGAGGCCGCGGAGGGTGATGCGGAGTCCTTCGACCAGCTGGCGGCGGCGCGAGCGCGTTTCGCGACGGTGCTGCGCACCCTGGTCAACGGCACAGAGGACCTGCCCTCGCTGCAGGCCATGCTGACCACGGAACTGGCCCAGCTGCGCGACCTCTGGGAGCGGGTCAATACCGCCTCCGACACTATCATCACCAGTCGTGAGCGGATCCTGTTCCTGCACGATGTTGCGCGCACGCTGAACGAATCGATTCCGGAGCTGCAGCAGGAATACAACAACGTCGTTGAGATCCTGCTGGAGATCGGCGCCCCGGCGGACCAGGTTTCGGTGGCCCAGCGCCAGTCCTGGCTGGCGGAGCGTATCGCGCGCAACGTCGACAAGATGCTCGAAGGCGGTGAGGACTCCCCGGAGGCCGCGGACCAGTTCAACCTCGATGCCAGTATTTTCGGTAGCGTGCTCTCGGGCATGATCGAGGGCAACCCGGCCATGCGCATCAGCCGGGTGGCGGATGCCAATGCCCGCAACAGCCTCGCGGAGATCAGCCAGCTGTTCGAGTTCGTGAGTGGCTCGGTCGACGAGATCTTCCAGGCCTCCCCCGACCTGCTGCGGGCGAGCCGCGCGGTGGCGTCAATTACCGATGACTCGCCACGTATCATGGAGGCCACCAGCCGCCTCGCCGAGAGTATCAACAACCTCGACAGCGAGCGCGCGATCACCGCCTTCACTGCGGTGTTCTTCGTCGCCATCATCCTGTTCTCGATCGCGATGATCGGTGTGCAACTGTTCCTCAATACCCGCGCCCGCCTGAGTGAGACCGCGGACCAGAACGAGCGCAACCAGAACGCGATCCTGCGTCTGCTGGACGAACTGGCCGACCTGGCTGATGGTGACCTGACCACCACGGCCACGGTGACCGAGGATTTCACCGGCGCAATCGCCGACTCGATCAACTTCACCATCGACCAGCTGCGCATCCTGGTGTCGCAGATCAACGACACGGCGGTTAACGTCTCCCGCGCCGCGGAGGAGAGCCAGTCCACCGCGCTGCAACTGGCCGATGCGTCCGAGCACCAGGCCCAGGAAATTGCCGGCGCCTCGGCCGCCATCAACGAGATGGCGGTGACCATCGATCAGGTGTCCTCCAATGCCAGCGAGTCCGCCTCGGTGGCGGAGCGCTCAGTAGCGATCGCCAACACCGGCGCCGAGGTGGTGCAGAACACCATCAAGGGCATGGACAACATCCGTGAACAGATCCAGGAGACCTCGAAGCGGATCAAACGCCTGGGTGAATCCTCCCAGGAGATCGGCGACATCGTCTCGCTGATCAACGACATCGCCGACCAGACCAACATCCTGGCGCTCAACGCCGCCATCCAGGCGTCGATGGCGGGTGACGCGGGCCGCGGCTTCGCGGTGGTTGCGGACGAAGTTCAGCGACTGGCGGAGCGCTCCTCCGCTGCGACCAAGCAGATCGAGGCGCTGGTCAAGACCATTCAGTCCGATACCAACGAAGCGGTCATCTCGATGGAGCAGACCACCTCCGAAGTGGTCCGCGGGGCACGGCTTGCCCAGGACGCGGGTGGCGCCCTGGAAGAGATCGAGACCGTATCCCAGGAACTGGCGGAGCTGATCCAGAACATCTCCAACGCGGCGCGGCAGCAGGCCTCCAGTGCCGGCCATATCTCCAATACCATGAATGTCATCCAGGAGATTACCTCGCAAACCTCTTCGGGCACCAAGACCACGGCGCAGTCGATCGGCAAGCTCGCGGCCATGGCCCAGGATCTGAAGAGTTCGGTCGCCGGCTTCAAGCTGCCCCAGGATGTGGCGGCCGGCGCTGACTGAGCCACGCTTGCGGGGGATTGGGTTTGATGTCTGCAAGCTGGGCCTATCAAGCGCCGCGCGCCTTGTCGCCGGAGCAGCTGGAGCGCTGGTCGCAACTGGTGGAGACGCGCACCGGTATCGACCTGTCCCAGCATGCGTCGATCATTTCGCGCAGCGTTAACAGCCGCCTGCGCGAACTCGGCCGCGATGACGCCGATGCCTATTTCGACGAAGTCGCCAACTGGCCCGCGGGGCTGCCCGAGTGGTCGCGGCTGCTGGACTGCCTGACCGTGCAGGAAACGCGCTTCTTTCGTCAGCGTGAGGCCTTCGAGCTGGTGCATCGTTTTCTTCGGCATCGCCTCGGTGCCTGGCGCCCGGGGCAGACCCTCGATCTCTGGAGTGTGGGTTGTGCCACGGGGGAGGAGGCCTGGTCCCTGGCCATGGTCGCCCGCGAGGCGATGCGGCGCGAGCCCGCGGCGAAGACCTACTGCGGCGTCATGGCCACGGACATCAGCCAGGGCGCACTGGCCCAGGCCAGGGAGGGGCACTACCCCGAGGCTCGCGCCGTTACAGTGCCGGCGCGCCTGCGCGAGCGCTATCTGCAGCAACGGGGTGACGGGCGCTGGTCCGTGGTGCGCGAGTTGCGCGATGCGCTGTGTTTCGCCCGGGGCAATGTACTGATGTTCCAGGAGCTGCCGCCGTTCCCCATGGATGTGATCTTCTGCCAGAACGTGCTGATCTACTTTCGCCGGGAGCGCCGGGAGGCGGCACTGAACGCCCTGGCCGGGCGCCTCAAGCCCGGTGGCCTGCTGGTCGTTGGCCCGGGTGAGGCGGCGCAGTGGCGGCATGAGGGCCTGCAGCGTGCGCGCTGCGATCAGGTGCATGCCTACCTGCGGCGTGGGCATGCCGCGGCAGGCCGCGCCGGAACAGCAGACGCTTCGGGAACAGACGCTTCGGGAACAACAGCTGCCCCCAGAACAATAAGGAATCGGGTTTGATGTCACAGCAGCGCGATTACACAGCCCTGGACTGGGTGGCGGCGGATACGGGCCAGGCGCTGGACCAGGCGCTGCAGGCAGTCACCGCCTATCGTGCCCAGCGCGAGGACAGCACCCGGCTGCGCTTCTGCCTGACCTATGTCCATCAGGTCACCGGAACCCTGCGCATGGCCAGCCTGCCGGGGCCGGCGCGCGTCTGCGCCAGCCTCGAACTGGCGATCCAGCGTCTTAGTGACGGCGTGGTGCCCGAATCCCTTCAGGATGAAACTCTCGAAGGCATCGCCGCTACCATTGCCGGGCTGGCGGATTACCTGGCGCAGGTGCGCAGTGAGCGTCTGGATCAACCGGGCCAGTTACTGGCCATGCTCAATGAAATGCGGGCGCTGAACGGGCAGCCCCTGGCCAGTGAGTCTCCACTGTTCCGGCCGCAATTGCCCGCGCCATCCACTCCCGGCGCATTGCCGCTGGCGGGGGAGGAGCTGGCGGCGGTGACCACCAAACTGCGGCAGATGTACCGTATCGCCTTGCTGAGTCTGTTTCGTGGGGACGACCCGGCGAAGCAGCTCAACTACCTTGCCAAGGTGTTCGCGCGTCTGGTCAAGCTCAGTGCCGGACACCCCCCGGATCTGCTGTGGAAGACCTGCATTGCCCTGTGCGAGGGCCTGCTCAACCAGAGCGTGAAGCTGACGGCGGCGGTGCGCAGCCTGTTGCGCCAGCTCGATGCGCGTCTGCGTCAGGTGGTCGAGGGCGGGGAAGCCGCGCTGTGCGCGCCGCCGCCACAGGCGTTGCTGCACAATCTGCTTTATTACGTGGCGACCAGCGGTGCCAGTTCCCGCTTCATCGGCGAGATGCGCGAAATCTGCCGCCTGGATCAGGCGCTGCGGCTGGACCCGGGTGATCCGGTGCTGCGCGAGGACTTGCGCAACGCCGTCGCCGAGCTGGCGCGCAGTGAGCCCGCCGCGCGCTTGCTGGTGGCGGACGCCCTGGCCCTGCTCGGTTTCGATGATGCCCTGGCTTCGCTGGAACGCCTGGGTGCCGGTTCTTCCGACGGCGACTGGTCCGGTGTTGCCGACGCCGTATCCGGGGCACCGACACCGGAGCCGGCGGGGGAGTCCCGCCTGTTCAACGACAGCGAAGAGGCGCAGGAGCAGCTTGAGACCGCACATGAGGCGGTGCTGCGCGAGGCCCGCGGCAGCCTTGAGCTGGCCAAGGAATCCCTGGTCGAGTTTGTGGCCAGTGAATGGCGCCATGCCTGCCTGGAGGAGGTGCCACGCTTGCTGGCGGAGGTGCGGGGCAGCCTGCGCCTGGCGGAGATGCCCCGCGCCGCGGATGTCCTCGCGATCTGCGAGCGCTATGTCGCGGAGACGCTGCTGCAGCGTCGCCTGGTGCCGGTCTGGCAGCAACTCGATATCCTCGCGGATGCGCTCGCTTCCGTCGATTATTACCTGGAGCAGCGGCAATCAGGCGATACGGTGCACTCCGGTATTCTGGACGTGGCCGAGGAGCGGGCTGCGAGTCTGGTCCATGGCGATGCAGCGGCTGCCGCGGAGGAGCCGGCGGCCGTTGAGAATCCCGCCAGCGCCGCGGTGATCCCATTTCCGGGCGCCGCTACCTCGCTCGATGCGGGGCCCGGGCCCCGGGATACAGGTACGGACTTTTCGGGCACGGAATCCGAAGCACGGGAGGACAGTCTCGCGGCGCCACCCGCGGATGACGGGGGGCTCGCTGATGCAGCAGTACCCGCCACGCCGGCATGGGAGGTGGTCGGCGAGA
Source organism: Gammaproteobacteria bacterium (assembly GCA_050485745.1). Lineage (GTDB taxonomy): Bacteria > Pseudomonadota > Gammaproteobacteria > Pseudomonadales > CAMLJR01 > JBJHBY01. Next base: position 6,857 of record JBJHBY010000064.1, on the reverse strand, counting down.
CCGAAGTGGAGGAGGAGCCGGCGGCGAGCGACGACGCCATGGTGGCGGGGGCCTCTGCCGGGCCGCCCGGCGCGTCGGATGACGAGATCGACCCCGAGATTGCGGAAGTTTTTATTGAGGAAGCCGCCGAGGTTCTGGAAACCCTGGATGACTGTCTGCCCGAGTGGCAGCAGCAGCCTGAGGCCGGAGATCACCTCGCGACCATTCGTCGCTCCTTCCACACCCTGAAGGGCAGTGGTCGCATGGTCGGCGCCAGCCATATCGGCGAGTTGGCGTGGTCGGTGGAGAACATGCTCAACCGGGTCATCGACGGCTCCCGGCCTCTGGACGAGGCACGCGTCGACGTCGTACTGGCGGCACGCAAGCTGGTGCCGATGATGGTGGAGGCCTTCCGTGAGCATCGCGCCGGGGATGGCACCGATGGTGCTGCTGCGGCCCTGATCGGGCGCGCCGAGGCCCTGGCCCGTGGCGAACAGGTGCCGGCGGAGACGGGCCCGGGGACTGACGAGCCAGTCTCGGTTGCGACAGCGGACGACGCGCAGGAAACCCCTCAAGCCGGGGCGTCCGCCCCGGCGCTCGACGCAAACCTCGAGGAGTCGGCGGGCTCCGAGGCAAACGCCCTCGACGGGTCTGTGGCCCTGGAGCAGGGCGAGCCGGAGTCCGACGGCGAGCCGGCCGCGGCCTGGCTGGCCGAGGCGACCGAGTCCTTCAACGCCTGGGTGGCTTCGGAGCCGGAGCAGGAACCGGAGCAGGAGTCGACGTCGGGCTCGTTGCTGGAACCAGAACCAGAAGCGGAGCCAGAGCCAGAGCCGAGCTGGCAGGAGCCACAGGACTGGATGCCGGAAAGCGAGCCCGCCTGGACCTCACAGGCCGAGGACAGCGCGCTGCTCGAGATCTTTGCCGGTGAGGCATCGGCTCACCTGCAGGCACTGGAAGACTTTATCGCGCATGCGGCGACCCTCCCGGGCCCCGCCGAGCTGGGTGACGACCTGCAACGCGCCCTGCACACCCTCAAGGGCAGTGCGCACATGGCGGATGTGATGCCGGTGGCCGAGGTGGTGACGCCGGTGGAGCGCCTGGTGAAGGAATTGCGCGGCGCGAGACTGAAGGCGGACGACGCCGTCCTCGCCCTGCTGGCTGAGGCCACCCTGCTATTGCGCGGCGGCATCGAGCAGCTGCGCCACACGCCCCATGAGTCACTGCCGGAGGCGGCCTCCTTCATCCAGCGGGTCGAGGCGCTCGCCGAGCAGCGCCTCGCCGGCATGGAAGCCGCTGTGGCCGCGGATGAGGACGCATTGGCGCCGGCGCGGCTCAACCAGTTCCTGCACGACGCAGTGGAACAGGTCTGCGCCGTCGGTGACGATCTGCGCGCCTGGCGCGAGCAACGCCTGGTGGGCGAGCGGCAACACACCCTGGCCGCGACGATCAGTCAGGTGGCGGATGCGGCTGGCGAGATCGGCCTGGGGCCGGTGGAAGAGCTGGCGCAGTCCCTGCAAACCCTGTTGCGACTGGGGGCGGAACAGGCGCAGCCGGGGGAGGATTTTTTCGGGCTTGGCGAGCGCGCGGTGGATGCGCTGGTGGACCAGCTCGACCGCCTCGCGGCACAGCAGCAGCTGGTGCCCGACGAGGATTTGCTGGCAGCGTTGCAGGAATTTGACGTCGCGCCCTCACTGCCTGAATCCGGGTCCGGGCCGATATCGGCGTCCGCACTGCAGGCGGAGACAGAGGCGGAGCTGGAACCGGAGCTGGAACCAGAACCAGAACCAGAACCAGAACCGGAGCCAGAACCAGAACCAGAGCCCGCGCCGTATGCGGGGCTGGACTGGGACAACGTCGAGGAGGTGCAGGTCTTTGCGCCGCCGCCACCGCCCCCGGACGCCTGGCAGCTGCCGCCCGACGGCGCCGTGCCGGAGATGCTGTTCGAAACGGGAGCCGAGGCTGGGGAGGGGGCCGGAACGGATGAGCCCCCCGAAGTCGAGGAAATCGAGTTTTCCGGGCTCCCGCAAGAGGATGCGGAAGCGGTCGACGAGCCGCCGCCACTGCCACAACTGGATACCGAGCCGCCGTTGCGGCTTGCCGACAGGGACGAGGAAGACGAATCCGAACTGGCGGAAATCCTCGAAATCTTCCTGGAGGAGGCGGAGGATCTGCTGGAGGCCATCGATCAGGCCATCCTTGGCTGGCAGGACGAGCCGGACAGCCCGGTCTACCTGGATGATCTGCAGCGTCTGCTGCATACCCTGAAAGGCGGTGCCCGCCTTGCCGGCCTGCGCGGTCTGGGCAATCTCAGCCACAATTTCGAGACGCTGCTGATCAATGCCCAGCAGCGAGGGCGTGCGATCGACAGCCCGTTCCTCGCCGAGGTCCAGTCCTGGCAGGACCAGGTACTGGCGCGGGTCAATGCCATTCGCGACAAGGGGCGCGCCGCCGACAGCGAGGCGGTGCCGGAAGCGCCGGAGTCGGATGATGCGATGACCGACGCGAGCCAGGCTGAGCCCTCCCCGGCTGCTTTTCACGCCGGGCCCGAGGCCGGGTACGCCGGGTTCGGGCCTGAACCAGAGCCGATGCCGCAGCGCGACCCCGAACCCGCGGACCCGGCGGAATCCGAACCGGGCTTGCCGCGGGAGCCTGAGGGAGCAACACCCGCCACCGCGCTTGCGCCGGTTCTGGAAGAACCCGGTACCGGGCTGACACCGGGTTTCCAGGAGGTGCCCGAGGGGCTGTTGCATCCCGCCTGGAAGCGCGGCCCCCAGGAAGTGATCAAGGTGTCCTCGCAGCTGATCGAGGAACTGGTCAACCTCGCCGGGGAAACCAGTATCTCCCGTGCCCGTGCCGAGGAGCAGGTCAGCGAGCTGGTGTTTTCCCTCGACGAAATGCAGATGACCGTCGAGCGCCTGCAGGAGCAGGTACGCCGTCTTGATCGCGAAACCGAGGCGCAAATCCTGTTCCGCCAGGAGCAGGTCGAGAGCGAGGGCCTGGAGGGCTTTGACCCCCTGGAGTTTGACCGCTACTCGCTGCTGCAGCAGCTGTCGCGCTCGCTGCTGGAATCCGCCTCGGACCTGATTGACATCAAGAGCACCCTGGCGGAAAAAGCCCGGGACATGGACACCCTGCTGGTGCAGCAGTCACGCATCAATACCGATCTGCAGGAAGGCCTGATGCGTTCGCGCATGGTGCCCTTTGCGCGCATGGTGCCGCGCCTGCGCCGTATCGTGCGCCAGGTCGGTGTGGAGCTGGGGCGCGAGGTGGATTTCCGCGTTGACAACGCCGAGGGTGAACTCGACCGCAGTGTGCTGGAGCGCATCGTCGCGCCGCTGGAGCACATGCTGCGCAATGCAGTCGACCACGGGATCGAACCGGCAGAACAGCGTGTCGCGGCCGGCAAGCCGCGCCAGGGCCTGATCGCCCTCGATCTCGCCCGCGAGGGCGGCGAGGTGGTCATACGCCTGCGCGACGATGGTCGCGGCATCGACCTCGATGCGGTACGCGCCAAGGCGATCGAGCGTGGCCTGATGCGTCCCGGTGCCCAGCTCAGTGACCACGAGGTGCTGCAGTTCATCCTGCATGCGGGCTTCTCCACCGCCCGCGAAGTCACGCAGATTTCCGGTCGTGGCGTCGGCATGGACGTGGTGCACAGCGAAATCAAGCAGCTCGGCGGTGTGGTCGAGATCGACTCGCGTCCGGGCCAGGGCAGTGAATTCACCATTCGCCTGCCGTTCACGGTATCGGTCAATCGCGCCCTGATGGTCAGTGTCGCCGGCGACGCCTATGCCATTCCACTGAACACCATCGAAGGTATCGTGCGCGTCAGCCCCTTCGAGCTGGAAGCCTACTACCAGCCCGATGCCCCGGCTTTCGAATACGCGGGACAGTCCTACCTGATGCGTTACATGGGCGCGCTGCTGCACACCAGCGCGCGCCCGAACCTGGAAGGCCTCACCATGCCGCTGCCGGTGCTGCTGGTGCGCGGTTCCGATCACGCCGTGGCGGTGCAGGTGGATGGCCTGATGGGCTCGCGCGAAATCGTGGTCAAGAGCCTCGGCCCACAGTTTGCGATGGTCCAGGGTCTGTCCGGCGCCACGGTGCTGGGCGATGGCAGCGTGGTGGTGATCCTCGACCTGGCGGCGATGATTCGTGCCGACGCATCGCAGCTGCATCGCACCATCGTCCTGGGCCACGATGAACACAAGGCGGTGCAGGAACGGCCGCTGCGCGTCATGGTGGTGGACGATTCGGTAACCGTGCGCAAGGTCACCTCGCGCCTGCTGGAACGCCAGGGCATGGAGGTCTGGCTGGCCAAGGACGGTATGGACGCGATCACCCAGCTGCAGGATCCGGAGCGGGTACCCGATGTCATGCTGCTGGATATCGAGATGCCGCGCATGGACGGCTTCGAGGTCGCCAGCCGCATTCGCCATACCAGCTGGCTGAAGGAATTGCCGATCATCATGATCACCTCCCGCACCGGCGAGAAGCACCGCGACCGCGCCATTGGCCTGGGCGTGAACCGCTACCTGGGCAAGCCCTACCAGGAGCCGGTGCTGCTGGATGCCATTTACGAATTGACCGGTCAGCAGCCGGATTGAGGCGCACTTGAAGCAGGCCTGTGTCGGAGTCGCCGCGGCGACCGCCCTGCAGCAGGGGCGGTTGCGCCAGATCCTGCGCGAGGCGGGCTGGGAGTGCCTGGTCTGGCGGCCGGGAGCCGAGCCGCGGCAGGGTGTGGATGCCTGGCTGCTGGTCACCGATGGCCTCGATGTCGACGCCGCCGTGGCGTTGCTGGCGGAGGTGTCCGACGCACCGCTGCTGGTGGTGGAGCCCCTGTTCGCGGATGCCGCCCCCGGTGCCCGCGCCAGCTGGCGCGACCGGGTTCTGGCCAAGCTGCGCGAACAACTGCTGCCGGGGCGCGATACCGGAACGCAGCTGGGGGCGGACGTCTGGGTTCTCGCGGCATCCACGGGTGGGCCCGAGGCGGTGCGTGCCTTTCTCGCCGCACTGCCACCGACATTGCCGCTGGCACTGATCTGGGGGCAGCACATCGAACCCGGCTTCGAAGAGGGGCTGCTCAGCGATGGTCGCGGTGGCTGGCGTGTGCATGTCTGCAGCGGCCAGGCCCGCCTGCAGGTAGGCAGTGTGCTGGTCGCACCGGCGGCGCAGCAGTTGCAGATTCACCCCTTCGGGCGCGTGACCTGTGATGACCAGCCCTGGCCGCCGCCCTACCGGCCATCCCTGGATGCGCTGGTGGCGCGGGTGGCGCGGATCTACCGGCAGCGTGCCGGGGTGATCGTGTTCAGTGGTCTGTGGGATGACGGTGCCGTTGGCTGCCGGGTGATGCGGGCCTGTGGCGGGCGTGTCTGGGTGCAGTCGCCGGAGAGCAGCATCTGCCCGGAAATGCCCAGCGCGGCTTTGGCGACCGGCCTGGTACAGCACCAGGGTTCGCCGCCGGAGCTGGCCCGGGCCCTGCGTGCGCTTTGTGATGGTGATCGTGCCGGGGGCGATCCTGTGGCACGACCTGAGGGAAGAGTGGCATGAACGATTTGATGGCGGCGCCGGAGCGCGTGATTGAAGTGGCCAGCCTGTTGATTCCGATTACCGGCCGGCACCTGATCCTGCCCAACGTCAGCGTTGCGGAAGTGATTCCCTACCGCGTGCCGGAGTTGCTGGCGGACAAACCCGCCTGGCTACTGGGGCAAGTGGCCTGGCGCAACCAGTCGGTGCCGGTGATGTCCTTCGAGGCGATCAATGACGAACCGTTCACGGAGGTCGAAGGTCGGCGTATCGCCATCCTCAACGACGTCACCGGCGACCCGGAATTGCCCTTCTGTGGCATCATCACCGCCGGTGTGCCGCGACTGATGCGCGTCATCGCGGAGGAGCTGGTGGTGGACCCGGACACACCACCGGGCCCCATGGAACAGTTCCGGGTGCTGGTTGCCGGCGAGCGCGCCTGTATCCCGGACCTCGCCCTGTTACAGAGTTCACTGCGTGCGGTGCTTTGATCAATGACGACCACAGTGTATGGCGCCATCCTCTCACCCTTCGTGCGCAAGGTGCTGATGACTCTGGAGCTCAAATCGGTGCCGTTCGAGGTTGAGCCTGTTCTGCCATTCCGCAACGACGAGACCTACCGGCAGATTCACCCCCTGCGCAAGATCCCCGGCTTTCGCGACGACCAGGTGACCCTCGGGGATTCCTCGGTGATCTGCGACTATCTGGAACAACGCTATCCACAGCCCTCCCTGTATCCGCGGGATCCGGTGCTGCGCGCCCGCGCCCTGTGGTTCGAGGAATATGCCGATACCGCCCTGCAGGAGTTGCTGGGCCCGGGCCTGTTTTTCGCGCGCATTGTTTCACCCGCGATGTTCCGGAAGCCGGTGGATGAGGCCCGGGTGCAGGGCAGCATCGAGGCGTTGCCCGCACACCTGGATTACCTCGAGGGCGAGGTGCCGGACAGCGGTCTGTTGCTCGGTGACGCTCCCTGTATTGCCGACCTGATCCTGCCCGGTGTGTTTCTCAATGGCCACTATGCGGGTTATGACGTGAGCGCGACGCGCTGGCCCCGGTTCGCTGCCTACCTGCAACGTGCGTGGTCTCACCCGCTTTACCTGCAGCGCCGTGAGCAGGAGCAACCCCTGCTCGCGGGACTCCGCGAGCGGGGCCGCTCGTAGGCCGGGTTAGCGGCCCCGGGCTACGCTCTAAACCGGTACGTCCGCGTAGGCTGGGTTAGCGGCAAAGCCGCGTAACCCAGCGTTCTCACTGTCATTGAACCTTGTACCGATGTTGCTACTGGAGCGATCCCGAAGAGCTTCGTGAGCAACGCCCGAGAGCGCCCTGGCGTGGGTGGTGACGCCGGGTTACGC
>JBJHBY010000063.1:0-15713 GCA_050485745.1 Gammaproteobacteria bacterium | reverse complement strand
GGGCAGGTACGCCGCGATAGACGCGACCGGCCATGTCGAACTTGGAGCCGTGGCAGGGGCAGAAGAAGCCGCCCAGCCAGTCGGCATCCAGTGCTCCCACCTCGGGGCGATAAAGCGGCGCACAGCCCAGGTGGGTACAAAGCCCGACGATAATGAGGTACTCATCCCGGATGGCGCGCAGGGGGCCGGTCACATAAGGAGGCTGCAGGGAGCGCTGGGACTCCGGGTCCGAGACCACGGAATCCAGCTTGCGGATCGACTCCAGGGCGGCCGCAGTACGGCGCACGAAATAGACGGGGCGCCCGCGCCACTCCTCGACCACCATTTCCCCGGGCTCCAGCCGGGCGAGGTCCACCCGAATAGGCGCACCAGCGGCACGTGCCTTGGCACTGGGGGCCCAGGACCCCACGAAAGGAACTGCCACGCCGACCACTCCCGCTGCACCGACCACCGCGGTTGCGGCAGTCAGGAAGCGTCGACGCCCGGTGTTCACGCCGTCACTGCTCATGACGATTCCCCCAATCAGAATAAACTTGCTGAAAGACCGTTCCGGGCTGGCAATGGCCCATGAGAGGAAGGGCTTCTCAAATGGACCGAATGGTAATGAAATTACCTACTGCTTACAAGGTTAAACAGCCCCCGAAGCAGGCTGAAACCCGGGTGCCCCACACCCGACAAGCCTTTGTCCAGCCATAAAAAAACGCCCCCGGATAAGTCCGCGGACGTTTCTCGAACAACCGCTCTGCAAAGCCCCCACAGGGAGGGCCGCAATCAACGCTTGGAGTACTGCGGGCGCTTCCGCGCCTTGCGCAGACCAACCTTCTTGCGCTCGACCTCACGGGCGTCACGGGTGACATAGCCCGCGCGGCGCAGGTTGCCACGCAGCGCCTCGTCGTACTGCATCAGCGCACGGGTGATACCGTGGCGAATGGCACCCGCCTGGCCGAAGCTGCCACCACCGGCGACGCTGACATTGATGTCAAACTTGTCCGCCAGATCGACCAGCTCCAGGGGCTGGCGCACGATCATGCGCGCAACCTCACGACCGAAGTACTGGTCCAGGGGGCGGCGGTTCACGGTGATATTGCCAGCGCCGTTGGTCAGGAAGACCCGCGCGGTAGCGGTCTTGCGACGACCGGTTCCGTAGTATTGAGTGGCTGCCATGAGCTGTCTTTTCCGTTAGATGTTCAGGGGTTGCGGCTGCTGCGCAGTGTGGGGGTGCGCTTCGCCGGCATAGACCTTGAGCTTCTTCGCCATCGCGCGACCAAGCGGATTCTTCGGCAGCATGCCCTTCACCGCCAGCTCGATGATGCGCTCGGGAGCCTTGACCACCAGCTTCTCGAAGGTAGTTTCCTTGATACCACCCGGGAAACCGCTGTGGTGGTAATACTTCTTGTCGGTGGACTTGTTGCCGGTGACCCGAACCTTGCCGGCATTGATCACGACGATATAGTCGCCGGTATCCACATGCGGAGTGTACTCCGGCTTGTGCTTGCCACGCAGGCGGTGGGCCAGCTCAGCCGCCAGCCGACCCAGGGTCTTGCCGTCCGCATCGACCACGAACCAGTCACGCGTCACGGCGTCGGGTTTGGCGCTAAAGGTTTTCATCGTCTCGCCTCTGGGGCTCTGTTTCACGAAAGAGCGCGAATACTACAGAAGCACTCGGCCATTTTCAAGCACCCCGACCCTGATCCGTCTCAGAGCCGGTTTACGACCTCGCGAGCTGGCAGCAAATCGCAAACACGGGCTCTCAGGGGCGATGCGGGCGGGCCAGATAGGCCCTGGACTGCATTTCCAGCAGCCTGGAGCGGGTACGGGCGAACTCGAAGGCGAGGCGCCCCCCGGCGTAGAGCTCATCCAGCGGCGCCTCGGCGGAAAGGACCAGCTTGACATTGCGGTCATAGAATTCATCCACCAGGTTAATGAAGCGCCGCGCCTGGTCATCCGTGTCCACCGAGAAGCAGGGCACGTCGCTGATCAGCACCGCATGGAAGATGCGCGCCAGCTCGATATAGTCGTTCTGGCTGCGCGGACCGTCACACAGCGCAGCGAAATCGAACCAGGCCACGTCCTCCGCCAGCTTGCGCACCCGGATCAGCCGTCCCTCGACCTCCAGCATCTGCTGGACCGCCGCCTGCTCTGGCGCAAGGGCCGCAAAGCTCGCAGCGAGACTGGCATCGGCCTGATCATCGAGGGGACAGTGGTACAGCTCGGCCTGCTCCAGCGTGCGCAGGCGGTAATCTGTGCCACCGTCGACATTGACCACGCGGGTATGGGCCTTGATCAGGGCAATCGCCGGCAGGAACCGGCTGCGCTGCAGGCCATCCCGGTAAAGGTCATCGGGCTGAATGTTCGAGGTGGCCACAAGAGTCACTCCCAGCCCGAACAGCCGCTCGAACAGCGTGCCCAGAATCATGGCGTCGGTGATGTCCGAAACGAAAAACTCATCGAAGCAGATCACCCGGGCTTCGGACGCCAGGCGTCGCGCCACCGTGTCCAGGGGGTTTTTTTCGCCAGCAAGCACCTTGAGTTCGCGATGCACCCGCTGCATGAAGCGATGAAAATGGGCGCGCTGCTTGCGCTGGAACGGCAGGGACTCAAAAAAAATATCCATCAGATAGGTCTTGCCGCGCCCTACCCCGCCCCAGAAGTAGAGCCCGGTGACCGGCGCAGCAGCACGCCGCCGCGGCAGCCGGCCAAGGAGGCGCCCCAGCGCCCCGGGTGTCGCGCGGCGCTCGGCCTCGACGAGCTGCTCGTAAAGCTCCTGCAGCAGCCCAATGGCCTGCTCCTGCGCCGGGTCGCGCACAAAATCCGGTCGCTGCAAATCTTGCCGGTAACGCTCAAGCGGTGTCACGCCGGTGTTTCCCCCAAAAGCCGGGCCCAGAGGCGCGCCACTTTACCCAAGCGCCCGGGCGCTTGGCAATTTGCCGCCACACGCGGTCAACCCGGCGATCGTCTCGGGTATACTGGGATTGTGCCGCGGCGACAGCCGCGGCACGAAGGAGTCGCGACAGGCAGGTCGTCGTGACCGGGACGTTTCCGGAGGTTGACGTGTACAGCTCATCGACGTTTTGGCTCACCGCACTGGCGATGCTGACCCTGGGGGCAGTCGCCGGCTATCTGGCGTCCCGCTGGCTGGTGCCCGCGGAACAACAGCGCCGCGAACTGGAGGCCGCCCTGGACGAGATGAAACAGCGCCAGCGCGACTATCAGAAGGACGTGGGCCAGCACTTCAGCCGATCCGCCGAGTTGCTCAACAGCCTCGCCAGCGACTATCGGGAGATTTACAACCACCTTGCCCAGGGGGCCCAGGCCCTTTGCGACCCTGCCGATGCGCCACGCCTCACCCGCCTGCCCGAGCCCGGCGGAGACGAGCCTCCCGCCGCCGCACCGCTGGAACCACCCAGGGACTACGCACCGCGGCGCAGCCCAGGGGAAAAGGGCGCGCTACACGAAGCCTTCGGCCTGGACAAGCCTGCACCAGAGCGCGAGCCGGAGCCCCCGAAGCCAATCTGAGCGCAGGGCGACCCGCGTAGCGGAACCGTCTCAGACCGGGTTATCGATATCCACGAAATAATGTTCGATCCCTGCCTGCCGCGCCAGATAATCGGCGACGGCGGGCGCACCATAGCGCTCGGTCGCATGATGGCCCGCGGCAATGAAGTGAATACCAAGCTCCCGGGCCTGGTGCACGGTCTGCTCGGACACCTCTCCCGTCAGAAAGGCATCAGCCCCCAACTCAACCGCCTGCTGGATATAGCCCTGGGCAGCCCCGGTACACCAGGCCACGGTCTCGACCGGCCGCTCCCCCACCTGCACGAGCAGGGGTGCCCGGCCCAGCCGGCGACCGACATGATCCGCAAAATCCGGCGCAGACAGCGGTTCGGCCAGGCGGCCGACATTGCCCACGGGGCGGGCACTCTCCGGCTGCAAGCCGCCACTGATCTCGATATCAAGCTCTTCCGCCAGACGCGCATTGTTACCGTAGCGAGGGTGTGCATCCAGGGGCAAGTGGTAGGCGATCAGGCTGATATCGTGGGTGAGAAGCAACCCCAGGCGATGCCGGCGCATGCCCACGACGCGGGGGTCCTCGCCACGCCAGAAGTAGCCGTGGTGCACGAAGATGGCATCCGCTTCGAGCTCAATGGCCCGCTCGATCAGAGCCTGGCTGGCGGTCACCCCGGAAATCAGACGCCGGACCCGGGCCCGCCCCTCGACCTGCAGGCCATTGGGGCAGTAATCGTCGAACGCCCGTGGCTCCAGCAGGTCATCCGCCAGCGCAACAAGGTCCTTCAGCGCAATCGACATGGGCCTCTCCCGGACGCCGCCAGGTCAGCCCCGGCACCCTGCCCCGGCCACTGTGGCGGCAGAGGCAATCGTGTTAGGCTGACGGTGTATTTCCAGACCGGACCACGGCAATGCTCCAGGCGCTGCGCTTTCTCAGCTGGCCGATCCTCTGCGGCATTCTAACAGGCCTGCTGATCCTCCAGTACCTGCAGCCCGATGCACCCGCACCTACCCCGGGCAGTGGCAGCCAGGGCCCGACCTCCTACGCCGAGGCGGTACGCCAGGCCGCGCCAGCCGTGGTCAATATCTACACCACCAAGACTGTCCGAACACCGGTTCACCCCCTGTTCGACGACCCGTTCTTCCGCCACTTCTTCAATCGCGGCAACCCGTTCCAGCAAGAGCGTATCCAGCGCAGCCTGGGCTCCGGCGTCATTGTCAGCCGCGACGGCTATCTGCTGACCAATCACCATGTGATCCGCGATGCCGATGAAATCCTGGTCCTCCTGCACGATGGTCGCGATGCCCTCGCCACTGTCGTGGGCCTGGACCCGGAAACCGACCTCGCCCTGCTCAAGATCGAACTGGACCGGCTGGAGCCGATCACCATCGGACAGCCGGAGGAGATTCAGGTCGGAGACGTGGTCCTCGCCATCGGCAACCCGTTCGGCTTTGGCCAGACCGTCACCCAGGGCATCGTCAGCGCCACCGGGCGCTATGGTCTACGGCTCACGACCTATGAGGATTTCATCCAGACCGACGCCGCCATCAATCCCGGCAACTCCGGCGGCGCACTGGTGGATGTGTCGGGTCAACTGCTGGGCATCAATACCGCCATCTACACCCAGAGCGGCGGCTCCATGGGCATCGGCCTCGCCATACCCGCCGATATCGCCGTACGCACCATGGCCGACCTGATTGAATTCGGGCGCCCGATGCGCGGCTGGCTGGGCGTGGAGGTACAGCGCATTCCCCGGGAAATGGCTACAGCAAACGCCATCGCCCCCGGCAACGGCGTGGTCGTCACCAATCTGTACCGTGGCGGCCCAGCGGCCAGGGCCGGGCTGGAGATAGGCGACATCATCATCGCCATCAATGACCGCCCCGTCGGCGATGGCCACGCCGGCATGAACCTGATCGCGGCGACCCGGCCCGGGGACTATGTCACCGTGTCGCGGATTCGCAATCGGGAGCGCACCGATCTGGCCATTCGTGTCGATGCCCGCCCGGGGCCGGACCGTTCAGCTGGCTGAGGCAGCAGGAGCCCGCAGCAATGCTGTCACGGCCTCGAGCAGGCGAGCGTTCTCTTCCGCAGTACCCACAGTAAAGCGCAAGCAGTCCGCCAGCAGGGGGTGCGCCCCATCCAGTTTCTTGACCAGGATTCCCGCCGCCTTCAGCCCCTCGAACAGTTCGCCAGCACGCCCGGACGGTACACGCACCAGCAGGAAATTGGCCGCACTGGGCCAGATCACAAGGCCCGGCAGACATGCCAGGGCATCGGCAAGCTGCTCGCGATCGGCGCGGATACAGCGCGTCTGCTCGCGCAGCACGTCGAAATGGCGCAGCGCGAAACTGGCGCTGGCCTGAGTCAGCACATTGATGTTGTAGGGCAGACGAATCTTGTCCAGTTCGTCCAGCCAGGCCGGCGCCCCAATCAGCAGACCCAGGCGCAGGCCCGCCAGGCCGACCTTGGACAGGGTCCGCATCAACAGCACCCGGGGATGCTCCGACACCAGTGACAGGTGATCGGCATCACTGAAGGGCCCATAAGCCTCGTCAAGAACCACCAGTCCCGGCGCAGCATCGATCACAGCGCGTACCCGGTCCTCAGAAAACAGGTTGCCGGTGGGGTTGTTTGGCAACGCCAGGAACAACAGGGCCGGATCATGCTCCGCCATGGCGGCCTGCATCGCCGCAACGTCGAGGTCAAAATCGGCGTCCAGGGGCACTCCGACATAACGCAGGCCGGCCAGGCTGGCGATCATGCGATACATCACGAAACCCGGCTCCGGTGCCAGCACCACGCGCCCCGGGGCCGCCACCGCCAGAGCCAGCAACTGGATGATCTCGTCGGAACCATTGCCCAGCAGCAGCGACAGTTCGTCAGGGATACCCATGACGCGACGCAACTCCCCGCACAGATCCCGCGCCACCGGATCCGGGTAGCGGTTGATGGAGACCTCTCGCAGGGTCTCCAGCCATTCCCGTAACAGCGGCTCAGGCCAGCGATAGGGGTTTTCCATCGCATCCAGCTTGACCATACCCGCCGACGGCGCAACCGCATAGGCCTGGATGGCCCGGATCTCCGGACGAATCCAGCGCGCGACCGCAGCGCTCAGCGAATCGTCACTCATCATCACCCCCCACAATACGACAGGCAGCAGAGCGGGCATGCGCGGTCAGACCCTCGCCACGCGCCAGGATCTCCGCAACAGGGGCCAACGCCGCCGCACCCGCGGCCGAGAAATGAATCAGGGAGCTGCGTTTCTGGAAGTCATAGACGCCGAGTGGCGAGGAAAAACGTGCCGTGCCCGAGGTTGGCAGCACATGATTGGGGCCGGCACAGTAGTCGCCCAGTGCCTCCGGCGTGTGACGCCCCATGAAAATGGCGCCGGCATGACGGATCAGGGGCAGCAGTGCCTGGGGCTCGGCGACGCTGAGCTCCAGGTGCTCCGGTGCGATGCGGTTGCTCAACGTGCAGGCCTCCTCGAGGCTGCCGACCTGGATCAGAGCCCCGCGGGATTCCAGGGAGGCGCGTGCGATATCCGCCCGCTCCAACCCCGGCAGCAGGGCATTCATACGCTCCGCTACCCGATCCAGAAATGCCGCATCCGGTGAAACAAGAAGTGACTGGGCCTGCTCGTCGTGCTCGGCCTGGGAAAACAGGTCGAGGGCAATCCAGTCTGGATCCGTGCCGCCATCGCAGATCACCAGGATCTCGGAAGGCCCGGCGATCATGTCCAGCCCGACCTGGCCAAAAACCATACGCTTTGCCGTGGCGACATAGATATTTCCAGGCCCCACGATTTTGTCGACCCGGGGTACGCTCTGCGTTCCATAGGCCAGCGCAGCAATGGCCTGGGCACCGCCGATGCGAAATACCCGGTCGACCCCTGCGATGGCCGCCGCCGCCAGCACCATCTCGTTGAGCACCCCATCCGGGGTGGGTACCACCATCACCAGCTCGCCCACCCCGGCAACCCGCGCCGGAATGGCATTCATCAACACCGAGGAAGGATAGGCCGCCTTGCCACCGGGCACATAAAGGCCAACGCGATCCAGGGGCGTCACCTGTTGCCCGAGAACGCTGCCGTCCTCGCTCTCAACGCGCCAGGACGCCTGCAGTTGATACTGGTGGTAACTGCGAATCCGAGCCGCCGCCGTTTCCAGTGCAAGGCGCTGCGCATCGGGGATCGCCGCCAGTGCTTGCTGCAGACGCTCCCGGGGCAACTCCAGCTGCTGCGGCAGCGAGATGTCGAGGCGATCGAAACGCTGGCTGTACTCGATCAGTGCGCCATCGCCCCGCTGCCGCACATCGTCGACGATCAGGCGAACCCGCTGCTCCAGCGCTGGATCGGACACCGAATCCCAGGCCAGCAAAGCCGCCAGATCAGCGTCGAAATCAGCGTCCGAGGCATGCAGGCGACGCAGCGTCAGGGCGGTCATGCCGGCACCTCCGCTCCGGAACGCGCCCGCACCGCGTTGCCCAGCCGCTCTATCAGACCCTGGATACGGGCGTGATGCCGCTTCATCGACGCGCGATTGACCACCAGCCGGGAGCTGACCGGGGCGATGAGCTCCAGCGGCTCCATACCGTTGGCACGCAGGGTGTTGCCGGTATCGACGATGTCGACAATGACGTCTGCGAGATTCATCAGAGGAGCAAGCTCCATGGCGCCGTAGAGTTTAATCACCTCGACCTGCCGGCCCTGCTCCGCGAAATAGCGTCGCGCCACGTTGACGAACTTGGTGGCCACACGCAACCGTCCCCCCGGCAAGGCCTGCCCGCGCATGCCAGCGGTCATCAGGCTGCAGCGGGCGATGCCGAGGTCCAGGGGCTCATACAGACCGGCATCGCCATGCTCCAGCAGCATGTCCTTACCGGAGATACCGAGGTCCGCCGCGCCGTACTGCACGTAGGTCGGCACATCAGCGCCGCGCAGCACGACCAGCCGCAGACCCGGTTCGCTGGTATCGAAAACCAGCTTGCGGCTGGCACTGATGTCCTCCGCGGGCTCGATCCCGGCAGCGGCCAGCAGGGGCAGGGTTTCCTGGAGGATGCGGCCCTTGGTCAGGGCCAGAGTCAGACTTTCCATGAACGGTTCCGGTTTCGCGTCAACCAGGGGTGCGACGAATGTCGGCACCCAGCAATTGCAGTTTTTCCTCGATGCACTCGTAGCCCCGGTCGATATGGTAGATGCGGTCGACCACGGTCATACCCTCCGCAACCAGGCCAGCGATGACCAGGCTCGCCGAAGCCCTCAGGTCAGTGGCCATCACCGGTGCTCCCTTGAGACGCTGCGTACCCTGGATGATGGCGGTATTGCCCTCGATGGCAATCCGGGCACCCATGCGATTCATCTCATGCACCTGGATCAGGCGGTTCTCGAATACCGTCTCGGTCACCGAAGCAGTGCCATCGGCAATGGCATTCATGGCAGTGAACTGGGCCTGCATGTCCGTCGGAAAGCCGGGATAGGGCGCGGTGCGGATATTCACTGCCCGCGGCCGTTGTCCATGCATATCGAGACTGATCCAGTTGTCGCCCACCTCGACATCGGCACCAGCCTCCTCGAGCTTCTTGAGCACGGCTTCGAGAGTATCGGCCCTGACATCTTTCAACTTGATACGCCCACCGGTGGCGGCGGCGGCCACCAGGTAGGTGCCCGCCTCGATACGATCCGGCATCACCGCGTAGTCACAACCATGCAGGCGCTCGACACCCTCGATCACGATGGTATCGGTGCCATGCCCACCCACGCGCGCCCCCATGGCGTTGAGAAAGTTCCCGAGATCCACCACTTCGGGTTCGCGGGCCGCGTTCTCGATGACCGTGACCCCATCCGCCAGGCAGGCCGCCATCATCAGGTTCTCGGTACCACCCACCGTGACGATGTCCATGAAGATCTCGGCGCCCCTGAGGCGGCCATCGCTGCGGGCATGGATATAGCCCTCCTCGATGTCGATCTTCGCCCCCATGGCCTCGAGCCCGCGCAGATGCAGGTCCACGGGACGGCTGCCGATGGCGCAACCACCGGGAAACGACACCCGCGCCTGACCGAAATGCGCCAGCATTGGTCCCAGCACCAGAATCGAGGCGCGCATGGTTTTGACCAATTCATAAGGCGCAGTGAAATCATTGATGGTGTTGGCATGCACCTCGACCCCGAGCCGCTCGTCGATGATCAGTTCCACACCGAGGCAGCGCAACAGGGCGATCATCGTGGTGATGTCGTGCAGATGGGGCAGGTTGCGCACCGTCACCACATCATCCGATAGCAGCGTGGCCGCCAGGATCGGCAGGGCGGAATTCTTGGCGCCGGAAATGCGGATCTCGCCGCTCAGGCGCACACCACCGCGGATGATCAGTTTATCCATCGCTGCTCCTGCCTGGCCGGCGAGGGTGTGGAGGGAGAGGTGCGACGCATCAACCCGCCGCGCGTGACGACCACTCGCTGCGGGTGTAGGTCTTCATATTGACCGCATGAACGCGACCATCGGCTATCTCCTCGCGCAGGGCGGCATAAACCAGCTGCTGCTTGCGCACCGGCGAAAGCCCCTCGAAGACATCACCTACCACGACAAGATCGAAATGCCGGCCATCGCCGCTGACCTCGACATCACAGTCTTCGAGTCGGGATGCCAGCAATTGCCGGACCTCATCGGGATGCATGACGCAATGCCTCCTGAAACAACATGGTGGGGTACCGTGGGGACGGCGGTAGGGGCATGGCGCCCGAAAACCCCCTAGTCTACGCCAATACGCCTGACAAGGCGACTGCGCTGGTGCTCAGGCCCCGGCATCCGGCAACAGGGCATGCAGGCCGCTGACAGCAGCAACAGACCGCAAGCCATCAGGCGCACCCACGACCTGCAGCTGCTTGCCCGCTGCCCGGGCCGCGCGCAGCCAGGACAGCAGCAAGGCAAGTCCGGCGCTGCCGGACTCCGTCACCGCGGACAAATCGACCACGCAGCTGGTCTCGGGCCAGCCCCTGATCAGCTCGCTGCCACGGGCGCCCAGGGCGGTGACGCTGTCGAAGTCCAGCGCACCGCAAACGCGGAGCCCGGATGCGACGGGCTCAAGAGTGGCGCCGGACATCAGCCGCGACTGTCCGTCAACTCATCGACTTCAAGACCCTCGGGCTCCACCCGCCAGTTGTCGATCACCTTGTCGATATCCCCGCGATGCTGCTCCACGGCGGACGCAAACTGGTTGCGATAGGTCGCGCCGATGTTGATACCCTCGATCACGACATTGCGCAGTTTCCACTGGCCACTGCTGTCACGACGCATGGTGTACTGCACCACATAGGGACGATCGGCCTCCCCGTGAATATGCTGCACCACGGTAGCAGTACCCTGCTCCGCCGCGCCCGGGCGTAGCGGCAAGACCTCGATGCGCTGGCCGTTGAAGGCCAGCAGGCCACGGGCGTAGGTCTCAACCAGACCGGAGCGGAAAGTGCCGGAAAAACGCTCGACCTGCTCGCGGAAGGCGCGGCGCTCCTCATCCGAGCTGAGTGCGTCATAGCGCTGGCGACTGGCGAAGCGCCCCATCACCCCTCTGGCAAAGGTATCGAAATCGACGACATCATCGAGAATCCGGTCGACTTCACGATAGTAACGCCGCGGATCCTCGTCGATATACTCCCTCGCCTCCTCGATCAGGGCCATCACCCGCTCAGTGGTTTTCACCACCACCTTGCGCGGGTCGTCCCCGCCGGCCAGGGCCGGGGCTGGCGCCAGAACCAGTGCCAGCAGCAGGACCAGGCAGACACCGGTCATTACGCCGGTCGTTGTCGGAACACGAAGCATGAAGGCCTCCCCTTGCTCGAATCGATGACCCTGGACATTGGACCCGCACGGATGCGCCGGGGTTCAAGGGCGCCCGGGGCCGCTCAGTTACCCATACCGGTCAGGAACCGGCCGATCAGATCTTCCAGCACGATGGTGGACTGGGTATCGAAGATCTCGTCGCCGTCCCCCAATATCTCATCCATGCCACCGATGCTGATACTGACGTACTTCTCTCCGAGCACACCCGCCGTCTTGATACCGGCAATGCTGTCCTCGGTGATGTAGTCGACGTCCCGGTTGATCGCCATGCGCACCACGGCCCGATGATCAAAGGGATCCAGGCGGATATCGGTGACCCGGCCAACCACGACGCCGGCGATACTGACCCGCGCCCTGACGCCAAGGCCCGAGGCGTTTTCGAACCGGGCGACCAGCGTGTAGGTATCTGCGCCGGTCTGGCGCTGGCCCAGGCCACTCACCTCAAAGGCGAGAAAGGCAAGGGCCAGGATGCCGGCGATGATGAAGGCTCCGACACTGATCTCCGCCGTGCGTATCTGCATATTACATCACTCCGAACATGGTCGCGGTGAGCAGGAAATCCAGGCCGAGAATGGCCAGGGAAGAGTGCACCACGGTACGCGTGGTCGCACTGCTGATGCCCTCCGCGGTGGGCGTGGCATCGTAGCCCTGGAACAGCGCAATCCAGGTCACCACCACGCCGAATACCAGAGACTTGATGATGCCATTGAGAACGTCCTCGCGGAACGTCACCGATTGCTGCATGTTCGACCAGAAGGAGCCCGGATCAACACCCAGCCAATCGACACCAACCAGCACACCACCACCAATGGCCACCACACTGAAAATCAGCGCCAGCACAGGCATTGCCACCAGCCCCGCCAGCAGGCGTGGCCTGACCACCCGGCGCAACGGATCGACACCGATCATCTCCATCGAGGCGAGCTGCTCGGTGGCCCGCATCAGGCCGATCTCGGCGGTCAGTGCCGACCCCGCCCGGCCGGCAAACAGCAGCGCGGTCACCACTGGACCCAGTTCGCGCAGCAGCGACAGGGCCACCAGTTGGCCGAGGGCCTGCTCGGCGCCGAAGCGCACCAGCGTGTTGTAGCCCTGCAGGGCCAGCACCATGCCGATAAACAGTCCGGATACCACGACGATGACCAGGGACTGGACACCGACGACGTACAACTGCCGCACGAACAGCCCGGGGCCATTGCGCCAGTCCGGGGGCGACAGCAGCGTCTGGCACAGCAGGATTCCGGCCCGACCAAACAACTGCGCAACGTCGAAACCACGCCGCCCGACACGGGCCAGCAGGTCTAGCATCCCTCGCCCTCCAGCAGGTCCTCGAAGTAATCCCCCGCCGGGTAATGGAAGGGCACGGGGCCGTCGGGAAGCCCCTTCATGAACTGGCGCAGGCGCGGGTGCTCATCCTGCATCAGCTCTTCGGGGCTGCCGCGTCCGATGACTTTACCATCGGCGATCACATAGATGAGGTCAGCGATACTCGCGGTCTCCGGAACATCGTGGGACACCACCACGCTGGTGATCCCCAGGGCGTCATTCAGCAGGCGGATCATGCGTACCAGCACCCCCATGGAGATCGGGTCCTGGCCGGCGAAGGGTTCGTCATAGAGAATCAGCTCAGGATCCAGCACGATCGCCCTCGCCAGGGCGGCGCGGCGTGCCATGCCGCCCGACAATTCGCTGGGCATCAGGCGCCGTGCACCGCGCAAACCCACCGCCTCGAGCTTCATCAGCACCAGATCGCGAATCATGGCCTCAGGCAGGCGGGTATGCACCCGCAGCGGGAAGGCGACATTCTCAAAGACACTGAGATCGGTGAACAGCGCGCCACTCTGGAACAGCACACCCATACGCCGGCGCAGGGCAAACAGCTCATCGCGGCGCATCCCGGCCAGCGGCCGGCCATCGACGCGAATACTGCCGCTGTCCGGGCGCAACTGCCCACCGATCAGGCGCAGCAGAGTGGTCTTGCCGGAGCCGGAGGGCCCCATGATCGCCGTAATCTTGCCCCGGGGAATATCGATATCGACCCCGTCGAAGATCAGGCGCGACCCGCGGCGCAAGCCGAGATCGCGGATCTCGACCCAGGCGTTATCAGGCTGTTCAGCATCTCTGGACATGGCGCCCATGGTACCGACGTTTCGTTTGTCACGCACCCGGCTATAATACCCGCCCTGACCGACACACCCCCCGGAGTGACCACCCCGACCATGACCACCGTGAGCTTCCTCGACTCCGCCCGCCGCACCATCACCCTGGAGCGGGACGCGGTGAGTACCTTGCTGCAACGCCTCGACGGGCGCTTCGAGCGTGCCTGCGAGCTGTTGCTGGGCGCACGCGGGCGCGTCGTGGTCACCGGCATGGGCAAGTCCGGGCACATCGGCACCAAGATCGCCGCGACCCTGTCCAGCACCGGCACACCGGCGATGTTCCTGCACCCCGGTGAGGCCAGCCATGGCGACATGGGCATGGTCACCGTCCAGGATGTCGTGATCGCCCTGTCCAACTCCGGCAACACCAGCGAACTGGTCACCCTGCTGCCGCTACTGAAGCGCCTTGGGGTGCCGTTGATCAGCCTGACCGGCAACCCGGACTCCACCCTGGCCCGTGCCGCCGACGTCAACCTCGATGTCAGCGTCGGCCAGGAGGCCTGCCCTCTGGGCCTGGCCCCAACCTCATCGACCACGGTCTCCCTGGTGATGGGTGATGCATTGGCCATTGCCCTGCTGGAACACCGCGGCTTCTCCGCAGAGGATTTTGCCTTCTCCCACCCCGGCGGCGCACTCGGCCGCCGCCTGCTGCTCAAGGTTGAGGATGTGATGCACCGGGGCGGCGAGGTACCGCGGGTCTCCCCCGACACCCCGGTGGCAAGGGCTCTGGTGGAAATGAGCGCCAAGGGTCTGGGCATGACCACCGTGGTCGATGCGGAGAACCACCTCTGCGGCCTGTTCACCGACGGCGACCTGCGCCGCTCCATTGATCAGGGCGTGGACATCCGCCACGCCCTGATCGGGGAAGTCATGACCAGCGGCGGGCGTACCGTGCAGGGCAACATCCTCGCGGCTGAGGCCCTGCGCATCATGGAAGACAACAAAATCAGCGCACTGGTCGTGGTGGACGAGGAACACCACCCGATTGGCGCGGTCCACCTGCATGACCTGTTGCGAGCCGGAGTCGCCTGATGAGCAGTCACGTCATGGATACCGTGCTGGAGAAAGCCGCGCGCATCCGCCTGCTGGCGCTGGATGTGGATGGCGTGCTGACCGATGGTCGCCTGCTGTTCGGCAACAGCGGCGAGGAAATCAAGGCTTTCCACATCCTGGACGGACTGGGCATCAAGCTGTTGCAGCGCAGTGGCATCGAAGTCGCCATCATCACCGGGCGCCGCTCCGACCTGGTGGCGCGCCGCGCCGCGGAACTGGGGCTGGAACACCTGGTACAGGGGCAGGAGGACAAGCTCCAGGCCCTGGAGGCGCTGTGCGCCGGGCTGGGGATCGGCCTTGAGGAGACGGCCTACATGGGGGATGATCTCCCCGACCTCGCCGCCCTGCATCGCGCCGGGCTGGGTATCAGCGTTCCCAACGGCCACCCCTTCGTGGTGCGCCACGCGGACTGGTGCACCGAACGCAGCGGCGGCAGCGGTGCCGTACGCGAAGCCTGTGACCTCATCCTGCTGGCCCAGGGCCGGCTGCAAGCCATTCAGGACGCCTACCTGTGAAGCTCATGCGCCACCTCCCCTGTCTGGGCCTGGCCTGGCTGCTGGCCACAACCGCCGCGGCACTGCCTGATGATCGCGACCAGCCCATCGAGATCACTGCCGACAGTGCGGTACAGGAGGGCGATACCATCACCTACTCCGGCGATGTACTGATCGTCCAGGGCAGCCTGCGCATCGAGGGCGATCGCGTGGTGGTGGTCAGCCAGGACCGGCGGGTGCGCGAACTGGTGGCCACGGGCAACCCGGCGCGCCTGCAACAGCAGCAGGAGGCCGACGCCGCGGAGATGCGAGGCCGAGCCCTGCGCATCACCTACCGGCATACGGACAGCCATGTGATCTTTGAGCGCGAGGCCCATGTCGAGCAGGATGGCTCCAGCCTCAGTGGCGACCGCATCGATTATTTTCCCGAGACCGAGACGGTGCGAGCCCAGGGGGCCGACAACGGCGGCGAGCGGGTGCGCATGATCCTGCAACCGGAGCGTGAGGCAGGAAACTGATGGCCCTGCTCGAAGCGCTCAACCTGGCCAAGGCTTTCAAGGGGCGCAAGGTGGTCGAGGATGTCTCCCTGCGCGTCGGCAGCGGTGAGATCGTCGGCCTGCTGGGCCCCAACGGCGCGGGCAAGACCACCTGCTTCTACATGATCGTGGGC
>JBJHBY010000062.1:0-15863 GCA_050485745.1 Gammaproteobacteria bacterium | reverse complement strand
AACTGGAGCTTCCCGCCACCGTGTTCGCGGTCTCTCACATGATCGGCACCCGCCAGTCATTCTGGCCTAACCGTCTCGCGCGGCTGCTGGCGAGAGCCGGAGAACGCGCCGCGGATGAGGCCAGCTTCGCCTGGCTGCGGGAGCGTGTGGCCGACCTGTCCCTGGCCGCGGGAAACCCCGAGCATCGCGCTGCGGCGATTCTCGCCTGCAAGGCCCTGGATGATGACACCCTTGCAGAGCACCTGTCGCGCATGGAACGAGCACTGGGCCCGCAAACCCTGCCGCCGGACCTGATGGACTGGGAGCAGCTGCGCGAGCTGGCCCGATCGGGGCTGTTCGAGATCGGCAGCCACACCTGCCACCACACCCGCCTGGTGCAGGGACTTCCCGGCGAGCGCGCAGCGCGGGAGATCCGTGACAGCCGGGAGCGCCTGGAAAACGAGCTGCAGCAACCGGTGGAACTGTTTTGCTATCCCAATGGTGACTATTCGGCGGAAGCCGAGGCCCTGGTGCGAGCCACCTATCGTGGCGCGGTCACGACCCGGCGCGGGATCAACCGGGCAGAGGCACCCGTGACCACGCTCGCGCGCATCGGTCTTCACGAGGACATCGCTCGCACCCGCACCGCGTTCATGGCCCGGCTCTCCGGCTGGAGAGTTTGAGGCGATGACGGGAGGCGATGCACCTCAGGTTCTTGTCCTCGATGCCAATCAGCGGGCAGCACTGGCTGTGGTGCGCTCACTGGGCCGCCAGGGGCTCAGAGTCTGGGCGGCAGACCATGCGCCTAGAGCCCTGGCAGGTGAATCCCGTTTCTGCGAGCGCTACCTGCAGACACCCTGCCCCCGCAGCGAACCCGCGGCTTTCATCAGCTGGTTGCAGGGGGTACTGGCGACGCAGGCACCGGAGGTCGTGTTTCCCGTCACCGAGATCAGCAGCCAGCTGCTGCTGCGGGAGCAGTTGCCAGGTTGCCGACTGCCTTTCGCAGACCTGGATACCGTGATGGCACTGGCCGACAAGGGGCGTTTGATCGAACTGGCACGCGAAGTCGGCGTACCCGTCCCGGAGAGCCGGCGCTTCAGCCAGGCAGCCGAGCTCGATCCAAGCGGGGTACAGCACTACCCTGTGGTCCTCAAACCATGTCTGTCACGTCTCTGGCTGGGCGATCGCTGGCTGGAAACCAGCGTACACATCGCGCATGACAGGGAGCAGCTGCACCAGCTGCTCAAGACCCGCCCCTATCTGAGGGACCACCCGTTTCTCCTGCAGGACTTCGTGCCCGGCAGCGGTGCCGGCGTCTTCGCCCTTTATCACCGGGGTCAGGCGGTGACGTTCTTCGCCCACCGGCGCCTGCGCGAGAAACCCCCGTCGGGCGGGGTCAGCGTCCTCAGCAGCAGTACAGCCGTGGACCCAAACCTGCTGCAGCAGGCACGCAAACTGCTGGACGCCGTGCATTGGCATGGTGTCGCCATGGTCGAATTCCGTGTGACGCCGGATGGCGAGGCCTACCTGATGGAGATCAACACGCGCTTCTGGGGGTCCCTGCAGCTGGCCATCGACAGCGGCGTGGACTTCCCCTGGCTGCTCTGGCAGGGCTGTTCCGGGAATATGCCGCAGCCCCCGGCGACCTATCGGACCGGGCAGAGGCTGCGCTGGCTGCTGGGTGACGTCGACAGTCTTTACCTGGTCCTGCGCTCCAGGCAGCCACTGGGCGTCAAGCTCCGCCGCGTGCTGGATTTCCTGACCCCCGCTCCCCGACGTACCCGGCATGAAGTCAATCGCCCGGGGGACCTGCGCCCCGCCTGGTTCGAGCTGCGCAGCTGGTTGCGAGCCTTGCGTGGCAGCGGCTGAACGCCGCATCTGTTTCGGTTTCCACCTACTGGCATCCAGCCGCAAGCCATGATTGAATACCCACCAATAGCGACGACCGCAGGGCTGCGGAGCGTCGCTATTTTCGTTTCTGAACACGTGCGTATCGGCTTGGCACGAGAGTATCGGCTTGGGTAGTGGGGCAGGATCATCATGGCACGTCAGGTTGTCTCTCTCGCAGCCCTGATCTTCAGCATCATGCTGCTGGTCAGCGGCAATGCCTTCCTGATGACACTTCTGGGGGTGCGTCTCAGCCTGGAAGGAACCCCGGTTTCAGTGATTGGCTGGGTGCTGGTGTGCTATTCCATCGGCTTCGTGCCCGGCACCCTGTACGCGGGGCGCGTGATCGAGCGCGTCGGACACATCCGCTCCTTCGCCGTCTTCGCGGCGATCTGCGCCAGCGCCGCACTGCTGCATCCCATGCTGGTATCGGAATGGGTCTGGGCCCTGCTGCGCATTGTCAGCGGCTTTTCCATGGCTGGGCTGCTGATCGTCATCGAGAGCTGGTTCTCCAGCCGGGCCACCAACGAGAACCGCGGCCGGCTGTTCGCCGTCTACCAGATTGTCTTCTACATCTCGGTGGCGGGAGGACAACTGCTGGTCAACCTCGGGCAACCCGAGACGTTTGTGCCATTCAGCATCGCGGCGATTCTGCTGACCCTGGCCTTGATTCCCCTCTCTCTCAGCCGCATGGAAGCACCCTCCATCGAGCAGGTGGAGCGACTGCCGCTTCGCGCGCTTTTCGGCACGGCGCCCGTGGGGCTGGTCGCCGCCCTGCTGTCCGGGATTGCCATCAACGCCTTTTACACCATGGGTCCCGTGTATGCGACGCGTATCGGCCTTGAGCTGGACCAGCTCTCGATCTTCATGGCAGTGGCCGTACTTGCCGCCATGGTCTTCGCCTGGCCGCTGGGCCGTATCTGTGACCGCTTTGAGCGCCGTCAGGTGATGCTCTGGATTGCTACAGGCGCCAGTGCCAGTTGCATCGGGGCCGCCCTGTTTGGCGGATTCGGGCTGCTGCCGCTGGTGCTGTTCGCCGGTGGTTTCATGGGGTTGACCGCAGCCCTTTATCCCGTCGCAGTGGCCATGACCAACGATCGCATGGACTCCCATCAAATCGTTGCCGCAAGCGCCGCCCTGCTGCTCAGCTACGGCATTGGCAGCTGCATTGGCCCCATCTACAGCGCACTGCTGATCGACCTGATCGGGCCTTCCGGCCTGTTTGTGGGCAATGCGCTGGTGATGCTCGCGGTTGCACTGGTCACGCGCTATCGCATCACCCACCACGAACCGTCAGTCAGCGTCGAGGAACAGGAACACTTCGTCACCGCACTACCCGACACGACCAGCGTGCTGGCGGAAATCGACCCGCGCAACGAGGCCTTCAACGAAGCCAGTACCTGAGCAGGGTGTCAATCGATAGTGTCAACCGATACCCAGCGCGTGCAGGGAAATCACGGCTACAGGCTGACCGGGGCTCACTGTCTGACCAGGTGGTATTACGGCAAGGGCGTTGCCCCAGGCCACCGATGCCAGCACTCCCGAGCTCTGGTTGGGATAAATGTGAACCTCAGGCCCGCGCCCCTGGTCCTCGATACGGGCACGCAGATATTCCTGCCTCGATCCCGGCCGCGCCCAACTGAAGGCAGCGGGCAGCTGCCATTGCTCTGGCTGCGTCTCGTTCGAACCCTGCAAGGTCAGCAGAAAGGGGCGCGCCAGCAGGGCAAAGGTGACAAATGCCGAGGCAGGATTGCCGGGCAAACCAAAGAAGGGCACTCCGGCACAACGACCAAAGGCCAGCGGCTTGCCCGGTTTGATGCCCAGTTTCCAGAGCGAAAGCTCGCCCGCCTGCTCGAGTGCAGCGCGTACATGATCCTCCTCTCCCGCTGACACGCCACCGGTGGCAATCACGCAATCGGCCACCCGGGCAGCCTCCTCAAGAACCAGCCGGGTAGCATCCAGGGTATCGGGCACGATCCCCAGGTCCGCAACCCGAAAACCCAGAGCCTCGAGCATGGCGGTCAACATGGGGCGGTTGGAGTTGAAGATCTGACCCGGGCCCGGTGTCGCACCAGGCTCCACCAACTCGTCACCGGTCGAGAGCAGCGCGACGGTGAGGGGCTCGAACACGGGCAACCCGGCCAGCCCCGAGCCCGCCAGCAAACCCAGTTGTGGCGGGCCAAGGCGCTGCCCCCGTTGAACCAGGCGCTGTCCACGCGCTATATCCTGCCCCCGCGGGCGAACATGCTGCCCGGGCTTGACCTGACCTGCGATGATGACGTCGCCGTTGTCAGTGAGCTGGCAGTCCTCCTGCATCACCACTGCGTCGGCACCCGACGGCAGGTGGGCACCGGTAAAGATACGCGCCACGCTCCCCGGCACCAGCGCTGTCCCTTCGTGGCCCGCGGCAATGCGCTGGCTGACCGGCATGCCAACACCCGCGGACACAGCAGAGCTGAGTACGGCATAGCCGTCCATGGCGCTGTTGTCTGCGGGAGGGACATCCACGCTGGAATAAAGATCCTCCGCCACATAGAGGCCGCGAGCCTGGCCCAGTGGGCGAAAACCCACCCGCGCACTGGGCGATGCCTGCGCCAGCAGCAGCTGCAGCGCCTGCTCGACCGAGAGCATCAACTACTGCTCCGCTGTTGCAGTACGCCCACGAAGTTGCAGGGCCGGTGCCGGCTGTCGAGTTGCTCGCGAATGATGCCCTGCCAGGCGGTGCGACAGGCCCCGGTGGAACCGGGCACGCAGAAGATCACGGTGTCATTGGCGAGGCCGGCCAGCGCCCGGGACTGTATCGTAGAGCTGCCGATCTCCTGAAAAGAGAGCGCGCGAAAAACCTCACCGAAGCCATCGATGCTCTTGTCGAACAGCACCGATACAGCCTCGGGAGTCGAATCGCGGCCCGAGAAGCCGGTGCCACCCGTGACCAGTATCGCTGCCACCTGCGGATCCGCGATCCAGGTACTGACCACCGCCCGGATATGGTAGATATCGTCGATCACGATGCGCCGGTCGATGAGGTGATGCCCGGCCTCAACCAGGCTGTCGGCCAGAAAGTCTCCGGACGTATCATCCGCTGCGGTGCGGGTATCCGACACCGTGAGTACCGCGGCACCGATTGTGCGCTGGGGACCGTCACTCGCCTTGCTCATTGCCTCTCTCCCTCGTAGATGCGGCGCAGAAGGCCGGGAATTGCCAGGCGCCAGGGGCGTTGCTGAACACCGAAATGATCGCGAATCCGCTGACAGTTCAGCAAGGGGGCCGGTAGCCCGCACGGTGCCTGGTCGGAAACGCCAAGGCGAACAGTATCGGTACCCAGCGACCAGTATTGCGCCGCCGCGGCAAGTACGGTTTCCGCAAACTCATAGCAGGTGGTGACATCGGCCGCGTGGTAATGGTACGTGCCCCAGCACTCCGCACCGCAGGCCAGCTGGTCGATCATGCCGGACAACACCCTTGCCACGTCAGCCGCCGGGGTTGGCGCCAGCCGTACATCCGCGGACAACAGCAGTTCGCCACCAGCGCGCATTCTGCCCAGCAGGGCGGTCAGCGGGTTGTCGGCAATATCACTGAAGACCAGGCCGGTACGCAACAACAGGTGCCGCGGCACCAAATCTGCCAGGGCACGCTCACGGGCCAGAAACGACCGGCCAGTGTCAGTGCGGGGCCGCGGAGTGTCGCTTTCACGCATGCGCTGGCGATCCTCTCCACTGAATACACAGGCGTGGGAAGCCAACATCAGCGGCAGGGACAGTTCGGCACAGGCCGCAATCAGCTCCTGGCAAGCGGCATCGGGCCAGGCCTGGCGCCCCTCACCCGACAGGGCCTCGATGGAGGCCACTTCCACCACGATGGACGGTCCTGTGGCCAATCCGCGCAGAAGGGCGCGGGGATCTTCCAGCCGGGACACCTCCAGCGCCGCACAGGGCCTGCCACGACTCGCCAGATGTTGCATCAGGGACGCCTGCAGCTGCCCCCCGCAACCCACCACAAGAACTTTCAAGGACTCTCCACCCGGCCCGCCTTGCCATCGCCGCTCATATGAAATGTGGCGCCACGGCCACACACGTGATTATACAAAGGGGATACACCCCGGGCGCAATGCGGGATCACTCCGCGGGCACGCCATCTGGCTGTGTTATGCTGCAACCTCCGACCACCAGTCACTGCCCGATTCGCGAGCACCGCCGTGACCAACCAACCACGCCTGACCACCATCGAGATCAGCAAGGAGGACATCAAGTTCTCCGCAGCCCACTTCACCATCTTTTCCGCCACAGAGCGTGAACGCCTGCATGGACACAACTATTTTGTCGCCATCAATTTCACCGCCCCTCTCGGCGACAATGGCATGTGCTTCAGCTACAAGGAAGTCAAGACCCGGCTGAGAACCCTGTGCGATTCGCTGGATGAGTACATGCTCCTGCCGGCACACTCCCCCTGGCTGGAGATCATCAGCGACCCGCCATACCACACCGCACGTTTCAACGGCGAGGTCATGCAGTTTCTGCAGAGCGATACCCAGGTACTGCCCGTCAGCAATATCACCCTGGAAGAGCTTTCGCATTACCTGCTGCACCGCTTTCTCGCCGACCGCGAGTTCGTCCACGCAGCCGGCCTGTGCCAGGTGGTTATCAAGGTCTCGTCGGGGGCCGGCCAATGGGGCTCCTCCAGCTGGCAGGTCTGACCCATGGCTGCGGCCAGACCCGAATTACTCAGGAGAAACCATGAAAACTGTCATCATCACCGGCGCCAGCAAGGGTATCGGCCTGGCAACAGCCGCGTGCTTTGCCTCTGCCGGCTACCGGGTCGTGAACATCTCCCGCACCCGGGGCGGCTTCAGCCAGGGAGAGTGGCTGCAGGCGGATCTCGCCACCGATGACTGGGGCCACAGCATCGCGACGCCACTGCTGACCATCGCACAGGAAGCCGAGCAGCTTGTTATCATCCACAACGCCGCCCTGTTGCTGAAGGACAATACCACCAGCAGTGACGATGACAGTATCCGGCGTGTGCTCCAGATCAACCTGTTGGCCCCGATTCAGCTCAATAGACTGCTGCTGCCCCATGCCCGCCCGGGCTCATCAATCCTCTATGTCGGCTCTACGCTGAGCGAAATCGCGGCACCGGACAGCCTCAGCTATGTCACCTCGAAGCACGGGCAGGTGGGCCTGATGCGGGCCACCGCACTGGAGCTGGCGCCCCTGCAGATGCACACCGTCTGCGTGTGCCCGGGAGTGACAGACACGGAAATGGCCAGGGAGCACTTTGGCGGCACGGCCAATATCGACGCCTTTACGCGCCACGCCGTGTTACTGCAGCGGCTTGTCACGCCGGAGGAAATCGCCGACCTGTTGCTGGTCGCAGCTCGATCACCCGCCCTGAATACCGCCGTGCTGCACGCCAATCTCGGACAGGGGGGCTGAAGCTCGCAGAAAACGGGGGCCAAACACCACCAGGCGGTCAGCCCGGCCGCACGGCAGCCGGGTCCAGGGTCAACCCCATTCAGAATGGAATATCGTCGTCGTCGAAATTATCGAAATTGGCGGGGGGCGGATTACCCTGCGCGGCGGGCTGCCGAGCCCCCTGCCCGGCGGGCTGGGCCGGTGCTGCGCTGCGCTGCTGCTGGAAGCCGCCGTCATCGTCGTTGCCACCACCGGCACCGCGACTGTCGAGCATCTGCATCTCACTGGCCACGATCTCCGTGGTGTAGCGATCCTGCCCGTCCTGACCCTGCCACTTGCGGGTACGCAGTGAGCCCTCGATATAGACCTTGGAGCCCTTGCGCAGATACTCGCCGGCAATCTCGGCCAGACGATTGAAGAACACCACCCGATGCCACTCGGTGCGCTCCTGTTGCTGGCCGGTCTGCTTGTCCTTCCAGCTTTCACTGGTGGCGATATTGACGTTGGTCACAGCCCCACCGCTGGGCATGTAGCGGGTCTCCGGGTCCGCGCCACAGTTGCCGATCAGGATGACCTTGTTGATTCCACGCGCCATGCGACTCTCCCAATGGTGACGACGCCGGTGGCGAAGACTCGCCCCGGAATGCCGCGGCCTGGCCGCGACGGCGTCCTTGCCCTTGATACAAGTGACAGCACCCGTCGGTGCAACCACTTTCCAGCGGCCTCCTGGCCGGACAAACACTATACCGGATCACCCCATGCCCATCCAGACAAGCCCTGAAACCCCCTGGCATCTCCACACCCTGCGAGCCAGACGAAGAACACAAGGAATGACTCAGGGACCCGGGGCACGCGCCGGAGCCGGAGCCGGAGGGCGCAAATGCCAGCCGAGGGCCAACCATACCAGCGCCATCAGCCCGGCAAACACGAGAGCGCCTGCGGGACCGCCCATCTGCATGGACAGACCGCCGCCGGCACCACCGACAAAGGCGCCGGCAAACTGGGCTGTGCTGAACAGCCCCATTGCCGTCCCCCGCCCTCCGGGGGCCGCCATGCGGCTGACCAGGGCAGGCAGCATCGCCTCGAACCAGTTGAAAGCAACGAAAAACAGACCGAGCCCGAGCACCAGCCAGGTGGCCCGCTCACCTGCAGACAGGCTGACCACAAAGGAAACCAGCAGCAGAAGCGCCATTCCGCGCAAGGCCCGGGGCAACTGGCCATGACGCTCCGCCAGCAGCAGTACCGGTAGCATCAGCAGGAATGACACCAACAACACCGGCAGATAGACCTGCCAGTGACTGTCGCGCGGCAGGCCGGCATCTGCGAGCAACAACGGCGTTGCCACAAAACTCGCGGTGAGGACCGCATGCAGTGCAAAGACACCAACGTAAAGGCGCAACAGGGATGAATCGCGCAGACTCTGCCCCACCAGGGACGGCAGGGGGATGACCTCCGCCTGCGCGCGCGCCAACCCGGGATCCGGCACGCCCCAGCGCAGCAGGAGCAGGCCGAAAATGGCCAGGGCGGCGGTCACAGCGAATATTCCGGTCAGGCCATATCCACCCGCCAGCAAGGGGCCGATGACCATGGCTACCATGAAGGAGACGCCAATGCTGGCCCCGACACCCGCCATGGCCTTGGCGCGCTGTTCCTCTCTGACCACGTCCCCCAGAAGCGCCATGAGCGCACTGGCTATCGCCCCCCCGCCCTGCAGCAGGCGCCCGATAATCACACCGTAGATCGTGTCCGCGGCGGCGGCAACGACACTGCCGAAGGCAAAGATCAGGAGCCCCCCGATGATCACCGGCTTGCGACCGATACGATCCGACAACAGGCCAGCCGGAATCTGCAGAAGCGCCTGCGCCAGACCATAGGCACCCAGGGCGAGCCCAAGCAGGAATGGCGTGGCACCCCGGTAGTCATCGCCGTAAAGCGCCAGTACGGGCAACACCATGAACAGCCCGAGCATGCGAAATGCATACAGGACTGAAAGGGATACGACGGCCCTGCGTTCCGGGGCCGTCATGGCGTCAGGGGAAACAGCCAACGGGGACAACCTTGCGCTGTGGACAATGCCCGCGGCACCGCTTCATCAACGGCGCGGCATAAACCGGCTGCTGCAGCCGGCAAACGGACGATATTAACAGTTCAACCCGATTTTTTCATGTCTTCGCCAGCGCCTCCCGCGGCCCACTGTATCGCCCCCTACCGGGGCAGGCAGGCGGGGGGATATACTTGACGGTTTGTTGGCTTGCCGGTGATGTATGGACAAGATCAGTGTACGCGGGGCTCGTACCCACAACCTGAAGAACATCGACCTGGACATTCCCCGCGACAAACTCGTGGTCATCACCGGCCTCTCCGGCTCGGGCAAATCCTCACTGGCCTTTGACACCCTTTACGCCGAGGGTCAGCGGCGGTATGTCGAATCCCTGTCCACCTATGCACGGCAATTCCTCTCCATGATGGAAAAGCCCGATGTGGACCATATCGAGGGCCTGTCGCCGGCCATCTCCATCGAGCAGAAGTCCACCTCCCACAACCCGCGCTCCACGGTCGGCACCATTACCGAGATCTACGACTACCTGCGCCTGCTGTTCGCCCGTGCGGGAGAACCCCGCTGCCCCGATCACGATGTACCACTCACTGCGCAAACCGTCAGCCAGATGGTGGACAGCGTCCTGGCCCTGCCCACGGGCACGCCTCTGATGCTGCTGGCCCCGATTGTGCGCGAACGCAAGGGTGAGCATGTTCATATCATCGAACAATTACGACGCGATGGTTTTGTACGGGCCCGTATCGATGGCCAGGTCATGGACCTGGACGAAGCGCCGAAACTCGACAAGAAGCGCAAGCACAGCATCGAGGTGGTCGTGGATCGATTCAAGGTCCGCGAGGACCTTCAGCTGAGGCTGGCGGAATCCTTCGAGACGGCCCTTGAACTGGCTGATGGCATCGCCATGATCAGCCACATGGAAGGCGCCCAGGCGGACCTGGTATTTTCTTCGCAATTTGCCTGCCCACACTGCGGCTACAGTGTCAGTGAACTGGAGCCCCGACTGTTTTCTTTCAACAACCCTGCGGGCGCCTGCCCTGGCTGCGACGGTCTCGGCGTAAAGCAGTACTTCGATGAAAGCCGTATCGTGCTGCACCCGGAAGCCAGCCTTGCGGAAGGCGCCATCCGTGGCTGGGATCGGCGCAGCGTATTCTATTTTCACATGCTGACCTCCCTCGCAGATCACTATGGCTTCGATATCGATACACCTTTCGAGAAACTGTCCGCCAGGCATCGCAAGGTCATCCTGCACGGCAGTGGCGAAGAGAGCATCAACTTCAGCTATGCCAATGATCGTGGTGATGTGTATCAGCGTCGCCATCGCTTCGAGGGTATCATCCCCAACATGGAGCGGCGCTACCGGGAAACGGACTCCCAGACCGTGCGCGAGGATCTCGCCCGCTACCTCAGCAGCCAGCATTGCCCGGACTGCGGAGGCACCCGCCTGCGCCGGGAGGCACGCAATGTCTTCGTTGACTCGCGCAACCTGCCTTCGATCACTGCACTCCCGGTCGGTGATGCCCTGGACTACTTCCAGAAGCTGCGGCTGAAAGGACGCCAAGGCAAGATCGCAGAGAAAATCCTCAAAGAAATCCGCGAACGGCTGCAGTTTCTCGTCGATGTGGGCCTCAACTACCTGACCCTGGAGCGCTCCGCCGACACCCTGTCAGGGGGCGAAGCCCAACGTATTCGCCTGGCCAGCCAGATCGGTGCCGGGCTGGTCGGGGTCATGTACATCCTCGACGAGCCCTCGATCGGCCTGCATCAACGCGACAACGAGCGACTGCTGGCAACCCTGCTGCATCTTCGTGATCTCGGCAACACAGTCATCGTCGTGGAGCACGATGAGGATGCAATACGGGCGGCCGACTTCGTCATCGACATAGGCCCCGGCGCCGGCGTGCATGGGGGCGAAATTGTCGCCGCAGGCTCCCTGAGCAGTGTATTGCGCCAGTCGCGCTCAGTGACGGGGCAGTTTCTCTCGGGCAAGCGTTCCATCCCGGTTCCAAAGCAGCGTACACCGTTCAGGACAGATCTGAGTATTCAGCTGCGGGGCGCCAGCGGCAACAATCTGCAGAACATCGACCTGAGCCTGCCGCTGGGCCTGATGACCTGTGTGACCGGGGTGTCCGGATCGGGAAAATCCACGCTGATCAACAATACCCTCTATCCGATCGCGGCCACCGCACTGAACGGCGCCACCACCCTGCAACCCTCCCCATATGACAACATCGAGGGCCTGGAACACATCGACAAGTGCATCGACATCGATCAGAGCCCGATCGGCCGCACCCCACGCTCAAACCCCGCGACCTATACGGGCATCTTCACTCCGATCCGGGAGTTGTTCGCCGGGACCCAGGAGGCCCGATCGAGAGGTTACAAGCCCGGGCGCTTCAGCTTCAACGTCAAGGGAGGGCGCTGTGAGGCCTGCCAGGGTGACGGCGTGACCAAGGTGGAAATGCACTTCCTCCCGGACATCTACGTCCCCTGCGACGTCTGTAAAGGGCGACGCTACAACCGGGAAACCCTCGAAATCCGCTACAAAGGCAAAAACATCTACGAGGTCCTCGACATGACCGTCGAAGATGCCAGCCAGTTCTTCGAGAATGTGCCCGCCATCGCCCGCAAGCTGCAGACCCTGGTGGACGTCGGCCTCTCCTATATCAAGCTGGGGCAGGCTGCCACCACGCTGTCAGGCGGCGAGGCGCAGCGGGTCAAGCTGTCACGCGAGCTTTCCAAGCGCGATACTGGCAAGACCCTGTACATTCTTGATGAGCCCACCACGGGCCTGCATTTCCATGACATCCAGCAGTTGCTCGCCGTTCTCCACCGACTGCGGGATCACGGCAATACGATCGTCGTCATTGAGCACAATCTCGATGTCATCAAGACCGCCGACTGGATCGTCGACCTCGGCCCGGAGGGAGGGTCGGGCGGCGGCAGGATCATCGCCACCGGAACGCCAGAGGAGGTGGCGATGAACCCCACCTCCCATACCGGGCACTTCCTCCACGCCCTCCTGCCTGGACTCGGGAAACGGCAGGGGTCCGCCGTGAGTACATCGGCGGAAAGAAAACGGCGTAGACGCGCATAAAAAACGCCGGCTTCGAGCCGGCGTTTTTTACATCATTTCGTCGATGATCTCGTCGGTCTCAACGACCAGGCCAGCCGTACCCGACGAAGAGACTCTCAGTCCTCGACAACCACATCGTCCGAATCAACCTCGGGACGGTCCACCAGCTCAACAAACGCCATCGGCGCGTTGTCACCGGCGCGGAAACCGCACTTGAGGATCCGGATGTAACCACCGGGGCGAGCCTGGTAGCGCGGACCGAGCTCGGAGAACAACTTGCCGACTGCTGCCTTGTCGCGCAGGCGCGCAAAGGCCAGGCGGCGGTTGGCGACGCTATCCTGCTTCGACAGAGTGATCAAAGGCTCGGCATAGCGCCGCAGCTCTTTTGCTTTCGGCAGAGTTGTCTTGATCAGCTCGTGTTCCACCAGCGATGTGGTCATGTTGCGAAACATGGCCTTGCGGTGCGAACTGGTGCGATTGAAATAACGGCCACTGTGACGATGACGCATGACTCGGGTTCCTTAACGAAACAATTGCTCTCTCAGCAATATGGCGACGGCACTGCCTGACTCAGGGCAGCACCTTGTCTTCATTCTTCAAACTGGCCGGAGGCCAGTTGTCGAGGCGAAGCCCCAGGGACAGCCCGCGACTTGCCAGGACGTCCTTGATCTCGGTCAGAGACTTCTTGCCCAGGTTCGGGGTCTTCAGAAGCTCAACTTCGGTGCGCTGAACCAGATCACCAATGTAATAGATGTTCTCGGCCTTGAGACAATTCGCAGAGCGCACCGTCAGCTCGAGATCATCGACGGGACGCAACAGAATCGGGTCCACTTCGTCTTCATGCTGCTCAGGCTCCGACGATGCATCCCCTTCCAGGTCAACGAACACAGCGAGCTGCTGCTGCAAAATCGTCGCTGCGCGACGGATCGCCTCTTCAGGATCCAGCGTACCGTTGGTTTCAAGATCGATAACCAGTTTGTCGAGGTCGGTCCGCTGCTCTACCCGTGCGCTCTCAACCACATAGGAAACGCGAACGATAGGGCTGTAAGTCGCATCCAGTTGCAGACGACCGATTGCGCGCGTCTCCTCCTCGGGGCGGTCCCGGGCATCCGCTGGCTCATAACCACGCCCACGGGCCACAGTCACTTTCATGTTGAGCTGGCCACGACCATTGATATGAGCAATGACGTGATCCGGATTGCGAATTTCCACGTCATGGTCGAGCTGGATATCACCCGCGGTGACAACACCAGGGCCTTTCTTGCTCAGACTGAGTACCGTCTGGTCCTTACCGTGCATGACGACGGCAACACCCTTGAGATTCAGAAGGATCTCGATAACGTCTTCCTGCACCCCTTCAATCGCGCTGTACTCATGAAGTACGCCGTCGATTTCAGCCTCGGTTACTGCGCACCCGGGCATGGAGGAGAGCAAAATCCGACGCAGGGCATTGCCCAGCGTATGGCCAAAACCACGCTCGAGGGGCTCAAGGCTGACTTTTGCACGAGTTGCGCTGACCTGCTCGACGTCGATCAGGCGCGGTGTTAGAAATTCGTTCACTGCCATTTGCATAGAGACACCTGTAGTGAAAAGTCCCTTGATTTCGCCCTGATTACTTCGAGTACAACTCGACGATCAAGCTCTCATTGATCTCTGAGGGCAACTCCGCGCGGTCAGGAAGGGCTTTGAACGTGCCCTCCATCTTGCTCGCGTTGACTTCCAGCCACTGGGACTCGGGACGCTGCGCTGCAAGGGCCATCGCCTGCTGAATGCGCAACTGATTGCGTGCTTTCTCCCTGACCGCGACCACATCACCGGGCTTCACTTGATAGGAAGCAATGTTCACGGTACGACCATTGACCATGATCGCCTTGTGCGCAACCAGCTGCCGAGCCTCGGCGCGCGTGGCACCGAAACCCATGCGATAAACGACGTTATCAAGACGGGACTCAAGCAGGCGCAGCAGGTTCTCGCCGGTGGCTCCCTTCTGACGGGCCGCCTCCTTGTAATAATTGCTGAATTGGCGCTCCAGCACACCGTAAATGCGGCGCACCTTTTGTTTCTCACGCAGCTGCACGCCATAGTCCGACAGGCGGCCACGACGCGCTCCATGCATGCCGGGGATAGTCTCGGCCTTGCACTTGGAGTCCAGGGGCCTTACGCCGCTCTTGAGGAAGAGATCGGTCCCCTCCCGGCGAGAGAGCTTGCAGGTTGGGCCAATATATCTTGCCATGCCATCAGTTCCCGTTTGACGATTCGGATTTACACGCGACGCTTCTTCGGAGGACGGCACCCATTGTGGGGGATCGGCGTCACGTCGGTAATATTGGTAATCTTGTAACCACAGTTGTTCAGGGCGCGAATGGCCGACTCACGACCAGGGCCAGGACCCTTGACTTCAACATCAAGGTTTTTGAGGCCGTAATCCTTCGCCGCGGTGCCAGCACGCTCGGCGGCAACCTGGGCGGCGAACGGCGTGCTCTTGCGTGAACCGCGGAAGCCGGAGCCGCCGGACGTCGCCCATGCCAGCGTATTGCCCTGGCGATCGGTGATAGTCACGATGGTGTTGTTGAAAGAGGCGTGTATGTGCGCCACACCGTCGACCACGGTCTTCTTGACCTTCTTGCGGGTCACGGTCTGCTTGGAGCCTTTAGCCATGTTGTACCTACTCTAATATCAACACTACACAAGTGGTGTAGCTACACTAAAGCGGTCGGCGTGAAGCCGACATCACTTGCGAATGGGTTTGCGCGGCCCCTTCCGGGTACGGGCGTTGGTCTTGGTACGCTGTCCACGCAGGGGCAGACCCTTGCGATGCCGCAGGCCGCGGTAGCAGCCCAGATCCAGCAAGCGCTTGATATTCATGGAAACCTGCCGGCGCAGATCACCCTCGACAGACAGCTTGCCGACCTCATTCCGAAGGGCGTCCAGCTGTTCCTCGCTAAGCGAGGCGACCTTCGCATGCTCGGCGATGCCGGTACTGGCGCACAGCGCCTTGGCGGTCGTGCGCCCCACACCGAAGATATAGGTGAGAGAGATCACGGCGTGCTTGTTATCTGGTATGTTGACACCAGCAATACGGGCCATTCAGTTTACTCCACGATATTTCCGCTGCCGGAAGCTGCGCCAGAGCCTCGCGAACCGGCCGGAAAAGCGACCTGTCGCGAAAAGCGGGAAATTCTAGCGTTGCCGACGGCAAAAATCAATCATTAAAGGGTTATCCCTGACGCTGCTTGTGGCGCGGCTCGGCACTGCAGATAACCCGCACAGAACCCTTGCGACGGATGATCTTGCAATTCCGGCAGACCTTTTTTACTGAAGCTCGAACTTTCATGACTACACTCCAACGGGCCGGGGTTCAACGAGGAACACCGGAGCGACCATAGTTCTTGAGATTGGCCTTGCGCATGACCGAGTCATACTGCTGGGACATCAAATGGGACTGTACCTGCGC
>JBJHBY010000061.1:0-15895 GCA_050485745.1 Gammaproteobacteria bacterium | reverse complement strand
GAGGAGCTGGGCCTGCCCACCTCGCCCTACCATTTTGCCGATAGCTTCGAGGACTACACCGCCGCGGTACAGGACCTCGGCTACCCCTGCATCGTAAAGCCGATCATGAGTTCCTCCGGCAAGGGCCAGAGCCTGCTGCGCAGCGACGCCGACCTGCAAAAGGCCTGGGACTACGCCCAGCAGGGCGGCCGCGCCGGCCAGGGCCGCGTCATCGTCGAGGGCTTTATCGATTTCGACTACGAGATCACCCTGCTCACCGTGCGCCACGCCGGCGGCACCCGCTTCTGCGAGCCGATCGGGCACCGCCAGGAAGGTGGTGACTATCAGGAGTCCTGGCAGCCGCAGCCAATGAGCGGTGCCGCGCTGGAGGCCTCCCGGCAGGTGGCCCGGGCCGTGACCGACGCCCTGGGCGGGTATGGCCTGTTCGGGGTGGAGCTGTTCATCAAGGGGGATCAGGTGTGGTTCAGCGAGGTCTCGCCGCGGCCCCACGACACCGGCCTGGTGACGCTGATTTCACAGGATCTGTCCCAGTTCGCGCTGCACGCCCGCGCCATCCTCGGGCTGCCGATTCCCGGCATCCGCCAGTTCGGGCCCTCGGCCTCCGCCGTGATCCTGGTCGAGGGTGATTCCGAACAGGTGCGCTTCGGCAACCTGCAGCAGGCCCTGGCGGAGCCGGACACGGCACTGCGCCTGTTCGGCAAGCCGGAGGTCCACGGCCAGCGCCGCATGGGCGTGGCCCTGGCGCGGGATGCGTCGATTGAAGCCGCGCGGGAGAAGGCGCTGCGCGCGGCCGCGGCGGTGCGGGTGGAGCTGTAAGGAACCCGGTCGGGCTGGGGCTATTGGGAGCTGTCGCCCTGGCGGGGAAACTGAGGGCACAGCCTTTTGGTCGAGCCGGGGCCTCGACAAAAATGCGCCTCGATGATTGGCCTGGTCAGGCATTTTCATATGCGGAACTCATGAACTGAACACCGTAAAACTCAGGCCTAAATACGCCGCGTAACCGAGCAGAAGCAATCCGCCTTCAAGCCGGCTCAGGCGACTGCCCGTGTAAAGAAACACCAACAGAATGAGTGAGGTCCCCAACATGACCCACTGGTCAAACTGCAGGATTCGCTGATGAACTGGAAGCGGTTGCAACAAGGCAGAAATTCCAAGTATTCCCAGGAGATTGAAAATATTGCTGCCCAGAATATTGCCGATCGCGACATCGGCATGACGCCGGAATGCCGCGATCACTGAGATCGAAAGCTCGGGCAGAGAGGTCCCCACTGCCACAAGTGTCAGACCTATTACCGCTTCTGAGACCCCAAACGATTCAGCCGCTCCCACAGCACCCCTGAGCAGGACATGCGAGCCCGCGATCAAAAGACACAAACCCAGCACAACTGCCATGACGATCCATAGCGTCGTTTTTGGAAGAGAAGTCACTTCCTGTCCTTCAGCCCTGTGCAACTCCGCGGACGGTGCCTGCCCGGTGCGTTCGGTCCAGTAAGCCCATATCAGATAAGCGGCAAGTGCCAGCAGGAACAGGGTAGCATCAGGCCTTGCCAAGGCATTACCACCAACAAGAACAAGAAACAGGATGCTCGCCCCGACAACCGTGACCGCATCACGCCGCAATACCAGCGGCTTGACAGCAAGAGGTGTTATCAGCGCACACAACCCCAGGATCAGCAAAATGTTGCTGATATTGCTCCCGACAACATTACCGACTGCTATGTCAGGCCGCTCGTTGAGTGCGGCATCAATAGAGACGACAAGCTCCGGAGCAGATGTGCCAAAGCCGACGATTAACAGGCCGCTGAGCAACGGCGAAATGCCCAGTCGATTTGCGGCTGCCAAAGAGCCTCTGATAAGCGCCTCACCGCCAGCGGTCAGCAAAAAAACGCCGATAGCGACAAACAGCAGGTTCAACATAAGTCGAGCTGTCTCAAAGTCCAGTGGGTGGATATCGTCCAGGTTGGCCGTACTGCTGACCTTGGTGTCATGCAATGGCGAATACCTGAAAGGAGCTGGAATGGCAATGGCTTGCCGTCTCGCGCCCCGAACCCGGTCACTGCGCACGGAGCGTCTTCACTTGAGGATCCCGGGCTTGAGCCAACGCCATTCAATCACGCCGGCTTCTGTGCCGCCGGCCCTGCAATCGCCATTGCCTTGCTGTACCACTTCAGAGTATACAGGGTATACCCAGCTCTTCAGCCATCCAGACAATACGGTCCGATTGCGATACGGCGAGGTGGTGGATGGTGAGCATGGTCGCGTCCTGTTCGGCAGCAGCGGGCCGGTCAGTCACGACACGCAAGCCCGCAGGGTCGGCAGGGTCAGCCCCGGCTGCCCCAGGACCCTGGTCGATTCCGAGCGCATCCTCACCCAGCTGCGGCTGGAGGGCTATGAGGTCGTGCCCAGCTACGAGGACGCCGATGTCGTCTTGGTGAGTACCTGCGGCTTTATCGACAGCGCCCTTGCCTACTCGCCACCAAAGTGCTCGCGCACCGAAAGCACGTCGTCGAGGCGCTCGAACAGGCAGTTCACCAGCATCGGGTCGAAGTGGCGCCCGGCGTTGTCGCGGATGAACGCCAGGGTCTGCTCCAGGGGCCAGGCCGGCTTGTAGGGCCGGCTCGACATCAGCGCATCAAACACATCGGCCACCGCCACAATGCGCCCGCACAGGGGAATGTGTTCGCCGCTCAGGCCATCGGGGTAGCCGCTGCCGTCCCACTTCTCGTGGTGGGTCAGGGCGATGTCCCGGGCCAGGCGCAGCAGCTCGGAGTCGTCCCCGTCGAGAATACTGGCGCCGATGCTGGTGTGCTGCTGCATGGTCGCCCACTCCGCGGCGGTGAGCTTGCCCGGCTTGAGCAGGATCTGGTCGGGAATGCCGATCTTGCCGATGTCGTGCATCGGGCTGGCGTGCAGGATGAGTTCACAGGCATCCGCATCCAGCCCGGCCGCCTCCGCCAGCAGCGCCGAGGTGTGGCTCATGCGCAGCACGTGGTTGCCCGTCTCGTTGTCGCGATACTCCGCCGCCCGGCCCAGGCGCTGCACCACCTGCAGGCGCGTGCGTCGCAGTTCGTCGGTGCGCACCCGCACCATCGAGTCCAGTGCCGCGCGCTGGTCGTGCAGCATGCGATGCGCCTGCTGCACATCCAGCAGGTTGCGCACCCGCGCCAGCAGTTCCAGGCGGTCGAAGGGCTTGGCGACAAAATCCCGGGCGCCGGCATTCAGGGCGCGGATACTCACATCCCGGCTGCTCTGCGCGGTCAGCACCATCACCGGCGGCAGCAGCGGGTCACCCAGTTCGCGCAACAGGCGCAGCACCTCGAAGCCGTCGAGGTGCGGCATGCCGATGTCGAGCACGATCAGGTCGATGCGGTGCATGCGGTAGTGCGTGACGACCTCGCGCGCGTCCTGCAGCAGCAACAGGCGCTCATAGCCCTGGCCGCGCAGCATGCGCTCCATCAACTTGAGATTGCCGGGCTCATCATCCACCACCAGAATATAGCCTTCGCCGGCGGCCGCCTGGGTATCCAGTACGAATCCGTTCACTGATCCCGCTCCAGGTAATGATCGACCGCAGCGTAGAAGCGCTCCACGTCCAGCGGTTTGGTCAGGTAGTCCGCGAAGCCCGCCTGGCGCGCACGGGCTTCGTCCCGAGGCATGGCATTGGCGGTGATGGCAACCACCGGCACCGTCGCCAGTGCCGGGTCGGCGCGCAGTGTATTCAGCACCGCATAGCCATCCAGGCCCGGCATGTTGATGTCGAGCAGGATCAGGTCCGGCTGGTAGGCAGTGCACAGTTCCAGGCCCAGATCAGGGGTATGCGCGGTGATCAGGCGCACCTGCGGGCGCCGTCCCAGAAGCTGGGTGATCAGCTTGAGGTTGGTGGGGTTGTCCTCGATGTAGATCACCGTTGCGCGCTGTGCCGCGCTTCGGGGCGCCTCCGCCCCGGCCTCTTGCCACGCAGACTCCGGCAGCACACAGGCATCGTCGGATTCCAGGGGCAGCTGGATCCAGAAGCAGCTGCCCACCCCAGGCTCGCTGCTGACGCCGATGCTGCCCCCCATCATCTCCACCAGGCGGCGGCTGATGGTGAGGCCGATGCCGGTGCCCTCGATGTCGCTGTCGTCGGCACCCAAGCGGTTGAAGGGCTGGAACAGTTCATCCAGGCGCTGCGCGGCAATGCCCTTACCGGTATCGTTGACGCGGATGTGCACCTGGTCGTCTTCGAGCATTTGCAGGCCGACATCGACGCGCCCGCCCTCCCGGTTGTACTTGATGGCATTGCTCAGCAGGTTGATCAGAACCTGCTTCAGGCGGGTGCGGTCCGCGCGCACCAGACAGTCGCCGATGTCCCCCAGTACCAGGCTGACACCGCGCTGTTCCGCCATGATGCGCACAATTCCGAAGCACTCGGTCAGGACCGGGCCGATGGCGGTCGGCTCCAGGGAGAGGTTGATGCGCCCGGACTCTACCCGAGCGAGATCCAGCACTTCGTTGATCAGCTCCAGCAGGTGGCGACCGGCCTTGAGGATCTCGCGCACATTGTCCATCTGCTCATCGGCCAGGCCACCGTCGTATTCCAGCAACTGGCCAAAACCGAGAATGGCGTTCATCGGGGTGCGCAGTTCGTGGCTCATGCTGGACAGGAAATCGGATTTCGCCTGGCTGGCGCGTTCCGCCTCCTCGCGCGCGGCGATCAATTCGAACTCCGCGCGCTTGCGCCGGGTGATGTCCTGCACCACGCCGAGCATGTGCAGTGGCGTACCGTCCTCGGCGCGCACCACGTCGCCGCGCTCCAGCAGCCAGACCACGCTGCCGTCGGGCCACACGCAGCGGTGCTCGATGTCGTATTCGGCGCCGTGCTCGACACAGGCATTGACGGCGTTGATCACCGCCTCGCGATCCTCCGGGTGCACCGCGGCGATGAAATT
Source organism: Gammaproteobacteria bacterium (assembly GCA_050485745.1). GTDB lineage: Bacteria > Pseudomonadota > Gammaproteobacteria > Pseudomonadales > CAMLJR01 > JBJHBY01. The sequence continues at coordinate 10,967 of JBJHBY010000061.1, read as the reverse complement.
CCCGTAGCTGGTGTCCAGCGTCCCGGGGGCATAGCCGAAGAAAGTGGGAATGCGCTCGGACCAGAACAGTTCGCCCGTGCGCAGGTTCCAGTCCCAGGTGCCGATATTGGCGTAGATCTGGCTGCGACGCAGGCGCTCCTCGCTGATTCTGAGTGCCTCCTCCGTTTGCTTCAGACGACTGATGTCGGTGCGGATCGAGATGTACTCGACGGGCCGGCCATCCGCACCCGCCAGGGGAACGATGGTGGTTTCCACCCAGTAGTGGCTGCCATCCTTGCGCCGGTTGCAGAGTTCGCCACGCCAGACCTCACCGCTGCTGATGGTGCGCCACAACTCCCGATAGAAATCGCTCGAGTGGCGCTCCGAGCGCACCACACGGTGGTTCCGGCCGATCAGCTCGTCGCGCCCGTAGCCACTGATGCTGCAGAAGCGGTCGTTGACGTAGGTGATCGTCCCGCGCACGTCGGTGACGCTGACGATGGCATGGGCATCCACGGCGAGCCGCTCCCGCGCCAGCTCGCCCAGGAGTTCCTGCAGCTCCTGCAGATCACGCCCCGCCAGGATGTCCATGCCCTTCACCACCTGCTTCATCCCTCTCTGCTATTCACTTTGCGCCCGCCGTCATCTTGCGCCCGTCGGCGGCACGTCCATGTGCCGCATTAACCCGGCATGCATTAGCCTCCGGCCAGTGGCCGGACCGGGCATCAACGCTTGCGCCGGCTCCAGAACTGGTCCGCGAGCGCCTGCAGTTCACGCGCCAGGCCCGCCACGCACACCGAGGCGTCCTCCAGTTGCAGGCTGGTTTCCGCGCTGCTGTCGGCGGCCATGCGAATGTTCTGAGTGCTGCGGCCAATGTCCTCGCCGACCGCGCCCTGCTGCTCGACCGCGGCGGCGATTTGCACATTCATCTCGCTGATGGCAACGACCCCGCGCACAATCTCGTCCAGGGCCTCGATGGCTCCGGCGGATTGCTCGACACTGCGCTGGGCCTGTTCGCGGCTGCGCGCCATCACGCCCACCGCCTCCATCGAACCGCTTTGCAGACGTTCGATCATGCCCTGGATCTCCTGGGTCGAACTCTGGGTGCGCGAAGCCAGCGCACGTACTTCGTCCGCCACCACGGAAAAACCGCGGCCCTGCTCGCCCGCCCGCGCCGCCTCAATGGCGGCGTTCAGGGCCAGCAGATTGGTCTGCTCGGCCACACCGCAAATCACGTCGAGCACGGAGCTGATCGATTCGCTGTCGCGATGCAGTGTTTCGATCACCTCGGAGGCGTGGGCGATCTGTGCCGACAGCTCGCGAATCATGTCACCGGTGGCCAGGGTCACCTGACGCCCCGCCGCCGCACTGGCATCGACGCCGCGGGTGGCCTCGACCGTACCCTGGGCATGGCGCGCCACCTCCTGGATGCTGGCGCTCATCTCCGTGATCGCCGTCGCCACCTGTTCGGTCTCGGCGAACTGGCGCTGGCATTCCGCACGCGCCTGTTCCACGGAACCCACCATGGCCTCGGCGTGGCTCGCCAGCTGCGCGGCAGAATCCGCCACCCGTCCCACCGCCGCCGAGGCCTCGCCCTCGAGCATGCAGATGGCAAATTCGATGGCACCGTAGTCATCGCTGCGCCCGGTGTAGGCCAACTGCCCCAGCGGGTTGTCGACCACCGCGCGGGCACGCCGGGCGAGCGCGCCCAGCACCCGTGTCTGCGACCCGCTCCAGCACGCGGCCAACAACGTCATGGCCAGCACGGGAAGGGTTACGGCTGCCATGTCGGCACCGAGCAGACGGGCACCGAGGAGCACGCCCAGGCAACTGAGCAGGATTCCAACCTGGAATTTCACCGCAACGGGGAGTGCCGGCAGGCGCAGGGCGAGGGGCAGTTTGCCGGCGCGCAGGGTCGCGTACAGGCGCTCGGCGCGCTGCACCAGGTGCCGTGCCGGCAGGGTGCGCACGGACTGGTACTCGGTCACCGCACCGTCGCGCACGATGGGCATGACATAGGCACTGACCCAGTAGTGGTCGCCGTTCTTGCAGCGGTTCTTGACCAGCCCCATCCATGGACGACCCGATTTCAGGTTCTGCCACAAGTCGGCAAAGGCCTCGGTGGGCATATCCGGGTGACGGATGATATTGTGGTTTCGCTGCAGCAACTCTTCCTTTTCGAAACCACTGATCTCGATGAAGGCATCATTCACATAGGTGATGCTGCCCTTGGGGTTGGTGGTTGAAAGAATGTTCGATTCCGGCGCAAACCGCACTTCCCTGCCGGTAACGGGGAGATTGATCTTCACGTTTGCCCTACCTCACTGGTTGTGTCCAGGAAGGAGTGGACTGCCGGTACACCGGCCGACTCCCGGCATGACCGGGACGTCGCGGCGCACGACCACCTTTCCAGGTCGGTATCGGATTGTCGGGGAGACAACGATGGGCGGGGTTGGGGCCCTGCGTGGCGACGCCGAAGGCGCGCGGCCACAGGCATGACGGGCTGGTTTCGGGGGCCGTCACTGGCTGCGCAGGCCACTTCCAAATCCCTGCACGGCGTATGGATTTGACTGTAGTACAGCCTGTCACGGCGCGCAAACTTCGGCGACCCACGCTCGATCACCAGCCTGTCAGGAAAGAACAAAGCGCCGGGTCAGGCCCTGCAGTTCCGCCGCCAGGCGCGCCAGTTCCTGGCTGGCAGCCATACTTTGTTCCGAGGCCGCCGCCGTCTGCTCCGAGACTTCGCGGATGCTGATGATGCTGCGGTTGATCTGCTCCGCCGTCACACTCTGCTGCTCGGCAGCCGAGGCGATCTGCACGTTCATGTCGCTGATCCCGGACACCGCCTCGCTGATACTTTCCAGCACACCGGCGGCTTCATCCGCTCGCTGCACCCCGCCCTGGGCCTGGCGCTGGCTGTTGTCCATGGCCTGCACCGCCTCGCGCACACTCGTCTGCAGGTTTTCGATCATGTCCTGGATTTCCTGGGTCGACTGGTGGGTCCGCCCCGCCAGGGTGCGGACTTCGTCAGCAACCACGGCGAAACCGCGACCCTGCTCACCGGCCCGGGCCGCCTCGATGGCAGCATTCAGCGCCAGCAGGTTGGTCTGCTCGGCAATGCCGCGAATCACATCCAGCACCGCGCCGATGCGTTCGCTGTCGGATGAAACCCGGCCGATCACCGCGGCGGCGTTTTCCACTTCCCGGGCGAGATCGCTGATCGACGCCGAGGCCGCCCGCACCACCTCGAGGCCACTGCGGGATTGCCGATCGGTCTGCGCGGTGGCACCCGCCGTGCTGTTGGCATTACCGGCGACCTCCTGCACGGTGGAAGCCATTTCCTGCATGGCGGTGGCCACCTGGTCGGTTTCCTGGCGCTGGCGCTGTACGTTGCGGGTGCTGTCGTCCGCCACCGCCGCCAGTTCCTCCGAGGCCGAGGCCAGCTGTGTGGTGGCACCGCTGATCTGGCGCAGCAGTTCCTCGAACTGCGCCGCCATGTCGTTGAAGCTGGCGGCGATGCGCTGCATCTCATCCTGCGACTGAATCTCGATGCGACGGGTCAGGTCACCGGCCGCCAGTTGCCTTGCGCCCTCACCAATGCGCTGCACGCTGACGATAATCGAGCGGTACAGGCCGGCAAACAGCCAGGCCATGAGCAACAGCACCGCGAGCACGGTCAGCAGGGCGACAAGCCGGGTGCGCGTGGTCGTCTGGATACGCGCCTCGAACAGAGCCTGCAGCTCCGGCACGATGGTGTCATACAGGGCGAAGGTGCGCGTAATGGAGTCCGTCCCCGCATCGAAAATCTCCCCTGCGGGAATGGCAATCATCTCACTGTCGAGCACACGCCGCTGCAGAATATCGGAAAACCTGGCGATGCCCTGGGCGCTGGACTGGACAGCGGCGGCCAGCGCCGTGTTCAGTGCGGGGTTGGCACGCACCGCCGCTTGCAGACCCGACTCCAGGTCCGTGCTGTAACGCTGCATATTGCTGCTGAGGATGGCCAGCTCAAGGCGTTGCTCGGCCTCCAGCCGGCCTGCCGCCGCGGCTGCGCTACCCAGTGCACGGGCCTGCCCCATGATTTCGCTCAGATGGGGCAGGCGCTGCACGAGTGCGTCACCGAGGTAATAACTGTCGAGATGAGGATCCAGGGTAATTTCCGAGACATCAGCCACCAGGCTGATGAGGGCCAGCAACTCGGCGATCATCGCCGTGTGGCGCCGGTAGCTGTCCTGGGCAGAGATAGTGCTGCCACTGATCTCCCGCCAGTGCCTGGAGATATCTTCGACCCGGGTGGCTGTTCCCTCCAGGCCTTGACCCCGCTGTTCGATCTGGCGCAGGGCTTCCAGGGAGCGATCGACATCCGCGCGAATCGACTGGGCACGGACCCGCATGCTTTCATCTCCTCCCAGTAGCGCCGCCATGACGCCGCGATGCTGTTGCGTGTCCTCGAGCAGCTCACGAACACCGACGATGTACTGCAAACCATGGTGCTTGTTGTGGGTGAAACGCAGGGTTTCATTCATGCCGCTGACCGCTATCGCACTGAGCAGCAGCATCGGCAGCAGCACCGCAGTGAAGATCAGGCCAAACTTGACCGGATAGCGGAAGTGATCCATCAGCCAGGTGGCTGGCTTGAGCAGGCTGTTCATCAATTTTCTCCCATCGGCTTTTATTGTGTGCAGGCGGTGTTGCCGCCGCGCTTTGTATCTACGGCTTCAGGTTTCCCCGAGCGGCATGCTCAGGCGCTCCGCGGCTGTCACGATATCCTCGGCGACGTCCTCCAGACGCCGGCGCTGATTGCGCGCGTGGCGGCGCAGGTTCTCGAACGCCTGCTGCCGGTCGACCCGGTGGCGCTCCATGAAAATGCCGACGGCAATACTGATGACACGACTGGATTCGAGCGCGACGGACAGGTGATCCTTGTTCATCAGCAGGGCCTGCACCTCCCGCGAGCGCGCCAGCGCCGCCTCCAGGGTCGGCACCACCTGGGTGATATCCAGTGGCTTGACCAGGTAGCCAAGCGCACCCTCCCCCACCGCGGTCTCGACCAGGCCCAGGTCCGAATAGGCCGACAGGAACACCACAGGGGGACCCTCATTGCCGCGCATCTCCCGCGCCAGTTCGATGCCGTTCATTCCGGGCATGGCAATGTCGAGGAGAGCCAGGTCAAAGTGGCTGGCAGCGCAGGCCGCCAGAGCCGCCTCGGCACTGGCCGCAACTTCCACCTCGTAACCCATGGCGCGCAGGCCACTGCTCAATGTGGTGAGTATCAGTCGGTCATCATCGACCAGAAGCAGGCGTACCGCGGCCATCCTGTAAAAACCTCAGAAAGTCATGTCGACGGTCGGTCCGGCCGACTCATGATCAAGGGGACAGACCAGCGGTCTGCTCAGGTGCAACAGGGTTCGCACATCGAGCCTGTCTTGCTCGAACACCAGTTCACCGCCCTGGGCCGGCAACAGCGCCTTGACCAGATTCAGACCGGTGCCGAGGCCGCGCCCTGAGGCAAAATCAAAGTCCCGGGGCAGCCCGTCCCCATCGTTGAGAATCTGCACGCCACCACTGCCATCGGCTTCCTCGCGCACGATGACCTCGCAACGCCCGCCACCATGTTTGATGGCGTTGAACACCAGCTCGTTGATGATCAGCGCCACCGGCACCGCTTCGCGGTCGGCGACTTGCAGGGGGCGTTCCACCTGCACCTGCAGGCGCGGGCTGACCCGGGCGCCGGTCAGTCCCACGGCGGCGTTGCAGATGGCTTCGACCATCTCGCACAGCAGGACGGCACCCCCGCGCTGGCGGCTGTGCAGGCCGTGGATCAGCGCCACTGTATGCACCTGGGCGATGGCGGCCTCCAGTACTCCGCTCACACCGGGGTGATCCATCGCATGCCCGCGCAACAGTCCGGCGACGCCCTGGAGATTGTTCTTGATGCGGTGGTGCACCTCGCGCACCAGGGCGTCGCGCTGACGCTCGGCATCGGCGAGGCGGCGCTGTTCCGCCTCACGGCGCGCGCTGATATCGCGGATCACGCCCATGATCAGCTGTTGCCCGCCGACCATCACGCTGTTGGCGAGAATATCCACCGGGACCAGCCGGCCACTGCGGTGCACCAGCACCTCGTCCAGCCAGTAGCCCTCGCCGTCGCGACACACCTGCTCGAAGATCTCGCGGGCGTGGTCGCGATCGCCGGGGCGGTGGGTATCGATGGTCTGCAGGGATCTCAGCTCGTCCTTGCTGTATCCCAGCAGGGACAGGAAGCGCTGGTTGGCGTCAAGGAAATAACCCTTCGCGGAGACGATGCAGATCGCGTCCGGGGCATAGTCGAGCAGGCTTTGATAGGTGGCTTCCCGCTCCTCGCGCAAGGTCACATCGCGATCGATACCGCGGTACCCGAGCAGGCGCCCGCCGCTATCGAAAAAGGGCGTGGCACTGGCTTCCAGAATCACCCGATGCCCGTCCCTGTGGTGCATGATGCGCTGCTCCAGCAGGCAGGGCTGCGCGCGCTCCACATAGCCGCGCAGCACGCCGCGCATGCGCCGGGCTTCGGCCGCCGGCATCAGTTCGAAGGAACTGCGACCGATGAGCTGCTCCGGCGTATACCCCAGAATCTGCAACACCTGGGGGCTGGAATACAGGTAGCGCCCTTCGGTATCGATCTCCCACAGCCAGTCGCGGGTGGTCTCCACCAGACTCCAGGCACGGGCCTCGCTGCGCCGCAGTGCTTCCATGGCACTGGCCCGGGATGCCGGCGCCTCCGTGGCCACGCACATAGGTATGGCACCATCCGCGGGGATGTTATCGGGGTTCATGCTGGCAGCCTCCACGGATGACTGTGCCCGCGCTCCGGGGGAACCCTCGCGCACCCCGCGCCCCTCGCATGAAGTGCCCCACCGGGCAGGCTCCCGGGGTTCGAACAGGGCCCGATGTTACAGGCACTTTACAGCCCGCCGCTTGCGCCAGATCAAGGTCCACCCCGGTGCGGCCCCGGCAGTTCTGGTCCAGCAACGGGCGCCGCTGGCCCACCTGGCGCAGGACATCAGGCCGCATCCCCATCCCGGGCTCCCTCTACATCCGCGCCCGTCGCCATCCACGCCTCGAAGAACATCCACCGGTTGCGCCCGCGTCGCTTGGCCTCGTACATGGCCAGATCGGCATAGCGCAGGGCGCGATCCACACAAACCGGGCTGGATGCGTGGGTGAGGATACCGATGCTGGCGGTCATGCCCAGCCGCTGCCCCTCGATGTCATAGGGCTCCGCCAGAACCGCCAGCAGCCGCTGCGCCACGCGCCCGGCGTCCGCCGGGTCACGCAGGGATTCCAGCAACACCACGAACTCATCGCCCGCCAGGCGCGCCACCAGGCTGTCGCCCGCATGGGCCATGCCCGGCCGGCCGTGTCCGCGCAGACAACCCTGGAGGCGTCCGGCCATTGCCTGCAGCAGGAGGTCTCCTGCAGCGTGGCCCAGGCTGTCGTTGACCTGTTTGAAGCCGTCGAAATCCAGAAACAGTACGGCGAAGCCGTCGCCGCGCTCGCGGGCCGCGGCCAGGGCCTGCGCGAGGCGTTCGGTAAAACAACCCCGATTGGGCAGCCCGGTCAGGGCATCGGTGGTGGCGGCCCGATACAGGCGCTGTTCGCGCTGCTTGCGCTCGGTGATATCGGTACGGATGGCGGCGAAGCGATGGATGCGGCCATTGCGGTCCTGAATCGGAAAGATCGTGGTCTCCACCCAGTAGAGATGGCCGTCGCGGGCGCGATTGCAAACCTCCCCGTGCCACACACCGCCAGAGGCGATCACCCGCCACATCTCGGCCCAGAAGCTGCGGGGGTGATAGCCGGAGTTGACGATGCGGTGATTCTGGCCCACCAGTTCCTCGGCCCGATAGCCGCTGATGCGACAGAACAGATCGTTGGCGCGCAGGATTCTGCCGCTGCGGTCGGTCACGGCAACAATGGCATGCTGGTCGAGGGCGGTCTGGTAGGCGCGCAACTCGTCCAGTGCCCGGGACAGCCGGCGATTGCTTCGCGACTGCTCGCGGGCCAGATGCTGCAGGGGCCGGGCGATGCGGCGATCCACGAACAGAATGCTGGCGGCGACCAGCAGCACGGCCAGTGCAATGCCACCCAACCCGAGGGTGATCACCCGCGCCAGCCGGGTATTGCTGTGTGCGCCGATCAGGCGGATAGCGTTGGCGATCGCGGCGATCAGCACTTCGGTGTGCTGCTCGATATCGGCCAGGGCCTCGGCGTTCGCGCCCTCCGCGGTATTTAGGGTGTCCGGGATGTCCAGAGTGTCCAGGGCGGACGCGGTCACCTCGCGCAGATCACGCCAGCGCTCCGCCACCGCATCCAGGGCCGCACGCACAACCGGGTCGCGAAAGCCGGGCAGCCGCAACAGGCCTTCCTCAATGACATGGCTATGGACGCGGCCACCATCACGCAAGGCCGCCAGATTGTGCTCGAAGCGCTCCGCCGTCGCTTCGCTGGTTTGCCGGTGCCGCAGCCAGTTCTCCCGATCCCCCAGGCTGCCGGACACCAGCGCGCGATGGACCTGTCGTGTGTAGCGCTCGGACTGCATGCGTTGCTGCCCGGCCAGATCCAGTACCAGGGCGTCGTGCTGCCCGGCCTGTGTCGCCACGATCACCGCCAGGAAAGCGCCGCAGATGCCTAGCAGCATCAGCACCAGCAGCACGCCGACGCGCAGCATCACCTGGCGGCGAAGATGCCTCGCGCCGTGCGCCGATCGCGCCAGTTCACTGGATATCGACATGCCAGTGCCGCAGGACTGTTTGCTTCATCGTTGTGTGTTATCTCCCTTGGCCCGCGCACGCAGGCGCTGCTCAAGCCAGTGATTGCCGACATGTACAACCCATCCAGCACACCCCGAAACAGCCACGCACGGCACCCGCACGGCAATGCGTTCGGTGTGACCGGAACCAGTCGGGCCAGCGAATCAGGGATGGGGATGTGGTACCCACGGGGGCGTGGGTCGGACGCTCCAGTCCGGAGACTCCGGTGCGGCGGGGACAGGGGCGCGACCGGGAATGCCGTGAGCAAGTGCCTTTGCAACACTGCCATAGACTGTAGCAACGGATAGGGCCGGTGACAACAAGGCCCCAACACAAGGCACCAGCCCGCACTGCTATGCCCCATGGCAGCCCGCCGTGTTACCATGCGCGCCCCGTACCTCCCCACCCGGAACACCCATGAGCAGTCACGACACGCAAGCCCGCAGGGTCGGCATGGTCAGCCTCGGCTGCCCCAAGGCCCTGGTCGATTCCGAGCGCATCCTCACCCAGCTGCGGCTGGAGGGCTATGAGGTCGTGCCCAGCTACGAGGACGCCGATGTCGTCGTGGTGAATACCTGCGGCTTTATCGACAGCGCCAAGCAGGAATCCCTGGATGCCATTGGCGAAGCCATCCGGGAGAACGGCCGCGTCATCGTCACCGGCTGCATGGGTGTGGAGGCGGAGACCGTCCGCGCCAACCACCCCCAGGTGTTGAGCGTGACCGGGCCCCACGCCTATGAGGAAGTGGTCAGTGCGGTACATCAGTGGGCGCCACAGCCCCCGCGCCACGACCCCTTCACCGACCTGGTGCCGCCCCAGGGGGTGAAGCTGACGCCACGCCACTACGCCTATCTGAAGATTTCCGAGGGCTGCAACCACCGCTGCAGCTTCTGCATCATCCCGTCGATGCGCGGGGATCTGGTCAGCCGCCCCATCGGCGAGGTGATGAACGAGGCCGAGGGCCTGGTCAAGGCCGGGGTGCGCGAGCTGCTGGTGATCTCACAGGACACCAGCGCCTATGGCGTCGACCTGAAGTACCGCACCGGATTCTGGAACGGACGCCCGCTGAAGACGCGCATGCACAGCCTGTGCGAGGCGCTGGGGGAACTCGGGGTGTGGGTGCGCCTGCACTACGTCTACCCCTACCCCCATGTCGACGATGTGATTCCGATGATGGCGGAGGGCCGCATCCTGCCCTACCTGGACATTCCCTTCCAGCACGCCAGCCCGGCGGTGCTGAAAAATATGCGCCGCCCCGCGCACCAGGAAAAAACCCTGGAGCGCATCCAGCGCTGGCGCGGGATCTGCCCGGACCTGACCCTGCGCTCAACGTTTATCGTCGGCTTCCCCGGTGAGACCGATGAGGATTTCGAGTACCTGCTGGACTGGCTGCAGGAAGCACAGCTGGATCGCGTCGGCTGCTTCGAGTACTCCCCCGTGGCCGGTGCCACCGCCAATGCCTTGCCCGGGGCGGTGCCGGATGCGGTGAAGAAAGAGCGCTGGGAGCGCTTCATGGCCACGCAGCAGGCGATCAGCGCAGCGCGCCTGCAGCAGAAGATCGGCAGCCAGGTGGAGATCCTGATCGACGAGGTTGACGCGGAAGGCGCCATCGGCCGCAGCGCCGCTGATGCCCCGGAGATCGACGGCCGCGTGTTCCTCGATGGCGTCACCGGCCTGCGCCCCGGCGATGCCCTGGTGGCGGAAATCACCGACGCCGACGACTACGACCTGTGGGCGCGCCCGGTGGCCGGCTGAGTCGGGCGCTGTGAACCTGATCCTGCTGCACGGCGACGACTTCATCGACGCGGAGCACGTGTGCCTGCGGGGCCGGCGTTTGCGCCACCTGCAGAAGGTCCTCGGCGCAACCCCGGGGGTCCAGCTGCGTGTGGGCCAGGTCGACGGCCTGATGGGCGTGGCGGATGTGCTGCATATCGACGAGCAACAGGTACAACTGCGCGTCCGCCTCGACCAGCCCCCACCCCCGAAACGGCCACTGACCCTGCTGCTGGCCCTGCCGCGACCCAAGGCGCTGCGACGCGTTCTGCGCGCGGTGGCGGAACTGGGCGTGGAGCGGGTGGTGTTGCTGAATGCCTGGAAGGTGGAAAAGAGCTACTGGCATATCCCTCTGCTGGCGCCGGAGGCAATCCTCGTAGCCCTGCTCGATGGCCTGGAGCAGGCCCGGGATACGGTCCTGCC
>JBJHBY010000060.1:0-16004 GCA_050485745.1 Gammaproteobacteria bacterium | reverse complement strand
GCCGATGCCGCGGCTGGCGCCGGTGATCAGGGCGGTCTTGCCGTTCAACATATTCATATCATTCTCTCCCCGGGATGAAAGGGCCGTGCAAGCGGCCGGCCGTCGTGATCAGTACTGCCGGTAACGCCGCTGCACATGGCGGTGCCGGACCAGGATCTGCGCCTGGCGCTGCTCCGGGCTCACCTGCCGCGCATCCGGCAAATGCCGGGCGATCTCGTCGAAGTGAACCTTCTTCACCGTCAGTGTTGGCCACTGCTCCTTCGGCGGTTGCTCCGGATAGGTCCAGCGCATCGACATGTAACCGTGGGGCAGGCCGCTGGTGCTGACCCAGTTGGCGATACCCGGGTCACGATGACAGATGACCCAGCGACGCGCGCCGTCGGGATCGCGATCGAGGAAGTGGGCATTGACGTTCGAGGGATAACTCTCGAAATCCAGTGATTCGCCCCAGAGATTGGCCAGATGAAAACCCAGAAAGTGCGGCTCCACCGGCGTGCGGGTCTCGACCACCAGGGCCTCATCGTCCTGCAGCAGATAAACACCGCCAGCGTAGATGTTACTGCTCTGCCCGCCGCCAGTGGCGATGCCGAGCACGTTCGGCGGGTTCATGTCATTGATCGGCATGAAGGGCTTGTCACTGCCCATGCGGTCGCTGATGCCACCCGGAACCTTGCCGTAGGTTTCCAGGGTGATGGCATTGAAGGCATTCCAGAAGTGTACCTGGTTGCGGGCGATGCGGCCGATTTCGCGCATCATCGTCATCGCGCCTTCCGGATCGATCGGCGGGCGAGGCTCCTTCTCACAGCCGATACGCAGGATTTCCAGGTCGAGCAGATCCTGGTGCTCCCAGTCATGGAACAGCTCGCGGCAGGTCAGGAAGCGCCCCACATGCTCCACGCCGTGGCTGGTGCGCTTGCTGAGCATGAAGTTGCCGGTATAGCCCTCGGGCTTTTCCGGAGCGATGAGAATCTCGAAGCGGCCATCCGCATCTACCTGCAATCGGGTGCTGTCGAGGGTGCTGGTATTGATGCGGGTACCGGGCTTCATCTCGGAGAGCTTGCCGGAGTCGCCGGCATAACCACTGGCGAGCTCGAAGATGACGTACTGCGGCGCGGTGGTGCCCGCCGCCGGAGGCTCGCCTGTCCAGTGCCGGCAGTCCGGCGCGCGGCCGCGAATGCGATAGCTGTGGTTGCCATCGATTTCGGTGCCGAGATAAACCGCGTCGGCGTTGTCGATGGTGGAGCGGTTCATCGGCTGGATGGCGCGACGAAAACGCGGGTACAGCGGGTCCGCCAGGGCGCGCTCGATGCCGTTGAGGATGAAGCCCATGACATAGCGGTAGCCCTCGGCCAGGTTGCGGTCCGTGGGCGGCGGTGGATGCAGCGCCGGTGTGTCAATGGCGTCGCGGGCCTCCTGAAAGCACTGGATCATGTCGTCGAAGGCAGCGCGCAGGGCGGCGCGGGTGGCTGTGGAACTCTCGTCATGGGACATGTCGGTATTCTCCGCTTCACTCTGTCGGTCGGGCAGTCTGTTCTGATTGGGGATTGGCAACTTGGGGATTGGCAACGGCCTGGGGGTCGCCAGAACGCGGCCACCCGTAACGCTCGTAGAATGGCGCCAGCTCACTCTCCAGCAACGCATCGGAGAGAGCGTACTCGCCGAGGCTGTATTCGAATTTCGAAAGATGGCTTTTTTCACGCTCCGCATTGCGTTGCAGAAAGTCATCGAACTCCGGGCTCACTACCAGCCCCAGGCGCTCGTACACCGCCAGCACCGTCTCCCGCGGGCGGGCGGTCAGCTCCCGGTAATCCACCACACATTGCGGGGTATCCGGGTGCCTGGCCAACTGTCGCGCCGGATTGTGAAAGGCCTCGAAGGAGAGATCCCGCAGGATTTCGAGGGAGCGCTCATAGTCCTCGCGGCGCCAGCCCTTGCCCTTCCATGAAATCTCCACCAGTTTGAGCAGGCTGGGGATGCACTGCTTCGGATCGCGCATCATCACCACGATGCGGGCATCGGGAAAGGTTTCGATGATCGCATCCACCCAGCCGCACATCACCGGATTCTTGCTCAGATGAATGCGATCACCGCCATTGAGCAGCAGCTGGCGCTTCACACATTCCCGGTAATGGCGCATCCAGCGCCGCCGTTTCTGCGGCATCTGGTCGACGTGAAACAGGTCGATGACATCCATTACCGGCATGTCCGTCGCCCAGTGCTGGGTGGCGAAGGAGGCACGCATCACGAACTGGTCCTCTTCCGAGGTCCACAGGCTCATGTTGTGGATATTGCGGAAAGGCCCGAACACCTTGTCGTCCCAGGCCTGCAGGCGGCGCAGGAAAAAACCGCGCAGAAGACGCTGATCGATACGGCCCAGCCAGCGGATGACTTTCTTCTGCAGCAGTGACGGAAAAAAGGTCTCCCAGTACAGAAAGTAACTAAAGCGTTCGCCGTCGGCGGACATCAACCGATGCATCAGCGTGGTACCGCTGCGGGCATGGCCGACGATGAAGACCGGTGCCTCGACGCGCTGACGCCAAAGGCGCGGAAAGAACACGTAGTCCAGCAGAAAGCAGACGCCATGGAACAGTGCCCCCAGGGGCGTCAGCAGGAGCAGACGGAACAGCATGCGCCGGCGCCCCGGCCAGCGCTTCTGACGCCAGACAAAACGCAGGATGCGCCAGTAGTAATCCAGATCAAAATACATGGTCGACAGCGCGCCGTGACTGTGGAGCGACCTACTCTAGTCGCCGAAGGCGGCCCCGACAACTGCGATTAGCCCGCGCAAGCCTACCTGCTAAAAGATTGTTATCATTGATAAAAATCAGGAGATACAGGAATGGTGCGCGACCACTTATATTCTGGCCGGATACCCGCATGAGCGAACCCGGACCACCGCAACCACGCAAGCGGCCCCGCCAGAGCCGCTCCCAGGAGCTGGTGCGTGCGATCCGCGAGGCTTGCCTGCAGGTGCTCGGGGAGGAGGGCCCTCAACGCCTGACCACCCAGCGCATTGCCGATGTCGCGGGGGTCAATATCGCCTCCCTGTACCAGTACTTTCCCAACAAGGAAGCCATTCTGGCGGAGGTTTTCGAGGTGCAGATGAAACAGCTGACCGACGAGGCAGCCCAGTCCTTCGCCCGCATCCAGCGCCTGTCACTGCAATCCCTCGAAGCCACCCTGGCGGCAATCATCGACCTGGAAATCCACTTTCTGTCGCGCCTGTACCGCCTGCATCCGGATTTTTATCTCAGCTATCAGCGCAGCTTCGATATTCTGAACCGGGTCAACGAACTGACCCAGGCCCAGGCCAATCCCTCCTGGGAGCGCTGGTTTCCCCAGTTCCTGCGCCAGTACCAGGCGCAGTTGCGCGAGGGTGATATCGACACCATGGCTTTCATTGCCCGCCACAGCATGGAGTCCTGCCTGCACGCTGCGCTGGAGGAGCGCCCGGAAGCGCTGGACGAACCGGGCTTCCGCAGCGAGCTGCTGACCCTGCTGCTGCGCTTTCTGCTGAAAGAACCCGAGGACGGCTGCTGACGCGATTGACCTGGGGCACCTCTGATCAATTCGGCAATGGCTTCAGGCGGGAGGGGGCAACACCTGCCATTCGGGATCTTCGAACTCCCCGATCAGGCGAAAATCGCAATGCACCGCGTGCTTTTCCAGGATGCGCCGCACGGTTTCATCGCGGCGGTCATCCTTGGCATCGCGGTGCGCCTTCGATTCCCAGTGGGCGATGGCGAGCAGGGTGTCAGGCTCGCCGATCTTGCGGTGCAGGTAAGTCCCCCGCGCGCCCGGCGTCTGCTGAATGATTTCGCTGGCGCGAATCCAGGCCTCGGCGTACTCCTCCACGCTGTAGCCCGGGCGCATCCGCACCTCGAAGATATATTTCATGGTCACCTCCGGATCACATTCACAGCGCCTTCAGCCAGAACACCATCGGCTTGTCGCTCTCATCGTGTTCGTCGATGTCCTTCCAGTGATAGGTGGTTTGCAGCTGCGGCTGCCGACGGTAGCCGAAGCGATCCCAGACCGGGTCCAGCGGCTGGTAGGCTGCAGGCCGCAGCGGGTGAGCCGTGGGGCGCTGTACCGCGCAGAAGGTGCAGCCCGTCAGACCCAGCCGTCGTGCCTGGGCCTCGCGCTCGTGAAAGAACTGGCGGTAAAACCCCAGCCCGCGGTACTCGGGCAGCAACACGGATTCTCCGCAGTAGAACAGGCCGGTCGGATCCGGGCCCTGTTGCAGGAATGGTCGCTGGAACTCCCGGGTTTCGTGCGCCAGCGGCAGGCCGGTGGCGGCACCGACCACCTGACCGTCGACGCAGGCCAGCACCGCGATGCTGTCGGGGCTATCCAGATAGGTCTGCAAGTAGCGGCGCTCATAGGCCTCGCTACCGTCGTAGAGATAGGGAAAGTCGCGAAACACGCGAATGCGCAGCTTTGCCAGCACCGCAATCCAGTCACCAATGTCGCCGCCCCGAACCACCTGTACCGTCAATTCAGCCATTCCCGCTCTCCACCGCGCCTTCACCCGCAAGGTAGATCCGGTTGCGCCCGGCCTGCTTGGCGGCGTACATGGCATGGTCCGCCTTGCTCAACAGCAGGTCGAGCGCCTGTCTCCCACCCTGGCAGGTCACCACGCCGAAGCTTGCGCTGCAGCGCAGCGCATGCCCACTGCCACCCCCGTTGCTATCCGGTAGCGGCTGCGACAGCGCAGCAATCGCGGTTCTGAGACGCTCAGCCAGCAACAGCGCTTCCTTTCGGCCGGCATGCATCAGCAGCACGGCAAATTCCTCACCACCAAGCCGGGCACATAGATCCGCATCGCGCAGCAGTCTGCGCAGGATATCCGCCACAGCCTGCAAAACATGATCGCCCTGTGCATGCCCGTGGCGATCATTGATCTGCTTGAAATGATCCAGGTCGAACATGATCAGCGCCAGGGGCAGCTCATCACGTGTCGCGTGACGCAGTAGCTGATCACCGGTATTGAAGAAGGCTCGGCGATTGTGCAGGCCGGTCAGCTCATCTATGAAGGCCAGCTCCTCGGCACGTTGCCGGGCCGCCCGCAACGCCTCTTCCATGTGCTTGCGCTCGGTGATGTCGGTGGCAACCTCCAGGCGCACCAAGCGACCATCGACCCAGCGAATGGCCTGATCGCGGCACTGGAACCAGTGTCCGGTAACAGTATTGCGGAATTCCCAGACATAAACTCCGGTGGGCCGCCCCGAGTCATCCAGCAAATGGCGATTGGTGCAGAAGCTGCACGGCCCATCCTGGCCGGACTGGAGGATTTGCCAGCATTTGCGCCCACCGGGCTCGCCCCACAGGCGGCGACCATAGGCATTGATGAACAGCATATCGTGGCTATGCATGTCCGCGACGTAAACCAGGGCGTCGAGGCTGTCGAGGACTGTGGCGAGGCTGTCGCGATCCGCCTGATCCTCACCGGGGGCTGGAACGTCGGGATGCATCAGGATCCGCCCGCTGCAGGGAAATTCAACGAAGGCTCAGCTGATCCCCGCCAGTCGCGTCAGGCCCAGGCTGAGCACGGTCAGAGCGGTCACGATAATGGCGAGAAAGCCCAGCAGGCGCAGGGGGCGAAACGGCTTGCGCTCGACGCGGTTGTAGCCGGAGCGCAGGTACTGATCGACTCGGGCCTGGTCCTCGGCGGACAGTCTGGGTTCGTCGTCTGCGGTCATGGCACCCCCCGGGCATTCGTCGGCAAGACACTCATCATCCACGCCATTCTACCTCGCCGTACCGGGTGGCTCCAAAAGCGCCTGACCAGCACGCCGCCCGGGCGGCTCAGTCAAAGTGCTCCGCGGGCAACGCCATCAGGGCGCCCGCCCCGGCGCGGATCGAGGCCACCAGCGATTTGCAGCGCGGCAGCATGCGTGCCATAAAGAAGCGTGCGGTTTCGAGCTTGGCGCGATAGAAGGCATCCTCGCCGCCCTGCAGCGCCCGGGCGGCGACCTGGGCCTGGCGCAGCCACAGCCAGGCATACACAGAAAGACCGCAGACATGCAGGTACTCGACGGCGGAGGCGCCAGCGGTGGCCGCATCCTCGCGCTGGGCCGCCAGCAACCAGCCACTCAGGGACTCCAGCTCCCCCAGTGCATCCGCAACCGCGCTCGCCAGCGGCCGCAACTCATCCACATCGCTGACCTGCCCCAGGTCTTCCCGCATGACCTCGAGCAACAGGGTCATGCCGCGCCCCTCATCCGCCACCAGCTTGCGCGTCACCAGATCCATGGCCTGCACGCCGTTGGTCCCTTCGTAAATCTGGCTGATGCGCACGTCCCGCACCAGTTGCTCCACCCCCCACTCACGCACGTAGCCGTGGCCGCCGAATACCTGTTGGGCCAGCACGCAGCACTCCAGCCCCATGTCGGTCATGAACGCTTTGGCGATCGGTGTCAGCAGTGCCACCAGGGTCGCGGCCCGCTCGCGCCGCTCCCCCCCGGCCAGGCGGGATTCGTCGAGCAGGCGCCCCGTCCAGGCGGCAAAGGCGCGGCCACCCTCGATCAGGGCCTTCTGGGTGAGCAACATGCGGCGCACATCCGGGTGGGCGATGATCGGGTCGGCGCTGCCCTCGCCACCGGATCCCGGCGCACGCCCCTGCAAGCGTTCGCGGGCGTAGGCCAGGGCCTGCTGCCAGGCCATTTCCGCGCAACCCAGGCCCTGCAGGCCAACGGACAGGCGCTCGTAGTTCATCATGGTGAACATCGCCGCCAGGCCCCGGTGGGGCTCGCCCACCAGCCAGCCGTGGGCCGCGTCGTAATGAATCACGCAGGTGGCGGAGGCGTGGATACCCATCTTGTGCTCGACGGCGCCGCAGCTGACGCCGTTGTCGGCACCGGGTTGCCCGTTTTCATCCGGCAACTGCCGCGGCACCAGAAACAGGGAGATGCCACGGGTGCCGGCAGGCGCGTCGGGCAGTCGTGCCAGCACCAGGTGCACGATATTGTCGGTGAGGTCGTGCTGACCGCCGGTGATAAAGATCTTGGTACCGGTGATGGCATAACGGCCGTCGTCGCAGGGCTCCGCCCGGGTGCGAATCAGGCCGAGGTCCGTGCCGGCATGGGCTTCGGTGAGGCACATCACCCCGGTCCACTCACCGCTGTACAGGCGCGGCAGATAGAACGCCCGGGTGGACTCGTCGGCATGCTCGTCCAGCAACAGGGCAGCGCCACTGGTCAGGACCGCGTAAAGGGCGAAACTGTTGCCCGCCGCGTGCAGCATTTCCTCGAACAGCAGGGTCAGGGACTTGGGCAGACCCTGGCCGCCGTACTCCGGATTGCCCGCCAGCCCGACCCAGCCGCCTTCTGCGAAGGTGCGCCAGGCCTCGCGAAAACCCGCGGGTGTGATCACGTGCCCGGCATCGAAGCGCACCCCCTCCTCGTCGCCGCTGCGGTTCAGTGGCGCCAACAGCCCCCCAGTGATACGGGCGGCCTCTTCGAGCACCGCGTCCGCCAGTTCCCGGTTGAGGTCCCCGGTGCCGGGCAGGGAAGCCCAGAAGGCTTCGCTGTCGAACAGCTCAAACATGACAAAGCGCATGTCGCGCAACGGTGCCTGGTAGTCCTGCATGTCATCCTCTCCTTGCGGGCGCGCGACGGCACTCAGGGGGCGAAATCGTCATCCTCGAAATCCATCAACGGTGCGGCACCGGCCAGAATGCCGGCGCGATGTGCCTCGATGCGTGGCAGAATACGGCTGAAGTAGAACCGTGCCGTCTTCAATTTGGCGCGGTAGAACGGGTCGTCGCTGCCATCATCGATGCGGTCCTGCGCCACCTCCGCCATGCGCGCCCAGAAATAGCCCAGGGTCACATAACCCGTGTACATCAGGTAGTCGACCGCTGCCGCGCCGATCTCATCGGGATTGTCCAGGGCCCGCTCACCGACCGACTGCGCCAGTTCAAGCAGTCCGCGGCTGGCCGCGGCCAGGGGTTCGCGAAACTCTGCCAGGGCCGGATCGGGGCTTTCGCACAGCGTCTCGATCATGTGCGTAAACACCTGCAGGGACTTGCCACCACCCGCGAGGATCTTGCGGCCCAGCAGGTCCAGCGCCTGGATTCCGGTGGTGCCTTCATACACCATGGCGATGCGCGCATCGCGCACGATCTGCTCCATGCCCCACTCGCGTACATAGCCATGGCCTCCAAACACCTGCAGGCCATGGTTGGCGCACTCGAAGCCCGCCTCGGTGATGAAGGCCTTGGCCACCGGTGTCAGCAGGGCCAGCAGTTCGGTCGCCGTCGTTGCCTCCTCACCCTCGAGCCGGTCGGCCCGGTCCACCAGCAGCGCCAGCCAGTAGATGAATGCGCGGCTGCCCTCGGCGATGGCTTTCTGGGTCAGCAGCATGCGCCGCACATCGGCGTGTACGATGATCGGGTCGGCGGGGCCATGGGGGTTCTTCGGGCCGGACAGGGAGCGCATCTGCAGGCGTTCGCGGGCATAGGCCAGGGAGCCCTGCCAGGCGCGCTCGGTATGCGCCAGCCCCTGAATCGCGGTGCCAAGGCGGGCGGCGTTCATCATCACGAACATGTACTGCAGGCCGCGATTGGGCTCGCCCACCAGATAACCGCTGGCGCCGTCGAAATTCATCACGCAGGTGGCTGAGCCATGAATGCCCATCTTGTGTTCGATGGAGCCGCAGCTCACCCCATTGCGCTCACCCAGGCTGCCGTCGGCATTGACATGGAACTTGGGCACCACAAACAGGGAGATCCCCCGGGTGCCCTCCGGAGCGCCGTCGATCCGCGCCAGCACCATGTGCACAATATTGTCGGTGAGGTCGTGGTCGCCGCTGGAAATGAAAATCTTGGTGCCGCTGAGGCTGTAGGCGCCATCGTTTGCCGGGGTGGCACGGGTACGCAGCAGGCCGAGATCGGAGCCGCAGTGGGCCTCCGTGAGGCACATGGTGCCGGACCATTCACCGCGCACCATGGGGCGCAGGTAGAGCTGTTTCTGGCTCTCGTCACCGTAGGCCTCGAGGCAACGCACCGCAGCGGCGGTGAGGCCGGGGTACATGCTCCAGGACCAGTTGGCGGAACCGATCAGCTCGTTCAGCACCGAGCCCAGGGAGGCCGGCAAGCCCTGGCCATCGTACTCCGTCGCAGCACCGAGACCGGGCCAGCCTCCGGCCGCGTACTGCTCGAAGGCCTCGCGAAAACCACTGGGGGTCGTGACCCCCTGCTCGCTCCAGGTACAGCCCTCGACATCACCACTCTCGTAGAGGGGAGACAGCACCTCTTCGGCAAAGCGCGCCGCCTCGCCGAGAATCGCATCCAGCAGGTCCTCGGTGACCTCGTCTGCTCCGGGCAACGCCGCGTAATGCGCCGGGCCATCGAGCAGTTCCTTCAGCACGAATTGAATATCACGCAGCGGGGCAACGTAGGCAGGCATGGCTTCTCCGGGCGGCAATGCAAGGGTCGACACGGACAATATGGCCCGATACGCGCGGGGGTGCAACGCCGGATCAGGAGCAGGACTCAGGCAGTGCGGAACAGGGTGCTGCGCCCGGAGAGGGCCTGGTTTTCAGCATAGACACGGGCCTGGCGCTCACCCCGGCCTGGCGCAGGCGCCTCTTCGCGCCCCTCACGCCGGCCCTGTGGACGCTCGGCCTGCATCGGGCTGGACGCACCTGGTGAGGGTGGCTGCGGACGTGGGGCAGGTTCCAGGAGGCGGCGCTGCTCCTGACGGGCGGATTCGGAAGCAGCCTCGACCGGGGGCATGACCCGGTCCCGGGAAGTGGGTTGTTCCAGGCTGACCGGGCTGCGCGCCGGCAAGGTCGGCACCACCGGCAGGATCTGCGCGCTGGTTCCGGTGGAGGGGGCAATACCGGGGCCGAGGCCGTTCATGGGTCAGGCACGGACGTCGATCAGGCTACCCAGCAACTTGCCGGCGGTATCGACCACGGCGACCCCTGCCTGGGCCTCGGTCTCGGCGACCTTCAGCTGCACCAGGGCTTCGGCGAGGGCAGCGGCATCGCCACTGGCGGCGGCCTGGTTGATCGCCGCTGCGGCCTGATCGACCCGCGCCAGGCTGTTCTGCAGGCTCTGTACGCCGGCATTGACCACGGATTGCACTATGACATCCTCCATGCCCCGGCCGCGGAAAGACATCGCAGGAGAGGCATACAACGAGCGTTTCGATCAATATTTAAGCAGAAACGGGCGCTTTACGCCAGATTCGCGGATCACCCTTCCAGGATCATTCCGCCAGCAGCGGTGCAAGGCTCAGGTAGTCCGCTGCCTGCGCCGGGGTCGCATCCTGCAGCCAGGGCAGGCGCCCGAGGCATGGCGCGGGAAGACGCCGCAACAGGCTGTCCACCACCTCGTCGGCGACGGCCATACCCGGGTCGACCGTGTTGGCCACCCAGCCACAGAGCTGCAGGCCATCGCGCAGGATTGCCTCGGCACTGAGCAGGGCATGATTGATACAGCCCAGGCGCAGACCGACCACCAGAATAACGCGACAGTTCAGCGTGCGCGCCAGATCCGCCAGGGTCTCGCGCTCATTCAGGGGGACACGCCAGCCCCCGGCCCCCTCGATCAGCGCCAGGTCCGCCCCTCGCGCCAGGGCGCCGCGGCAGATACCCGCAAGCCGCTCGACGCTGACGCGCCGGCCGGCCCGGGCTGCTGCGATATGCGGTGCCACGGGCTCGGCCAGGGCCACCGGGTTGACCTGTTCGTAGGGCAGGTCCAGGGTCATCTCCCGGCGCAGCAGCTCGGCATCGGCATTGCGCAGCCCGGCCGCACCCGGCTCACAGCCGGCGGCCACCGGCTTCAGGCCCAGGGTGCTCAGACCCTGGCGCCCGGCGAGGTGCAGCAGGCCGGCGCTGACCAGGGTCTTGCCGACTTCCGTATCGGTGCCGGTCACGAAACAGGTGCTCATGGCAGGCGCTCCAGAAAGCCCGCCAGCTGCGCGGCGGCCCGCTGTGGCTGAACCAGCTGCGGAGCATGGCCACACCCTTCGAAGACGACAGTGGGACGTCGGGGCCAGCGCTTGTGGAAGTGCTCCCACACCGCCACTGGCAACAGGGCATCGTCCGCGCCGAACCAGTGTTCGGAGCGCACTTCCCCGGGCGCATCCAGCGCCGCACTCATATCGAGCCGCGCCAGCAGATCCAGCCCGGACAGCAGCGCCTCGGCGTTCGCGCAGGGCATACTTTGCAGTTGCCTGAGCAGGGCCCGCGCCCCGTCGCGCCCCCACGCGACCGTCGACAGAAAGCGCCGCCAGGCGCCCACAGCATCGGTGGCGACGCCGGCCCTGAACGCGGCAAAATCGTCCGCGGGCATGGCCGCTGGCCAGTCGGGGCCGGACACGTAGCGAATATTACTGGCGATGGTGATGAGCCCCCGCCAGCGACCGGGCCTTTCCGTCGCCAGTCGCGCCGCCAGCATGCCCCCCAGAGACCAGCCCATCAGCACCGCATCAGCGGGCAGCCGGTCTGCGAGTTCGTCCAGGAGATCGGGTACCGGCGGCCAGGCAGCAGCTGCGGCGTCACCACAGCCGGGCCAGTCGACCCGGGTCACCGGCCCCAGATGCTCGATCCAGGGTAGCCAGGGATCCCATACCGCAGCAGAAAAACCCCAGCCCGGCAGCAACACCAGCTCCGGGCCGGCGTGGCCGGGGAGCGTGTGGCGGTGCAGGGCCAGAGCCCTCACGCGGCCAGCCTCAACTGCCCCAGGGCGGCGAGCAGCGCGTCGACATCGGCATCGGTATGCGCGGCGCTGAGGGTGATGCGCAGGCGCGCCGTGCCCGCGGGCACGGTGGGTGGCCGGATCGCGCCGACCCAGATGCCCTGTGCGGCAAGCTGTTCTGCGGCGCGCAGCGCAGACGCCGCATCACCGATGAGCAGGGGGTGCACCGCGCTTTGCGAGGCCTGCAGCGGCAGGCCGAGGCGCGCCGCGCCCTGTTGCAGGCGTGCGCCCAGCTGCTGTACACGCTCCCGCCGCCAGGGCTCGGCGCGGGCTATGCGTATCGCTTCCAGCGCCGCCGCAGCCTGGGCCGGAGGCATGGCCGTGGTGTAGATGTAAGTCCTCGCAAACTGCATCAAGCCCTCAATCAGGGTGGCGCTCCCGGCCACAAAGGCACCAAAACCTCCCAGCGCCTTGCCCAGCGTGCCCATCAGGATGGGAACGGTCGTCGCATCCAGCCCAGCGTGAGCCACACTGCCGGCACCCCCGGCTCCGATCACGCCGAGGCCATGGGCGTCATCCACCATCAGCCAGGCGTCATGACTGGCGCAGAGCCCGGCCAGCTCCGCCAGGGGCGCCAGGTCGCCATCCATGCTGAACACGCCGTCCACCGCCACCAGGCGGTTACCGGCGCCGGGCAGTTGCCGCAGACGACGCTCGAGATCGGCGCAGTCATTGTGGCGAAAGCGCTGGAAGCGGGCGCCGCTGAGCAGGCCGCCGTCCAGCAGCGAGGCATGATTGAGGCGATCCTGCAGGACGTGGTCACCGCGCCCGACCAGGGCGCTGATCGCGCCCAGATTGGCCATGTAACCACTGGAGAACAACAGGGCGCGCTCGCGTCCCGTCCAGTCCGCCAGCGCCTGCTCCAGCTCCTCGTGGGGGCGCATGTGGCCACTGACCAGGTGCGCGGCGCCGCTGCCACTGCCCCAGCACGCCAGCGCCTCCGCCGCTGCGGCGGCAACCCGGGGATCGGCGGCAAGGCCGAGGTAATCATTGCTGCAGAAGCTGAGCACCGGGCGGCCGTCAATAACCGTATGCGGGGCCTGGGGGGCATCCAGCAGTGGTGGGCGGCGCAGCAGGTTGCGCTGGCGCCGCTCTTCGATACGCGCCTGCAGCACCGCATCCAGCGCGGTGGCGGATGAGGGCTTCATGGTGGCCTCAGCGCTGGCCCGCGGCGGCGTCGTAGAAGCGGGCATCGTTGTCCGCCGCCACCACCTGCTGCAGCAGATCGGCATCGCTGCGAGCGTCCTCGCCGGCACAGCGCTGCTCCGGCCGAATACCGAGACGCTCGAACAGCTGCAGGTCGCGGTTGGCTTCGGGGTTGGGGGTGGTGAGCAGTTTTTCGCCGTAGAAGATCGAGTTGGCTCCGGCGAAATAGCACAGGGCGTGCATCTCCTCGCTCATCGATTCACGCCCCGCTGACAGGCGTACATGGGAACGCGGCATGAGGATGCGGGCGACGGCGATGGTGCGCACGAACTCGATCGGGTCCAGGTCGTCGATCTCGGCCAGGGGCGTGCCCTCGACGCGCACCAGCAGGTTGATCGGCACGCTCTCCGGGTGTTGCGGCAGGTTGGCAAGCTGGCGCAGCAGACCGGCGCGGTCGCGACGCCCCTCACCCATGCCAACGATGCCGCCGGCGCAGACCTTGATGCCGGCGTCGCGCACGTGCTGCAGGGTCTCCAGGCGATCCTGGTAGGTGCGGGTAGTGATGATCTCTCCATAGAACTCAGGGGAGGTATCGAGATTATGGTTGTAGTAATCCAGGCCGGCCTCACCCAGGGCCTCCGCCTGCTCGGCGCTGAGCATGCCCAGGGTCATGCAGGTTTCCAGGCCCATCGCCTTGACCCCCTGCACCATGGCCAGCACTGCGGGCATGTCTTTTTTCTTCGGTGAGCGCCAGGCTGCCCCCATACAGAAGCGCGTCGAGCCAGAGCGCTTGGCGGCACGCGCCTCCTCCAGCACCTTCTCCACCGCCATCAACTGCTCCTTGTCGAGGCCGGTGTCGTAACGATTCGACTGCGGACAGTACTTGCAGTCCTCGGGGCAGGCGCCGGTCTTGATCGACAGCAGGGTGCTGACCTGCACGGTATTGGGGTCAAAGTACTCACGGTGCAGGCTGTGGGCGCGGAACAGCAGATCATTGAAGGGCAGCGCGAACAGGTCTTCGACCTCCTCCCGACTCCAGTCGTGACGCAGTGGGCTGACGTGGGCGGCGGCGGTCATGGACAATTCCCCTCGGCCCACGGCCGGAGGCCGTGGCGCAAATGGCGGCAACAGCCGCATGGACGTTAGGGGACGAGTTTAAACCGCCAGATGTCAACCAGCAAGGATGCTTATGGTTAACAAGTTTCTGCCGGCCTGGCCTGGTCGCTGCCTGCTTTGCGGGCTCGACAGCGGCCGGAGCCTCGATCTGTGCCCGGCCTGCCATGCCAGCCTCATCCCGCTGGGGCCGCATTGCGCGCGGTGCGCCCTGCCAACGGAACGCGCTACCCCGCTGTGCGGTCGATGTCTGCTGCAGCCACCGGCCTTCGACGCGGCCCGCGCTGCACTGCGCTACGACTTCCACAGCGCGGCACTGGTGCAGGCGCTGAAATACCGACACCAGCGCGCCGCGGCAAGACTGCTCGGCGAGTTGCTGGCCGACGCCCTGAAGCGCGTTTGCACCGACGGCAGCAATCGTCCGAACCACATCGATGCCATCGTCCCCCTGCCGCTGCACTGGCGCCGGCATTGGTCCCGCGGTTTCAATCAGGCGGAACTGATCGGCACCCTGCTGGCACGGCACACCGGCCTGCCCCTGCGCACCGACCTGCTGCGACGCCGGCGCCACACGCCACCGCAACAGGGGCTCGATGCCGCGGCCCGCGCCCGCAATCTGCGCGACGCCTTTGTCGGCCGGGGTGGGGCGGAGGGGTTGCACCTCGCCCTGCTGGACGACGTGATGACCACCGGGGCAAGCGCCGCAGCCGCGGCAGCCGCACTGAAGCGGGCGGGTGCCGCCTGGGTGGAGGTGTGGGCGGTGGCGCGCACACCGGACCCGGGGCACTGATCCACGCCCACGGCCGGCCCCCGGGGACGTGATACAGTGCATGGCATGACGAACCCTGCCCGCACCGACCCCCATCCCTACGATGCTCTCAGCCCGGAGAGCGTGATCGACGCCGTCGAGTCCGGGGGCCCGCGCTGCGATTTGCGTATCCTGCCGCTGAACAGTTACGAAAACCGGGTTTATCAGGTTGGCATTGAGGATGGCGAACCGCTGATTGCCAAGTTCTATCGCCCCGGGCGCTGGAGCGACGGGCAAATTCAGGAGGAGCACGATTTCGTCGCCGAACTGGCCAACGCGGAGTTGCCGGTGATTGCACCCCTGCCGGATGCCAACGGCCACACACTGCGTCATCACGGAGGCTTCAGCTTTGCGCTGTTTCCCCGCCAGGGTGGCCACGCTCCGGAACTGGAAGACCCGGACAGCCTGCTGCGCATCGGCCGTCTCATGGGCCGCCTGCACGCCATCGGCGCCGCACGCCGGTTTCTGGCCAGGCCCGCCCTGACCATCGAGCGCATGGGGGACGAGAGCGTGGCCCTGATCGCAGAGCGATTCATCCCCGCCGACCTGCGCGAGGCCTACACCAGTCTCACGGAGCATCTGCTGCAGGGTATCCGCGAAGCCTTCGCCGCCGTCCCGGAACAGCATCTGCGCCTGCACGGTGACTGCCACGTCGGCAACGTGCTGGCCCGGGGCGAGTTCCTGCATCTGGTGGACTTCGACGACAGCGTGAACGGGCCCGCCATCCAGGATCTGTGGATGTTACTGTCGGGCCCGCGTGACCAGCGCCAGGCACAGCTGTCGGAGCTGGTGGACGGCTACAACGAGTTCCACGACTTTCGCCCCCAGGAATTGCGCCTGATCGAACCCCTGCGCGCCCTGCGCCAGCTGCACTACGCCGCCTGGCTGGCGCGGCGCTGGCAGGACCCGGCCTTTCCGCGGCATTTTCCCTGGTTCAATACCGGGCGCTACTGGGCGGAGCATATCCTGGAGCTGCGCGAACAGCTGGCCGCACTGGATGAACCACCGCTGGCGCTGTTCTGAGCTGGCAGCGCACCGCCGCTGGCACGGCGGACTGCAGACGGCCGGAAGCGAGGTCAGGTGAGCGAGGGGCGGCGGTGCGATGGCCGGCCCCATTAGAGCCGGTGTCGAGAAGCGCAGCGCCCCGGCCGTCCCGGCGCGAGGACTGTTGGAACCGGGGCCGTAGGCCTCGGTTCCCGAGTCCCGTAGCGGCGCAGCCGCGAAGGT
>JBJHBY010000059.1:0-16116 GCA_050485745.1 Gammaproteobacteria bacterium | reverse complement strand
CGACTGCCTGAGTCAGCTCCTTGGCCAGGCGTCCGGCATCGATATTGTAGCGTTCGAGCACGGCATAGATGTCGCTGTCGGTCTGCTCGATCAGCTTCAGCAGCCAGTGTTCAATCTCGACGCTGTACTGGTTGCGGGCCACGCACAGTCCCGCAGCGCTCTCCAGTGCCTGGCGCAGGGCCGGGGTCATCTTCTCGACCAGGGACTTCAGGTTGATGCTGATCATGGAAACGTCCTCGCAATGTCAGGGTGCTCCGGCGGGAGCGTCCTTGAAAGCCTGTGAAACGATGACCTCGACGTTTTGCTCCCGGTTTTCGGGCGGGGCTTCGCCGAGAAGCGTATTCCAGCCCAGCAGAGGCTGGCGTTCGGGTGTGCTGTCGAGGCGCAGACGCGGCAGTTGGTGTCTGGGCAGCTCCAGGGTGGTATCGAAGTCCTGTTCAGGACCTGCGGCAAGGTCGATCAGTGTCTGCAGCAGGCGCATGCGTTGACTGCCAGGCCTTAGAGTCATCAGTGTCTTGTAATCGAGATCACGGATACGCACGCGAAACCGGCTCTGGACCTGCCAGCAGCGTTGGCCGCAAATACTGTTGACGCCCAGCTGGCAGTTCATGCCGGCGTCGTTTGCCCCGGGGAGGCGCGTCTGCAGGTCATTCGGAATGTCGTACCACTGACCGCGGAACTGGGCGATCTCGACGGGCAGGCCCAGGGCCTCGCGCAGCACACTCTCGAGGCTGGCTGCGGACTTGACCAGGCGGGCCAGCAGACCGCCGTGATGGATGAGCTGTTCCAGTGGAACCGGTGCAGTCTGTTGCAAACGCTCGGAGCCGAAACCGATCAGAGAAGCGAGAGCCTGGGTAATGGCATCCGGGCGGGACGGCTCGCGGAGCTTCTTTTGCTCGAAGGTGTGCGCCAACCGGTACTTGCGCCAGGCCTTGTAATACAGTGCTACGGAGCGCTGGTTGAACAGCTCGAGAAAATGCCGAAGCGTGTGATCCTTGAGGCGGCTGCGCCGCTGCAGCAGCTCCGAATAGTGATAGGGCAGCACACCAGCGCTTCCGGCGAGGCCCATAAGCTGGGTCTGCATGATCCAGGCGCCGGGGCGCTCGGGATCGGGTTGCAGCCGTGTCACTTCCGTTGCAGCAAAACCGAGGTTGTTGCTCAGGCTGAAGTGGATGACCTCCTGTTCCGCAGTGCTTCCCTCGGCAACAGGGCTGAATCTGTCTCCAAGGTGCGCTGCGTGCAGCTCCAGAAGCCGCACCGCCTGGGTGAACTCGAAGGCGAACGGCTCCGCAACGAGCCGCTCGATCAGAGCAGTGTGCGGTTGCCGCTGCGCGGTGGCCATTTCTTCAGATCCCCTTCTCGCTGGGTGGTGCGGGCGATAACCCGAACGAAAGCATTGATGGAGCAGTACACCGCGAGGAATCGCTCCAATACGCTGGCGTAGAGAAATGCACTGCCACCGGCCAGCATCATGGTGTCGAACTCGAGGATGACCTCGAGGCCACGGCAGAGAGTACTGCGGCCATCGACCGTAATGGGCGCGCTGATGGTTCGTGTACGGATATTGCGCAGTGCGTTGATGGCTGTCCGCGTGCTGGCGGAGTCACGAAAGTCGTAGAGTCGAAGAACCTCCTTCAGTGGTTCGGCGGAGTCCTTGTCACCGCCACCGAGAGAAAGGTGATTGAGATTGAGGTGTGAAACCAGGCGCCAGTAGGCGTTCTTGCGCAGCGCCGGGCGCAACGTCTGTGTCGGCGCCGTGACACAGTAGATATCGCGGACAGGAGCGTCACCCTCTGCCATTTTGAGCTTGAGGCGCCCCGCGGAAAATGGCAGCTTTGCCGGCGTGTTGCGATTGAAGCAGGTCAGTTGAATGTCCAGGGCGCGCAGGACCGGGTTGGCAGGATTGAACTCGAGATCCACCAGGCTGATGTCCACCTCGGAGGCGCGTTCGTTGTGGTGCTCACCTTCGATCACCTCCCGTCGCGTCATGTGCCAGTAGCGGCTGCGATCCTCGCTGGCGTGGCTGCGCCCGTAGAAGGGGTGATAGTTGACCCTTCGTTCGTCCTGATCAATACCCTGGACACCATCAATGCTGTAGATCTCCATGCTGTCCACTCGGCGCGAGTCCGGAGTGACATGGTAGCTGCTCCGCTCTTCCGTCATCAGGATCGGATCGGCGGGAGTTTCGAACAGATTCACCACTGGCGTGCAAGCCAGAGCGAAGCTTCGGGCAGAGATCTGTCTCTCCATATCCCCGCGGGGGTCTTCCAGGTAGAAGTAAAGGTGGATTTCGCTGGAGTTCATGTCCGCACAGACCCTGCCGAGCCCTTCGACCTCGACAAACATGAACTTATCCGGAAAAACAAAGTAGTCGGTCAGCAGCTGGTACCCCGGTAATGCCGTATCGGGCATCGGCAAAAGGGATTCCTCGCGCTCGAACCCCACGGCGCGGATGGCACTGCCCGGAAGGAGGGTGGGGTGTTCGTCAGTTTCGCTGGCGGCCACAACGACGCGGACACAATGGTTGAGCAGCTGTTCATACAGGGGCAAGGTGTTCTGCGCCTGCCCCCGCAGGTGGATGCGGATCGAATCGGGTGCCGCTTCAGCCATGGTGAGCTGTGGGTTGACCGTTTTGAGGGACAGATGAATCACGCCATCCGCACCGGACACGGTATTGCTCGCCGGAGCGATAAAGGGGCGCAGCATCATCCTGGCTGATGCAATTTCAAGCGGGTGCAGGTCCACGGGATAGGCAGTGCGGAACAGGCAGCTCTCGCCGTTGAAGGCCTCGGTGCGAAGCAGTGTTCCGGCAGGTATGTGATTCGTACTGTCGAGGCCGGCATCAGGCTCGAAGCAGGCGATGCTCATTGATGGAATGGGGCGCTGGTAGTGTGGATAGAGTACCCCCAGCAGAGCGTTGGTCAGTTCAGGAAAGTCGTCGTCGAGACGTTGCTGAACATGCGCATTGAGATAGGCAAAAGCCGAGATCAGCCGCTCGACCAGTGGGTCTTCCAGTTCCTCGGCACCGAGTTGGAGACGCCCCGCGATTTTCGGGTGACGTGCAGCAAATTCCGCGGCGGACTGGCGAATAAAGGCCAGCTCCTTCTCGTAGTGTCCTAGCAGGCTGTCGCTCACTGATTTTGCTCCACAACATCGACAATCTGGTTGACCGGGTTCATGATCGAGTCAAATACGATGGCTTCAGGCTCGGGAAGCGCCCGCAGGACCGCCTCGATGCGAAAGCGCAGTGTGGCGTCACGACTGTCCGGCGCGCTGGCGCTGACCTTGACCGAGTGAACCCTTGGTTCATTCAGGATGATTGCGGACTCGATTTCGCGACACAGGGCCTTGCGGCTGGCGCTGTCACTGACGTTGAAGCTGTTGATGTCTACCAGGCCATAGTTCAGTAGTGAGGATTGCAGTTCGATCAGATGAGAGGGTGGGCTGATGCGCCGGATACGGGTGTTGAACAGGGCTTCGAGGTCGCGGCGTACGCTCTCCCGTAGCTGACGTACCAGATGGTGACGCGAGTGGCTGCTCTCTCTGGAATCCTGAGGGTGGTCGTCCAGTAGCCGATCCAGCAGCGGTGCGCGCAGTCGTTTCTCCTTATCGGCGCTGGCCATGTGCCCCGGGCTCCCTTCAGTGGGTGGTCTGTACCAGCTCCGTGGTCAGTCGCAGTTCGGAAACCAGCTGCTCTGCCACGTAGTGGGGTTTGAGGTGGATGATGGCGCTATAGCGGCCGGGTTTCCCCGGCAGTTCCCGTACTTCGACACGTGCCTGGCGCAGTGGATAGCGGGCCTGCATCTCCCAGGGCAAATCATCGCGGCCACTGACGTACTGACCAAGCCAGTCCTGCAGGAGGCGTTCACAGCCGTCCTCGGTAACAAAACTGCCGATTTTGTCGCGAATCAGGAGCTTTATATAGTGGGCGAAACGGCTGGCGCAGAGCAATTGCTGCAGCATGGCACTGATTCGGGCATTGGCATCGGCGTCCCGGCTGCCCTGTCGCCGTGGCCGGTGCAGTGAGGCGCAACTGTGGAATACCGCATATGGCGAGTCATAGCTGTGGCAAAGGGCGATGAGACCCAGGTCCGCAAGCTCCCGCTCCAGGCTGTCGGTAATCAGCACCGGTGTCAGTATATGGTGCCGCTGACCTCCGGCAAAGGTCATTGGCAGGGCGGAAAACTGGGTGACCAGGCCGCCGCCCACGTGATCCCGGGGGCCTCCCCGGATATGGGCAAACCAGCCGATGTCCTCGAACTCGCGGATGATGACGCTACCCAGGGCGAAGATCCCGCTGCACCAGAGGTATTTGTCGACGTCGCGACCCGTGCAGCGTTCCTCAAAGCGAATGCCCCCCGAGCTGCGCCATTGCCACGGATGGCGAGCCAGGATACCGGGCAGGACGATGGCAAGAAAGCGGGTGTCTTCGAGTTGCCGCAAGCTGTTCCAGCGGGAGTACTCCGCCTGCTCGAACAGGGTGTCCAGGCGGATGCCGGGCTGCAAATCCTGAAAGGAATCGAGGCCAAAAAGGCGTGGTGAAGCGCTCAACAGCAAGGGCGCGAAAGCCGCGGCTGCAATTTGTGCGAGGTCGCGCAATGCCTCGACATCATCTTGCGGGTGCTGCGGGCCAGGGCGATGGCTGACGGCATAGTCCCCCAGCAGTATGCCAAAGGGCTCGCCGCCGGCTCGGCCGAATTCATTGCTGTAAATGAGATGAAACAGCTGGCTCTGGTCGAACTCGGCCGCGCGCTCCAGGTCCCGGCAGACCTCGGGCCAGCTCACGTCCAGTAACCGGATGCGGACACGTTCGGCGCCATCCGCCGCGATGGTGAGTGCCTGCAGGCCACGCCAGCGGGCTTCCAGCGCCTGCAGCCCGGGGTGGTGAAGGATCTGGTCGAGGCACTGGTTGATCTGCTCATCGAGCAGCGCGATCAGGCGAGCTGCGCGCGCGCGCAGCAAGGCCGTGGCGGTCGCATGCGGGGAACTTTCTGTGATGGTTTCACGAAGCACGGTGGACACCGGCACTGGAGGTTGCTGGTTTCATCGAAGGAAGCGCCACCGGTCAACCGGGCGAAGGCATTAGAACCTTCGCCCGGTCAGCGGTGTTACTTGCCGCCCGGGATGTTGGCAACCAGACGCAGGGACGTGGTCAACTCCTCCATCTGCAGCCAGGGCTTGAGATAGGCGACGGCGTTATAGGAGCCGGGAGCTCCGGGTGTCTCGCGGACCTCGACCTTGGCCGCAGCCAGCGGGTAGCGGGCCTTCATCTCGGCGCTGGCGTCGGGGTTGCCATTGGTGTAGCCGCTGATCCAGCGGTTGAGCCAGGCCTCCGCGTCACTGGCCTCCATGAACGAGCCGATCTTGTCGCGTGCCATGACCTTCAGGTAATGCGCGATGCGGGAGGTCGCCATGATATAGGGCAGGCGAGCGGAAATCGCCGCATTGGACGTAGCCTCCGGGTCATCGTAGACCTTGGGCTTCTGCGTGGTCTGGGCGCCGAAGAACACGGAGTAATCAGTGTTCTTGTAGTGACACAGGGGCAGGAAGCCAAGCGCGCTGAGCTCCGATTCGCGGCGATCGGTAATGCCAACCTCCGTGGGGCACTTCTGGTCGGTATCGCCGTCGTCACTTTTGAACAGGTGGGTGGGCAGGCCCTGCACCTTGCCGCCTCCCTCGGCACCGCGGATGGCCGTGCACCAGCCGGACTCGGAGAAGCTGCGGGTCAGTACCGTACCCATAACGTAGGCGGCGTTCATCCAGGCATACTGCTGGTGCTTCACGGCCTGTGACATACCGCTTTCATCCTGCGGGAATTCTTCGAAGTTGAAGGCTTCCACCGGCTTGGTGGCCGCACCATAGGGAAGGCGCGACAATACACGGGGCATGACCAGGGTGACGAAACGGGCATCCTCGGTTTCACGGAAGCTGCGCCACTTGATGTATTCCTGGGCGCTGAACATCTGCGCCAGATCCCGGGGCTTGGACAGCTCGGTGAAGTCGTCGAAGCCGAACATCTCCGCACCCGCGGCCGAAATGAAGGGGCAGAACGCGGCAGCCGCCACATTTGACATCTTCGACAGCAGGTCGATGTCCTCGGGGTGGTTGGTGAATTCATAGTCACCGATCAGGGCGCCGTAGGGTTCGCCACCCGCTGTCCCGAATTCGGACTCATACATCTTTTTGAAGATCTGGCTTTGGTCAAACTCGACTGCCTTGTCCAGATCCTTGAACAGTTCACGCTTGCCGACATTGAGCATGCGGATTTTCTGCCCCGTTCCGGTCTCGGTGTTCATGACCAGATGATGCAGCCCTCGCCAGGAGCCTTCGAGCTTCTGGAATTTCTCCGCATGCATGATTGCCGCAAGCTGTTTGGAGAGAGCGGCATCAATGGCGGCGATGGCCTTGTTGAAAGTGACGGTCAGGTTGCGGTCCCAGGTCAGCGTGCCCTGCAGGGCCTGCTGCGTCAGATTTGCCAACAGGTCTTCCGCCTCTTCGCGGCGGGTCTGCTTGGTTGCTCCGATGGCCTGTTCGAGCCAGTTGACCTCCTGGCTTTCCGCTTCCTGGGCGCTACTGGTTTCCTTTTCTGTGCTCATTTGTCCTCACCTCCGGCACTGCCTTCAACGCCGAGGTCCTTCGACAGGGAGGCCACGGCATCGGTATTTTGCAGAATCTGCTCGAGCAGGCCTTCCAGTTCCTCGGAACGGTCTGCCTTGCTCATCAGGTCGCGCAGTTTGTTGCGGGCTTCCAGCAGTTTCTTCAGGGGCTCGACCTGTTGCACGATATTCTCGGGATTGAAGTCGTCCATGGAACGGAATTTGAGGTCAACCGCCATTTCACTGCCATCCCCGGCCAGTGTGTTCTCGACCTTGAGATTGGCGCTGGGAGCAACCTTGCCCATGACACCATCAAAATTATCGCGATCGATATTGATGAACTTGCGTTCCTTCAGCGACTTCTTGCCCTCCGCATTGTCGCCGGAGTAATCGCCCATCACGCCGACCACGAAGGGCAGTTCGCGCTTGACCTCGGCACCGTTGGTCTCGACGTCATAGGTGATGTGGACTCGGGGCTTGCGCACCCGCTTGAGCTTGTCATGAATGCTGTCGGACATGATGCTTTACTCCTTCAGGTGATGGATACGGCGGGCGATCCGCGCCTGCGCAGTGACTGACGCAATGGTGGTGCTTGGGCGTGACGGTGCTTTGGGCTTACCAGCCGTCATCGTCTTTTGCTTCCTGTCGGGGTTGTGACGCCGACGCCGACGCAGGGGCATGGTTGGTGCTGCCCGGCTCGCCAACGCTGACCCCGGTCAGTTGGCTGTAGGTGGCGCGGGCGCCGCTGTCGGGCATCAGTTCGGCCATCAGCTCCGCGACGTTCATGTTGCCCCAGCGCACCAGGCGCTCGATGCCATTCGCCAGTGGCGAATGTGGTTCGGTGCTGCGAAAGAAGCGAGCAATCTCCAGCAACTGCCGAAATGCCTCCTCACGGCCGGCGGGTGCACCCGTGGCCAGTGGGGCGCGTGTGGTGGCCGTTCCAGCGGAACTGTCGGTGGCGACCGGTTCGTCCTGTACGGCTGCGGAGGTATCAGTGTCGTCGAGCATGTCCTTGCCCAGAAAGCGCAGGGCGCGCTGGAGCTCCTCCAGGGCGGACTGAATGGCACTTCCCGGGGGCGCCTCGTTGCCACAGTGCTGGCGCAGAGTGGCCTGCAACTGGCCGAAATGCTCGAGGGTACTGCCGAGGTCATCGAGTGCATGACGAAAGAAATCCGCACCGCTTGCCGCGACAGCGCCTTGCACATCATCCAGGCCAAAACCAAAGCGGGCGCGGCGCTCGCTGCGTGCGTCGGCATCGGCCAACTTGTCGGTTTCCTGGGCTTGCTGGTAATGCCAGTAGTTGAAGTGATCCATGCCCGCTCCGGCAAAGGTGCCGGGCGTCGTGATCGGCAGCTTGCGCAGTGGCGCCAGCAAGGTACCCTCGCCACCTTCACCATTGAGGCCGGCCAGGGGCGCGACACGGGTTTCCAGCCCATCCTCGTCGGGTTGGGGGTAGAGGCCATCCCAGAACCGCGACACCAGACCCTCGATCAGGGCCACGCCGTCGCGCAGGCCCGCGTAGTCATGCTGGCGCAGCAACGCCTCCAGATACCAGCAGGCGACTTCGAGGTCTTTGGCCTGCTCCTGCAGAAGCCGTGGCGCCAGCTGCAGCACCGGACGCCAGTGACTCATCACATCCGCGCCATCGTCGTCGAACAGGGCGGCGCGCTCCGCGGCGCGAGCAGCGTTGCGGGCGTCCTTGATCTGGCTGTACAGCGAACCGGCGGAACGGTCGCCGCGAGGGTCCTCGCCCGCGCCGGTGTCGCCGGGCAGCGCCTGTAGCAACTCTTCGATGTCAACAACCGGTTCTGATGCCATCGTCTGGTGTTCTTCCCTGTCCGGGCTGGATGGAGAGCGGTGGTGCCTGGCCGGGCTTGCCCGGATGGCCGCTCTTGTGGCCAGCACTCATCGAGTATATCTGCAATTTCTCAGCATAGACCATTGTCGGGAACTTGTGCGTACCCCCAGCCCCGGTGCTCCCAGGCCCCGTCGAGCAGAGCCGCAAAGGTGCCGGGTTTCGGCATGCCCCGCGCCGCCGCAGAGCAAGCGGCCACGCGCTCGGAACCCCGGCTGCGCCACAGGCTCCATGCATCGCCGAACGCACCCTGCCAATCCAGCAGGGCGGCGAGAGTGGGTTGCCCCGGTGCATGCTCGCAGATCAGGCCGGCTGTCCGGGGCTGGGGGGCGGTCACCGGGGGCGGAGCCAGGCCTGCCATGGCAGTGCCCAGCGCCTCGGCGTCCAGGGGCTGCTGCAGGGCCTGGAGGGCCAGGGTCTCCAGGGTATCCAGCCAGGCTTCCGCTGCCAGCAAGTGCCGCATGGGCCCGGCGTGGGCCGGAAGGGGGGCTGCGATGACGAACGGGAAGTAGCGGCCGACAGCGTCCACGCTGGGCATCATCACGCCAAGCCAGCCCTGGTGGTCGAGGCAGCCCGGGCTCAGCGCGAACTGCCACACAGGGCTGGTCAGATAAATATCCAGCCATGTGTCGCCCAGTTGCTCCCGGCTGCTGGCGAGCGACTGCTGCAGCCAGTCGTCGAGTACCGCCTGCATGTCACCGGGCAGGTCGCGCTCGATGAAGTCCCCGTGGCTGGGTAACTTGCCGAAAAAACCAATACGCCCCGGCGTCGCCATCAGAGTTGCTGCAGGCAGCGGTAGCCGCTGATCAGCCCCGGCGCAAACGGGTTGCTGGTACTGCGTGCGGTCAGTTCGTATTCGGCGCTGCGTCCGCCGGCGCCGATGCGGAGTTGGAAGACATTGCCGCGCCCGGTGGTGCTGACCTCACTGGCATTGAGTAGCCGCAGCAGCGCCCAGTCCCCCTCGTACTGCGCGCGGTGCACGGTATCGTTCAGATCCTCGAACAGGATCCGGGCACGACGATCCTCCCCCGGGCGCCATTCCAGATTGCGTGCGATCTTCGGGCCGTGGGTGTAGCTGACGGGCGGTTGCCTTGGGCCGAGATCAAGCTCGAAGCGGCGCACAGCGGAGTCCAGACGTTCCGGTCGCAGGCTGAAGGCCACCGCGATACTGTCACCGCCACTGCCAAAGAAGGCGCTGCGTACCTGCTGTCCGCGTTGCAGCATCGCCAGGCTCTGCTGGCTCAGGCCGATGCTCTGGCCATCGATCTGGCGTGGACGCCAGTTCTGGCGGTCAATGAACCCCTCCAGTAGATCGCGGCTGAAATTGGCTTCTATCCCTCCGGGCTTGAAGAATGCGGTGAAATCCTCGATACCGACTTCTGCGCTGGCATCCGGCACCAGGGGGAAGCGCCCTTCCAGGCTGCGCTGGCATGCACTGTATACCTGCTGGCGCCAGCGCGTGTCGATGTGGCGTCGGCTCTCGGCCAGCAGTACACGCCAGCTGTGGCGCGAGGTTTGCTGCAGCCAGTTGTTGAGCGGTTCAGGCTGTGTGGCGGCCAGCGTATTCAGGGTGCGCAGCGGGTCGCCGCCAGCGCCAGTGAAGCGCCCCCGGGCGAGATTGAAGGCGGCCTCGGCGGGGTTGGGGCCGCCGCCGATCTCGCTGAGGCTGCCGTGCAGTCCGCGCAGCGCGTTGATGACCTCCGTGACCGGCGCCGGCTGGTCGCCATCCTCGACAGCCCGCTGCAGATCGCGGAAGGCCCGGTCCACCGGGGTGGGCTCCTGCCGCGTGGCGGCACTGGCATCCATGACCGCGGCCGGCGTCAGGCGGGTCTGCTCGGCCACCACACGCAGCACGCCGACCAGTGGCGAGTAGACCGGGTCGGCCAGTTGGCGGGTGGTCTGCACTGCCTGATCGAGACTGTCAAACCCGCGGATTTCCAGGTTGTTAAGGAAGCTGCGCCAGAATTCGACGTACTCCGCCAGGTAGAGCTGCCGCACCTGGCTGGCGATGCGCTCGAGGTCGGCCTCGCTGAAATCCTCATCCTGCTGATCGCCGAGCAGCCAGCGCTCCTCGGTGGTCTGCCGCAGCAAGGGCGAACGTCCGCTCAGATCGAGTTGGCGGTAGGCATCGCGGGTGAAAAGCCAGGGGGTGCTCAGTCGCGGGTCGTCCGGGCCGATACCGAAGACCAGGCGGGTATTGCCGCCAATGGCTTCATACAGATTGACCGGACGCAGGTTCCCGGTGCTCTTCAGGCGCGCATAGACACGCTGCGGCACCGGGGTTTCACGCAGCTGCCGCTGTGCTCGCGCTACCACCTGGTCGTCCAGTTCTGCGCCGGGAAAATCCGAGGCCAGCAGGGTATCGAGGTGTGCCAGTAACTGCTGTTGCTGGCCAGCCTGCCCGGGCAGGGCCTGTTGCCAGTGGGCGGCTGCCCAGGTGTGGATAGCATCGGTGTCACGGCGTTGCGGGTGCCCCAGCATGAGGTAGACGCGCAACGTCGGTAGCAGTTCGGCGTCGCGGGCGTCGAGCTGCCCCAGTCGGGTTTCCAGCAGGGCTTGCAGGCGCGGCAGCAATTCGCGGCCGAGGGCGTCCCGATAAAGCGCATTGGCGGCGCGGTCGACGCGCGGGTCGTACAGGCCCAGCCCGCTCAGCCAGGGGCGGTTATCCTGGCGGTAGACCTCTGTGGCCCGTCGCAGCGGGTCGAGTGCGGGCAGTGCCGCCTGTGGCTCCCGCTGCCAGTCCGCCAGTTGCTCCCGGGCCTGGCGGTACTCGGCCACTTCGCTGCGCACCTGTGCCATGTGTTGATTGTTGCGGGCCACGGCACCGGTCCAGACCACCAGCGCCACCAGCACGAGGGCTCCGAGGCCGGCGAAACCCGCGCGCCTGCCCCAGAGAAGAAATTGCTCGGCACGGCGGTTGGTGCCGGCAAGTTCGGCTTCGGCAAAGATCACATCGCGCAGCAGTCGCGACAGGAAAAAGCTTTTGCCACTGCCCGTCCGGGGCCGGGCGACCTCGCGGCCCAGGCGGAAATTGGCGGTGACCGCCGTCATCATGCGGTCAATCGGCGTGCCTTCCTGAGTGCCGCTGCTGAAGTAGACGCCGCGCAGCAGGGGCTGCTGGTGGTAGCGGCTGCTGGCGAAGGCCTGGCGCAGGAAGTCGCCGACGATGTTCTTCAGGTTGCCCATCTGCAGGGGGAATCCGCTGATCAGGGCGCGCTGGCCATGATCACGCTCCTGGTGCATACGCCACAGGGTGCGGCTTCCCAGGCGCTGCAACAGCAGGTCGTACTCGCGGGCAAATTGCTCGGCCAGTGCGTCACCCCCGGCTGTATCCACGGGGAAGGTCATTCCCCAGACCTGCTCGCGCTCCGCGGCGGAGAGGTTGGCGAAGAACTCGGTGAAGCCGGCGACGAGGTCGCATTTGGTGAACATCAGGTAGATGGGGAAGCGCAATCCCAATTGTTCCTGCAGTTCATCCAGGCGTGTGCGGATGATCTTTGCCTGTTGTGCGCGCTGCTCCGCTGTCTGCATCAGCAGGTCCTGCACGCTGATGGCGACGATGACGCCGTTCACGGGCTGTCGACGACGGTATTTTTTCAGCAACTGAATGAAATTCTGCCAGGCGCCGCTGTCGATGACGCGATGGCTGTCCTGGGTGGTGTAGCGCCCGGCGGTATCGATCAGGACCGCCTCGTTGGTGAACCACCAGTCGCAGTTGCGGGTGCCGCCGATACCGCCCAGCGCGCCCTTGCCGTGGCTTTCGGCCAGGGGAAAGTCCAGTCCGGAGTTCAGCAGGGCGGTGGTCTTGCCGGCCCCCGGAGGGCCGATGATGATGTACCAGGGCAGCTGGTACAGGGAACGGCTGCCGGACTGGCCGCGAAAGCGCGAGCGTCGCAGCTGCTGCAAGGCCTCGCTGAAGCGCTGCTGCAGGAGTTTTTCCTCCTCCTGCGAGCGCTGGTCCTCAGCGCTGGCACCCTGGTCCGCCTGCATATCCTGCAGCATCGCCTGGTTGCGCCGGCGTTCGAGCAGGTAGCGCACCAGGTGGTAGACCCCCCAGCCGGCAAAGAGCAGGGCGATCAGGCTCAGGCGCGCGCCGGTACCGAGGATGCGGCCCTCGGCGCCGAAGCGGATAAAATCGGCGCCGAACCAGATCAGCAGGGCGAGGGCGATGACGCCGGTACCACTGATAAAGAGTCGGCTTTTCAACAGCGAAATCAGGCGCGACATGGTGGCTCCTCAGCGCAAGACCGTCGGGTTGTTGGGCCCCGTCGGGCGCTCCTGCAGGGTCTGCAGCTCCATCGCCACTGGTTGGGTCGCCTGGTGCAGCCAGAGCCGGTATCCGGAGTAGCACAGCAGCAGCACGACAAGCACACAGCTGGCCACCACCCAGACCGGCAGGTATTCCATCAGCCTCTTGCCCGCCGTGACCTGACTGCGCCAGTGTGGCGCCAGTTCAGGCTCGAAGGCACCGCGCTGTTGCTCGATGGTGCGGTACAGGTTGTCGCGGATCAGTTCAATCTGGTCGCGGCCACGGGGGTCGACGCGGTACTTGCCCTCGAAGCCGAGACCCAGCAGCACGTCGATCAGCTCCAGGACCTCGATGCTCTCCGCCGGAGTTTCCAGCAGACGTTGCAGGATGGCAAAGAACTTCTCGCCGCCGAAGGTCTCATTGTGAAACACACTGAGCAGGGAGCGCTGGCTCCAGCCGGCGGCCGCACCCCAGGGAGTGTTCATCACTGTCTCGTCGAGAGCGGTACAGAGCAGGTAGCGGGCGGTAATCACCAGCTCCGGACGGATCCCCAGACCCTTGGCGCGTTGCTCGAACTGCCGCAGTTCCATTGCCAGCTGGCGTTGCAGGGCGGGCGCGTCCGCCTGCTCCAGGTGGCTGCGCAGGCGGGTGATCACAGACAGCAGGGTGGCGGCACAGGTGACCAGGCGGTTGATGCCGCCCTCGAGATTCAGTGCAGTTGGCTCCGGGGTTCCGGTTGTCGCTGCCGGGGGGGGCGGTGTATGTGCTGCCGTCGGGGGCGCGGCCTGTGCGCCAGCGGGAGGTGCGCCAGCTGCCTGTCCGCCACCCGGGCGGGGCACGATCAGGGTGCTGTCCCCCTGGGCCTGGCCGGCGTTCGCGGGGGAGGCGGGTGCGCCGCTGGCGGGGCGCGGCTGGAACACGGTCTTGTCGTGGTCGTCGGGTCCGCTCATGACGGTCAGTTCCTGATGGCCCAGAGTTCCATCTGCAGCCCTGGAAAGTCACCGCCCAGATGGACGGCAAAGCCACCGGAATTCTGCAGGGCGCGCCACAGCTCACCGCTGCGGTCGAGTTCGAAATAGGTAAACCCGGCGTGGTACGGGATCTGCCGTGGCGCTACGGGCAACGGGCTGAGTGCAATGCCGGGCAGCTGTGCGCTGATCAGTTCGCGGATGCGCTCGACTGGCGCCACCTTGACCTGCATGGGAAAGCGGCTGCGCAGCAGGTCGCCACTCACGTCCGCCTTGGCTGCCAGGACGAAGCTGGCACCGGCCACCAGACTGCGGTCGGTGATCGCGGCGACGTGAATACCATATTTGCGCTCGATCAGTTCCAGTGACAGTGCTGTCTGCTCCAGTACGGTGCTCAGGCACTGGCGCAGGGTGTTGAGCACGCTGCCAAAGCAGAACTCGAGATTGTCGTGCTGATAGGCCGGAAAGGCGGGGGGGCGCTTGTCCCGGGTTGTAAAGGTGGTCAGTTCCCCGGTCATCTGCAGCAGTTCCGTGTACAGCGCCAGTGGGTGCAGCCCCTGCACCCCGGCCAGATGATGGCTGAGAGGCTCGATGCGGTTGATGACTTGCAGCAACATGTAGTCCGCCACTTCGGCGGAGCCGGCGCGGCCGGAGTCGGCCAGGCGGTGGCCGAGGGCCTCGCCGCGCTGGTGCAGCAGGCCGCGCAGTTCCGTGAGCAGGGCCTCGAGGACCGACGACACCGCGCAGTCGAGCAGAGGGGGGACAAAGCGCTCGTCGAGCTTCAGCGGACGGTCTGCCAGCTTTTCGACAATGCGCGCCACGGGTACGGTAGCGTAGCCGCTGAGTTCATCGCTGTCGCGGCGCAGGCTCAGGCAGAGTTGACCGACCTCGACATCAACGTCCTCGGCGGAGTCGCTGGTGTCATCGCGGACGCCTTCACCCGCGGCGCGGTAGCGCGTTGGTGCGCTGCTGTCATTGCCGCGGCAGACGTTGCGGGAGCGTTGCCGGCGCAGGGGCAGGCACAGGTGGAGTGTCTCGCCGCTGACGTTGTCGGGGATATCGATGACCTCGGGCAGCGGGTCGTGTTCCGGGCAGTCGAACGGGGTGCCGTCGGGAAGTACGCCCCTCGCCCGGCTGATGGCGAACTTGCCCAGCTTCAGCAACTCGTTGTCGATCTGCAATTCCTGCAGTCCCCAGGCGTAGGGGCCCAGGGTGGAGCAGCGCGCATCGACATAGTGCTCCAGGTAGCGGTCGTGTTGCTGGAAATGCTGGGGACGCAGGAACATCCCTTCTGACCAGACAATCTTGTTGGTGTGCGACATGCCCGTGGT
Source organism: Gammaproteobacteria bacterium (assembly GCA_050485745.1). Classification (GTDB taxonomy): domain Bacteria; phylum Pseudomonadota; class Gammaproteobacteria; order Pseudomonadales; family CAMLJR01; genus JBJHBY01. The sequence continues at coordinate 1,117 of JBJHBY010000059.1, read as the reverse complement.
GATCCCGATCGGAGGGAGTGGATGGCGAGCTTCGCGCCCGCCTTCAGCGTGTGGTCAGACGCAATTGCTCGGCCTCGATCCTGAAGTGGTTGGTGCGATTGCTGGTAATTGGCAGTACCAGAATGGCCTGGGCCCGCTCGTACTGGGAGTACTCCGCCAGCAGGCCGATGTAGCGCACCGAGGGATCGAGGCTGATGGACTCGGTGCGTGACTCACCCGGTGCCAGTTCGCGCAGGCGCACGCTGCGCACCATGTCCGCACCCAGGCGCTCCGCGGCGTTCTCATAGAGGCTGAGGAAATCCTCGCGCTCGAACTGACGGCGGTCGGTCAGGGTGAATACGGTGATGACCAGGGGGGATGGGCGCTGTGCGCCATCCGGATTGACGTCGCTGGCCGCGCGCAGGTCGAGGCGTGCGCTGGTCTCCAGGTCGAGAACCTTGCGTGTGGTCTGGCAGGCGCCGAGGCCGGCCAGCAGGCCGAATACAAGCAGCAGTGAGACAGTCTTGCGCAGGATATCCATGTCACCCTCGATCGATGGGCGGGCGCCGCCGGGGTGCCGCCCTGGTCCCCTCAGTCTTCAACCGCGCCGGCCGAGCTGGCGCGCCGCTTTCAGTTCCGCAATCTGGTTTTCGTAGACCCGGGCAAAGGTTTCGCCGAACAGGCGACTGTAACTGCTCTCCGGATCCTGCAGAAGTCTAGCATAGTGCTGTTCATAGGCTTCCCAGCGACGGGCCTTGCGTCCCCCGAGCAGGCCCGTCCCGCCTGTGCCGTCAAGGCGTTGCTCCAGGCGCGCAGGATCAAACTCCGCGAGCATGGCCTCGTAGGCGGCACGCATGCCTGCGAGCACGGCGACCTGGTGGTCGGCAAGGTCGTCGAAGCTGTCACGGATAGCGTCTTCGCCCTGCAGGAAGGCGCCACCGCGATCTTCGAACATGCACGCCAGGGCGTCCTCGACCCGGGCCGAGAACTTCAGCGGGTTGTTCTCGCTGGCACTGATCATGGTGCGTTCCAGGCGCAGCTCGTTCTTGATACTGCTGCGTGCGCGCAGGATGTCGATCAGGCGTTCCGCGGTGGCTCGCACCACATCGACCAGCTGCCGCGCCAGCCCGGGCAGGGC
>JBJHBY010000058.1:0-16171 GCA_050485745.1 Gammaproteobacteria bacterium | reverse complement strand
TTCCCAGACCCTGCGCCGACTGCTGCAGGAATACCGGGTGCCCCCCTGGTGGCGGGAGCGCCTGCCCCTGGTCTACAGTGGCGACGAACTGGTGGCGGTGGCGGACTACTGGGTGGAGGCGCGCTATCGGGCGGCCCCGGGGGAAGCCGGCTGGCAGATCGAGTGGTGCCGCCCGGGCTTGTCGCCAGAGGGCGGGGGCAATTGAGCCAGGGGCACCTTTCTGATACTCTGGCGCCCCATCTTGCGGGGTGTGGATCGCTCGATTTCTCCGCCCTTTTCCAGTACCTCACGCTGTAAGGCACGACATGGCGACTCGGTTCATTTTCGTCACGGGCGGTGTTGTTTCCTCGCTGGGCAAGGGCATCGCCTCCGCCTCGCTGGGTGCCATCCTCGAAGCACGCGGGCTCAAGGTCACGCTGCTCAAGCTCGATCCGTACATCAACGTGGATCCGGGCACCATGAGCCCGTTCCAGCACGGCGAGGTATTCGTCACCGAGGACGGTGCGGAGACCGACCTCGACCTCGGCCACTATGAACGCTTTCTGCGCGGTCGCATGAGCCGGCGCAACAATTTCACCACCGGCCGCGTCTATGAAACCGTGCTGCGCAAGGAACGCCGTGGTGATTACCTCGGGGTCACCGTGCAGGTGATTCCGCATATCACCGACGAGATCAAGCGGCGGGTTATTGAGGGTGCGGGCGACGCCGATATCGCCATCGTCGAGATCGGCGGCACCGTGGGCGACATCGAGGGGCTGCCCTTCTTCGAGGCGGCGCGCCAGCTCAAGGTTGAACTCGGTGCCAGCCGCGCCATGCTGATGCACCTGACTCTGGTGCCTTACATCGCTACCGCCGGCGAGACCAAGACCAAGCCCACCCAGCACTCGGTCAAGGAGCTGCGCTCCATTGGTCTGCAACCCGATATCCTGCTGTGCCGTTCTGACCATGAGATTGACGCGGGCTCGCGGCAGAAGATCGCGCTGTTCACCAATGTCGAAGAGCGTGCGGTTATCCCGTTGCCGGATGCGGACACGATCTACCGCATTCCCTTTCTGCTCAACAGCCACGGCCTCGACCACATCATTGTCGAGCGCTTCGGCCTGCAGTGCCCCGAGGCCGATCTCTCCGAGTGGGAGCGCGTCATCGATGGTGAGCTGCACCCCCGGCGCGAGGTCAGCATCGCCATGGTGGGCAAGTACACGGAGCTGGTGGATGCCTACAAATCGCTGAACGAAGCCCTCAAGCACGCCGGCATCGGCAGCCACACCCGGGTCAATATCGACTATATCGACTCCGAGGAGCTGGAGGGCGAAGGCCTGTCCCGGCTCGCCGGCAAGGATGGCATTCTGGTTCCCGGGGGCTTCGGCAACCGCGGTGTCGAAGGCAAGATCGCCGCGGTGCGTTATGCCCGCGAGAACGGCATACCCTATCTCGGTATCTGCCTCGGCATGCAGGTGGCGGTGATCGAGTTCGCGCGCAATGTCGCCGGGCTGGCCGCGGCCAACAGCACCGAGTTTGATCGTCAGACGCCGCACCCGGTGGTTGGCCTGATCACCGAGTGGATCGATGCCACCGGGCGTATCGAGCAACGTGACGAGGCCTCGGATCTCGGTGGCAGCATGCGCCTGGGAGCCCAGGAGTGCCGCCTCGTCGAGGGCAGCCTGATCAAGTCCCTGTACGGTCGCGAACTGATCGTCGAGCGCCACCGGCATCGCTACGAGGTCAATAACAATTACGTGGATGCGCTGCAGAAGGCCGGCCTGCGCATCGGCGGCTGGTCGGCGGACGACACTTTGGTGGAGTCGGTGGAAATTCCCGGGCACCCCTGGTTTGTCGCCTGCCAGTTTCACCCCGAATTCACCTCGACCCCGCGCGACGGTCACGCCCTGTTCAGTGGCTTCATCGGGGCCGCGGTTGAGCACAGTGCCGGGCGTCAGGGGGATGGCGCATGACTGCCAGAACCCTGAATGTCGCGGGCATCGAACTGGGCAATGACCGCCCCTTTACCCTGTTCGGCGGCATGAATGTACTGGAGTCCCGCGATCTGGCCCTGCGCATCTGCGAGCACTACGTCGAGGTTACCGGCCGGCTGGGTATCCCCTACGTATTCAAGGCCTCCTTCGACAAGGCCAACCGCTCCTCGGTCCGCTCCTTCCGTGGCCCTGGCCTGGAAGAGGGGCTGAAGATCTTCGAGGCGATCAAGCAGCAGTTCGGGGTGCCGGTCATCACCGACGTGCATGAGCCACACCAGGCGGCCCCCGTGGCCGAAGTCTGTGACATCATCCAGCTGCCGGCCTTCCTGTCACGGCAGACCGATCTGGTGATGGCGATGGCACAGACCGGTGCGGTGATCAATATCAAGAAGGCCCAGTTCCTCGCGCCCCATGAAATGCAGCACATCCTCGCCAAGTGCCGGGAAGCGGGCAATGACCGCCTGATCCTGTGCGAGCGCGGCAGCTGCTTCGGCTATAACAACCTGGTGGTGGACATGCTTGGCTTCGGCATCATGAAGCAGACCGGTTACCCGGTGTTCTTCGATGTCACCCACGCGCTGCAGATGCCCGGTGGTCGCGCCGATTCCGCCGGTGGCCGCCGTCAGCAGGTGGTGGAGCTGGCCCGTGCGGGCATGTCTCAGGGTCTGGCGGGGCTGTTCCTGGAGGCGCATCCGGAGCCGGATCGGGCACTCTGTGACGGCCCCTGTGCATTGCCGCTGGATCGTCTCGAGCCCTTCCTCGCCCAGGTCAAGGCGGTGGATGATCTGGTCAAGAGCCTGCCGCCCCTGACGATTGAGTAAGGCGCGGCGACACAGGCAGCCCGCGGTGATTTGATAAAACACGGATGGCCCACCTCAGCGCCGAGGTGCAGGCCAGCGAACCCTGGAGAGACTGATACATGGCGAAGATTGTCGACATCAAGGCGTTCGAGGTCCTGGATTCCCGGGGCAACCCCACGGTGCAGGCCGAGGTCACCCTGCAGGGCGGTGCCCTGGGTGTGGCCTGCGCACCCTCGGGCGCATCCACCGGATCGCGCGAGGCCCTCGAACTGCGCGATGGCGACAAGGCGCGCTATCTCGGCAAGGGGGTGCTCAAGGCGGTGGCCAACATCAATGGCCCGATCCGCGAGCTGCTGCTGGGGCGTGATGCCACCGACCAGGCCGGGCTGGACCGCGCCATGATCGAGCTGGATGGCACCGAGAACAAGGCCAAGCTGGGCGCCAACGCCATTCTTGCCGTGTCCCTGGCCGCGGCCCGCGCCGCGGCCCAGGCGAAGGGACTGCCGCTCTACGCCCACATCGCCGAGCTCAACGGAACGCCGGGTGTTTACAGCATGCCGGTGCCGATGATGAACATCATCAACGGTGGCGAGCACGCCGACAACAACGTCGACATCCAGGAGTTCATGGTGCAGCCGGTGGGGGCGAAGAGCTTTACCGAGGCACTGCGCATGGGTGCCGAGATCTTTCACCACCTCAAGGCGGTTCTGAAGGCGCGCGGCCTTAATACCGCGGTGGGTGACGAGGGTGGCTTTGCCCCGGACCTCGCCTCCAACGAGGATGCCCTCAGCGCCATCGCCGAGGCTGTGGCCAAGGCTGGTTATACCCTCGGCAACGACGTGACCCTGGCCCTGGACTGCGCCGCCAGCGAGTTCTACAAGGAAGGCGAGTATCGCCTCTCCGGCGAGGGCAAGCATTTCGACTCCGCCGGCTTTGCCGATTATCTGGCGGGCCTGGCCGAGCGCCATCCGATCATCTCCATTGAGGACGGCATGGACGAGTCCGACTGGGCCGGCTGGAAGATCCTCACCGACAAGATCGGCCACCGGGTGCAGCTGGTGGGCGATGACCTGTTCGTGACCAACACACGTATTCTCAAGCGCGGCATCGACGAGAAGATCGGCAACTCGATCCTGATCAAGTTCAACCAGATCGGTTCCCTGACCGAGACGCTGGAAGCCATCCGCATGGCACAGGCCGCGGGTTTCACCGCCGTGATCTCGCACCGCTCCGGTGAAACCGAAGACAGCACCATCGCCGATCTCGCCGTGGGCACCGCCGCCGGCCAGATCAAGACCGGCTCCCTGTGCCGCTCGGATCGCGTGGCCAAGTACAACCGCCTGCTGCGCATCGAGGCCGAGCTTGGCACCGCGGCCATCTACCGGGGCCGCGACGAGTTCCGCGCCTGACGCCGGGCGGCGGCGGGGGCGCGGTTCCTGTGCTAGGCTGACCCATGCCTTTGTCATCCGTGGGAACCATGCGCTGGGTGATTGCCTTTCTCGCCGTCGCGCTGCTGGGCTTGCAGGTGCGGCTCTGGACCGGTGCCGGCAGTTTTGCCGAGGTCGTGCAGTTGCAGCGGGATATCGCTGCCCAGCAGCAGCACAACCAGCGCTTGCTTGAGCGCAACCGCCTGCTGGCCGGCGAGGTCGACAATCTGCGTGACGGGCTCGACGCTCTGGAGGAGCGGGCCCGTCGCGAGCTGGGCATGATTCGTCGCGGCGAGACCTTTTTCATGGTGATCGAACGCGAACCCTCCCGCCGATGAGTGTTGCCCCCATCTCCCGTTTCTCCGCCGTGGTGCCCGCTGCCGGCAGTGGCCGCCGCCTCGGTGGGCCACTGCCCAAGCAATATCAGCCCCTGCTGGGGCGCCCGGTGATCGAGCGCACCCTGCGCTGGCTGCTGGCGCTGCCGGGGCTGGGGCGCCTGGTACTGGTCGTGGCGGCGCAGGATTCCCATTGGCGCAGCCTGCCGGTCGATGTGCTCGACCCGGCCCGCGTCCAGGTGGTCACCGGCGGTGCGGAGCGTTGTCACTCCGTGCTCAGCGGCCTCGAGGCGCTGTCGTCACACTGCGCTCCGTCGGATTGGGTGCTGGTGCACGACGCGGCCCGACCCTGCTGTCCGCGTGGTGATGTCGAGCGCCTGCTCGCCGCAGTTGCCACGCACCCCGTAGGGGGGCTGCTGGGCAGCGTGGTGGCGGAGACGGTGAAGCGTGTCGATGCCGAGGGCGTGGTCACCGCAACCGTCGAGCGCAGCGAGCTGCGCCTGGCACAGACCCCGCAGCTGTTTCGTTTCCGTTTGCTGCGCGATGCCCTGGCAGAACAGCTGGCGGCAGGACAACAGGTGACCGACGAGGCTGCCGCGCTGGAGGCGGCAGGTCACCGTCCGCTGCTGGTGGAAGGGTCGCGCCGCAACCTCAAGATCACCCTGCCAGGGGATCTCGAACTGGCGGCCTGGTATCTGGGTAACGAGGAAACATCCCCGTGAACCTGCGCATTGGTCATGGTTATGATGTGCACCGCTTTGGTCCGGGCGATGGCGTCGTCCTGGGTGGCGTACACATCCCCTGGCAGCGTGGCCTGCTGGCGCACTCCGATGGCGACGTTGCCTTGCACGCGCTCTGCGATGCCCTGCTCGGCGCCGCTGCGCTGGGCGACATCGGCCGTCATTTTCCGGATTCCGACTCGCGCTACCGCGGCATCGACAGCCGTGAGTTGCTGCGCCAGGTATGTGCCCTGCTGGCGGCCGGAGGCTGGGCTGTGGGCAATGTCGACCTGACCATCGTCGCCCAGGCACCGCGCCTGGCGCCCCATATTCCCGCCATGGTGCAGCATATTGCCGCCGATCTCGCTGTGCAGCCCGGGCAGGTCAATGTCAAGGCCACGACCACGGAGCAGCTGGGTTTTACCGGTCGCGGCGAGGGCATTGCCGCCCACGCCGTAGCCCTGCTGGTGGCGCGTACCTGATGTTGCCCCATGCCCTGGGGGCGCCCTGCGGTCGTGGCCTGCTGAAGCTGTCACCCGAAGATTTTCAGGTCGATGAAGTGCTGGGTTTCGAGCCCTCGGGGGAGGGTGAGCACTATCTGGTTCAGATGCGCAAGCGCGGACTCAACACGGCGGACGTGGCGCGGGAACTGGCCCGTTATGCCAATGTGGCCGCGGCGGCGGTGAGCTGGTCCGGCATGAAGGATCGCCAGGCGCTGACCAGTCAGTGGTTTGGTGTGCACATTCCCGGGCGGGACGTGGACTGGTCCGGTTTCCGTCTGGCCGGTTGCGAGTTGTTGTCCTGGGGGCGGCAACTGCGCAAGCTGCGTACCGGCAGCCACGTTGCCAACCGCTTTTTGATTTGCCTGCGTGCGGTCGAGGCTGACCGAAGTGACATCGAGTGGCGCCTGGGGGAGCTGACCCTGCGCGGCGCTCCCAACTATTTTGGTGAGCAGCGCTTCGGCCGCGCTGGCAACAACCTGGCGGCGGCGCAGCGCTGGTTTGCCGGCGGGCGCGCACCGCGGCGCAACGAGCGCGGCCTGCTGCTTTCGGCAGCCCGCTCCGAGGTGTTCAATCGGGTTCTGGCGCTGCGGGTCTGCGACGGCAGCTGGGAGCGGGCATTGCCGGGCGAAGTGTTGATCCTCGACGGCCGTGGCAGCCTGTTCCTGTCGACAGGGGATGAGCAGGAGCGCCTGCAACGTGGCGAGGTTCATCCGACCGGTCCCCTTCCGGGCGAGGCTGGCGCCCTGCAGGTGCAGGCGGAAGTGGCTGAGCTGGAGGCCGCTGTGCTGGCGGAACATGCGGCTCTCTGCGAGGGGCTGTGCCGGCAGCGCGTCAGTGCGGCGCGGCGGGCACTGCGCCTTTGGCCGCGGGAGCTCGAGTGGGCCTGGGAGGGGGAGGACCTGCGCCTGTCCTTCACCCTGTCCAGGGGCTGTTTCGCCACCAGCCTTGTGCGAGAATTGATGAACACTGATCAGGTCGGTGCCAGCGGCCGGTCATCGCAGGAGTAAAGCGGTGGAGCAAGTCAATCTGTCCGGCATCGGCATGACCTCGCAGCGTACCCGCGATCGCCTGGTGCAGCGGTTGCGTGACCGGGGCATTCGCGATGAGCGGGTGCTTGAGGCCATGCGTACCACGCCCCGGCATATCTTCCTCGACGAGGCGCTGGCCCACCGCGCCTATGAGGACAGTTCACTACCCATCGGCTTCCAGCAGACCCTGTCCCAGCCCTATACCGTGGCGCGCATGACCGAGCTGCTGCTGCAGGGCGGCGTGTTGCCCGGGCGGGTGCTGGAGATCGGCACTGGCTCCGGTTACCAGACTTCGGTGCTGGCGCAACTGGTTGAACAGGTCTTCAGCCTTGAGCGTATCCGCCCGCTGCAGGAAATGGCGCGACAGCGTTTTCGTGTGCTGGGCCTGCGCAATATCAGCCTGCGCCTGGCGGACGGGCGCGTTGGCTGGGCCGAGCGCGGCCCTTTCGACGCCATCATCGCCACCGCGGCACCGCGGGAGATTCCCGCGGAGCTGGCCGCACAGCTGGCCGAAGGCGGGCGTCTGGTGGCGCCGGAGGGTGAGGGAGAGGCCCAGCAACTGGTGGTGATCGAGCGCAGCAGTCAGGGTTTGCAGCGGCGGGTAGTGGAACCCGCACGTTTCGTACCGCTGGTCAGCGGCGTGATCCGTTGAGGCGCGGATCCTGATGGGCCTGATGGGGATGTACCGCGAGATGCTCGGGCTATTCCTGCGGGGGCTGGCCATGGGTGCGGCGGACATCGTCCCCGGTGTTTCCGGTGGCACCATCGCCTTTATTACCGGTATTTACCAGCGCCTGCTCAATGCCGTTCGTGCTTTCCGGCCGCGCCTGTGGCGGGTGTTCCGGCAGGCAGGGCCGCGCGGTGTGTGGCGCTCCATCGACGGCTCCTTTCTGTTTGCGCTCGGTCTCGGCATTCTTACGGGTATTCTCAGCCTGGCGCGCCTGATCAGTATCCTGCTGGAGACCGCGCCGGTGGCGGTGTGGTCCTTCTTCTTCGGCCTGATTGCCGGCTCCGCTCTGCTGTTGTTACGCCAGATTCGTCCCTGGAGTACGACATCCTGGCTGGCTCTGGGGTTGGGGGTGGTTCTGGCCCTGGCGGTGGCCTTCGGCCGCCCCGGCGAACTGGCGCTGACGCCGCTCAGCGCCTTTACCGGTGGGGCCCTGGCCATCTGTGCGATGATCCTGCCGGGCGTCTCCGGCAGTTTCATTTTGCTGATGCTGGGTCTCTATGGGCCGGTGCTGGCGGCCCTGGCAGCCGGCGACTGGGCCCTGCTGCTGGTGTTCATGGCTGGCTGCGCCAGCGGCTTGCTGCTGTTCAGTCACTTGCTTGGCTATCTGCTGGAGCGCTGGCGCCCGCTGATGATGGCGCTGCTCACCGGTTTTCTCACCGGTTCGCTGGCCCTGGTCTGGCCCTGGAAGGTGGCGGGGGACAGCTCGGCGCGGGCCAACCTCCTGCCCTGGGAGTATGCCTCTATGGCTGGCGATTCCCTGGCAATATTGTTGCCGGGGCTGCTGCTGATGCTTGCCGGGTTCGGCCTGGTGGGGCTGCTGGAGCGCATCGGGCGCCACGTTTAAGTAGCCTTCCACGCGTGCAGAGTGAAAAAATTCCCTCCTTTTTTAGACTTTTTAAGAATAAAAATATAATTAATATGATCAAAGGGGATTAAAAGCGCCTGAAAAATAATCGCGGTCTGGTTGATTTATATGCGTTTTTTATAATGAAATTAAATGAAATCATGCGATTATGGTCAGAAGTTGATAGTGATTATTGGGGCAGTGTCGGAGGTTTAAACAGTGCCTGACGGGCTGGACATTCGTCCTCGCGGGGGCTGCGGCGGGGCCGGTCGGTGGCTGCTGGTGGCGCTGTATTGCGCTTTGCTGGGCTGCGCCGGCGGTGGCAATTTCGCCCCGGTGGTCGACCAGTCCGGTGCCCCTTCGCGCAAGATCCAGACCCACGTAGTGAGCTCCGGAGAAACCCTGCATTCCATTGCCTGGCGTTATGGTATGGACTACAGGCAGTTAGCGCGCGCTAACAATATTGGTCCTCCCTACACCATCTATCCGGGGCAACGCCTGAGCCTGGCTGGCCCGGCGACGTCCACGGCGGGAACCTCTCGCCCACCCTCCGGGGCGCAATCGGCACCGGCGCCCCGCAGTGCACCGGCGCCGCGTGCCGACAGCTCCGGCGGAGTCGCCAGGGCACCCCAGTCGAGTCCTCCACGCGCCTCGGCGCCACCGGTTTCGGCGCCAGCTCCAGGACGCTGGCACTGGCCTGCGAGTGGTCGTGTCATCCGCAGTTTCAACCCGCAGAGCGCCACAAACCGGGGTATTGATCTTCATGGTGAATTGGGCCAGCCTGTTCTCGCGGCGAACGATGGCACTGTGGTGTATGCCGGCAGTGGTCTGGTGGGTTATGGCAACCTGCTGATCATCAAGCACGGTAACGAGTACCTCAGTGCCTATGGCTACAACAGTCGTCTTCTCGTGCGCGAGGGCGATGTGGTTAAAGGTGGCCAGCGCGTGGCCGAGATAGGAGATACAGGCACGGACTCGGTGAAGCTGCATTTCGAGATCCGGCGCAACGGCAGGGCGGTAGACCCTCTGAGCGTCCTGCCACCACGCTAGCTGCAGGCTGGTGTAACACACACAGAGTTGTCGATCGTTACGGCAGGGGTTGGATCCTCACACAATAACGAAGGGCGTGATTATGCGGATCGAAAGGGAAGACCAGTTGGGTGAGCGCGAATTCGACAGCATGGCCGGTGTAGCCGAGCTGGGTTTCGATGAGCGTGACGACGACGATGCCGTGATGTCCTCCGGGGCGGAAGAGTCCACGGACGGTGATGAGGATGTGGCGGTTGCCACCCGCACCCGAACCCGGGCGCGGCGCAGCAGCACTGCACACCTGCAGAAGACCCTCGACGCCACCCAGCTCTACCTGAATGAGATCGGCTTCTCCCCGCTGCTGACCGCGGAAGAGGAAGTGCATTTTGCCCGGCTCGCGCTCAAGGGCGACGAGGCCGGCCGCAAGCGCATGATCGAAAGCAACCTGCGTCTGGTGGTGAAGATCGCACGGCGCTACGTCAACCGTGGCCTGTCCCTGCTCGACCTGATCGAGGAGGGCAACCTGGGCCTGATCCGCGCGGTGGAGAAGTTCGACCCCGAGCGCGGCTTCCGCTTCTCGACCTACGCCACGTGGTGGATTCGCCAGACCATCGAGCGCGCCATCATGAACCAGACCCGCACCATTCGCCTGCCGATTCACGTGGTCAAGGAGCTCAATGTCTACCTGCGTGCGGCCCGCGAACTGACCCAGAAGCTTGATCACGAGCCCTCGGCGGAAGAGATTGCCGAACTGCTCGACAAGCCGGTTGAGGACGTCAAGCGCATGCTCGGCCTGAATGAGCGCGTGGCCTCCGTCGACATGCCCCTGGGCCCCGATTCCGACAAGTCCCTGCTCGACACCATTGCCGACGTACAGGTATCCGATCCCGCGGAGTTACTGCAGGACGATGACCTGCGCGAGAGCATCGCCCAGTGGCTGGGTGAGTTGACCGAGAAGCAGCGTGAAGTGGTGGCCCGCCGCTTTGGCCTGGGCGGCTATGAAACCAGTACGCTGGAAGAGGTGGGGCGTGAGATTGGCCTGACCCGCGAGCGCGTGCGCCAGATCCAGGTCGAGGCGCTGAAGCGTCTGCGCGACATCCTTGAGCGCCACGGGCTCACCGGCGAGGCCATCTTCGGCCACCGCTGAAGACGGCCAGCCATCCGCGCCGTGTGGCCTCCAGGCCGCCGGCGCAACGAAAAACGCCCCGGTATCTGTGATACCGGGGCGTTTCTGTTACATCCTGCAGTGGCGGGCGTCAGCGCTCCAGATACTGCAGCTTGTCCGCCACACCGTTCCACTCTTCCGCATCGGGGAGGGCATCCTTGCGTTCGGTGATGTTCGGCCAGACCTCCGAGAGCTCGGCATTCAGCTCCAGGAAGACCTGCTGATCCTCGGGCAGTTCATCCTCCGAGAAGATGGCATCCACGGGGCACTCGGGTTCGCACAGCGCGCAGTCGATGCACTCGTCGGGATGGATCACCAGAAAATTGGGCCCTTCGTAAAAGCAGTCAACCGGACACACTTCGACACAGTCGGTGTGCTTGCACTTGATGCAGTTTTCCCCTACCACGAATGTCATGTGTGTCTGGCCTCTTGCTGATGCGGATCCGTACGGCTGTGCTAACGGCGCGTAGTTTATCACCATGCCCATCGGCTGGGGAGCTTCCCGGGCACAAAAGTCAGGAGTTTGCCAGTTCCCGCAGGCGGTACACAAGCTCCATGGATTGCCGCGGTGTCAGTGCGTCGGGGTCGATGCTCTCCAGCAGCTCCAGTGCCGGGTGGGGCGCCTGGGCGAACAGATCCTCCTGGCGCGGGGGTGGCGCGTTGGCACCGGCCTGAGTTGCCTGTGTTTCCAGTTCACCCAGTTTTTGTCGCGCCTCGCTGACCACCCGCGCGGGGATCCCCGCCAGCTTTGCCACCTGCAAGCCGTAGCTGCGGCTGGCCGGCCCTTCCTGGATGGTGTGCAGGAAGACCAGCTGTTCGTTGTACTCGGTTGCGTCGAGGTGCACGTTGGCGACCATCGGCTGTTGTTCCGGCAGTGCGGTCAGCTCGAAGTAGTGAGTGGCGAACAGGGTCAGCGCACCGACTTCCGCCGCCAGGTGCCGGGCCGCGGCCCAGGCCAGGGAGAGGCCATCGAAGGTGCTGGTGCCGCGGCCGATCTCGTCCATCAGCACCAGGCTGTGAGCACTGGCATTGTTGAGGATGTTGGCGGTCTCTGTCATCTCCACCATGAACGTGGAGCGCCCTCCGGCGAGGTCATCCGAGGAGCCGATGCGGGTGAAGATCTGGTCCACCAGGGCAATGGTCGCGGCCCGCGCCGGCACGAAGCTGCCGGTGAGTGCGAGCAGGGTGATCAGCGCGGTCTGGCGCATGTAGGTGGATTTGCCCCCCATGTTGGGGCCGGTGATCACCAGCATGCTGCGCCCCTCGTCCAGGCGCAGGTCGTTGGGGATGAACGGCGCATCGAGCACCCGCTCCACCACCGGGTGGCGGCCCTCCCGAATGTCGATGAGGCGCTCATTGGTCAGCGCCGGGCGGCACCAGTCGAGGCTGTCCGCGCGCTCTGCAAGACAGGCCAGCACATCCAGTTCGGATAGCGCGGCGGCGGTGTCCTGCAGCGCTGCGAGCTGCTCGTTGAGCCGCTCCAGCAACTGGTCGTACAGGTGCTTCTCCCGCGCCAGGGCGCGGCTGCGGGCGCTCAGCGCCTTGTCCTCGAAGGCCTTCAGCTCCGGGGTGATGAAGCGCTCGGCATTCTTCAGGGTCTGGCGGCGGATATAGTCGACCGGCGCCTGCGCCGCCTGGCCGCGGCTGATCTCGATGTAGTAGCCGTGTACGCGGTTGTAGCCCACCTTGAGTGTGGACAGGCCGCTGCGCTCACGCTCCTGCTGCTCCAGCCGCACCAGAAAATCCCCGGCGTTGCTGCTGATGTCGCGGAGTTCGTCGAGCTCCGCGTCAAAGCCTGGCGCGATCACCCCGCCGTCGCGGATCACCGCTGGCGGATTCTCCACGATGGCACGTTCCAGCAATTGCACCAGCTCCGGAAACAGCCCCGCGCGCCCGGCCAGCGCCTGCAGCCGCGGCGCCACCTGTGTTTCCGGTGCCTCCGTGCCCGGGAGCGCGTCGCGCACCTCCGGCAGGGTGGCAAGCCCGGCCTGCAGGCGCTGCAGGTCCCGCGGCCGCGCCGAGCGCAGGGCCACGCGGCCGAGGATGCGCTCCATGTCCCCCGCGGGCTTCAGCGCCCGGCGCAGCGGCTGCCAGGACTGCGCCTGCTGCAGGGCGGCCACCGCCGTTTGCCGTGCCTCGATCTCCCCGCGCTGGCGCAGCGGGCGGTGCAGCCAGCGGCGCAGCAGGCGGCTGCCCATTGGCGTGACCGTGGTGTCCATCACCGACATCAGCGTATTGTCGCCGCCGCCACCGAGATTGACGTCGATCTCCAGGTTGCGTCGGGTTGCGGCATCCAGGCCGACGCCATCCTCGCGGCGCTCGCAGGCCATGCCGCGCAGCTGCGGCAGCTCGCTGCGCTGGGTATCCCGCGCGTACTGCACCAGGCAGCCGGCTGCGGCCACTGCCAGGTGCAGCTGCTCACAGCCGAAGCCGGCGAGGTCCTTCGTGCCGAACTGTCGCGTCAGCAGGGTGCGGGCCGCGCCGGGCTCGAACTCCCAGGCCGGCCGCCGCCGCAGGCCGCGCCAGTCCGCCAGAGCGGGCAGGGCCAGCTGTTCATCCAGCAGCAGCTCCGCCGGGGCCAGCCGCTGCAGCTCCGCCAGCAGCGCCTCTGCTCCTTCCAGTTCGCTGACCAGCAGACGCCCGCTGCCAACGTCCAGGCTGGCCAGTCCAAAGCGGCGGCCATCCCCGGCCACCGCCACCAGCAGATTGTCCCGCGCCGCGTCCAGCAGCGCCTCATCGGTGATAGTGCCCGGGGTGACGATGCGCACCACCTTGCGCTCCACCGGTCCCTTGCTGGTGGCCGGGTCGCCGATCTGCTCGCAGATCGCCACCGACAGCCCCAGCTTCACCAGCTTCGCCAGGTAGCCGTCCGCCGAGTGGAACGGAATTCCCGCCATCGGGATCGGTTCCCCGGCGGACTTGCCCCGGGCGGTGAGGGTGATGTCCAGCAACTGCGCCGCGCGCTTCGCGTCGTCGTGGAACAGCTCGTAGAAGTCGCCCATGCGGTAGAACAACAGCTCGTTCGGGTGCTGCGCCTTGATGCGAAGATATTGCTGCATCATCGGGGTATGCTGGTCGGAGACGATATCTGTCTTTGCGGTCATGGGGCAGGGTCGCGCCTTGTCTCGGAGTCTGGGAGGCGAAAGGGGGTCATTCTAAGGCAAGGAGTGGGGGCGGCAAACCGGGCGGCTGCCAGTGTCATCCTTGACACATCGACGACAGGTCAAAAGTGGCGCTTTCTGGCATATTACCGTCAGGCGCTGTACATGCGGAAATCGTGATTCACCGGAACCCGGATCGCCGGCACTCAGAGTGAAGCGATTGCATTCAAGAAAGGAGGTTGTCACTTGCGTGATCTGACTGCTTCGGATCTATGTGTCTGGCTTGATGATCCGTCCCGCCCTGTGCCCTTGTTGCTGGACGTTCGGGAGCTCTGGGAGGTTCAGATCTGCCATATCAGGGATTCGATCACCATTCCGATGAATAGTATCCCTGAACATTTACCCCGGTTGGAGCGGTCGCGGCCCATCGTCTGCATCTGTCATCATGGCATGCGCAGTGCGCTTGTCGGGCGGTATCTGCAACAGCAGGGCTTTGACGACGTGTCCAATCTTGCGGGGGGTATCGATGCCTGGGCGAGGCAGGTCGACCCGGACATGCCCACTTATTAAGGCACCTCTTGCTGACGAAAGGTCTGGCGAACACATGCAATGAGGTGGGGGCACTACCCACCTGGAGGCGCGATGATGAAGCATTCTCTGGCTGAGCAGTTGCCTTGCATCGAGACACTGCAGGATCTGGCATCGCTGGCGGATTATTCGATGATGGACGCCCTGAATTGTGACCCCGATGCGACGCCCGACGGTAGAGATCACTCGCCCCGAGAGGTGTTGAGTGGTCACTATGTGCCGGTCCAGCCCACGCCCATTCAGAACCCGGAGTATGTGGTTCACGGCAAGGCGCTTTTTGATGAGCTGGGCCTGATCGACGATCTTGCCCGGTCTGCTGATTTTATGCGACTGTTTTCCGGTGACATCAGCGCGGCCCCGGCGCCAATGCGTGCCGCTGGCTGGGCGTGTGGTTATGCCCTATCCATTTTTGGCACCGAGTACACGCGACAGTGCCCTTTCCAGACGGGAAACGGATACGGCGATGGCCGCGCAATCTCTGTGCTTGAGGCCGTCATTCGCGGAAAGCGCTGGGAAATGCAGCTGAAAGGCGGTGGCCGGACCCCCTATTGCCGCGGCGGCGATGGCCGCGCTGTTCTCAGATCAAGTGTGCGGGAGTTCCTGGCACAAGAGCATATGCATGCCCTCGGAGTGCCCACATCCCGGTCGCTCAGCCTGTACGTTTCCACAACGGAGAAAGTTCAGCGTCCCTGGTACTCAGAGGGCAGCACCGCCGTTGATCCAGACCGGATGGTCTCGGAAGCGGTGGCCATATCAACGCGAGTTGCCCCATCCTTCATACGAGTGGGTCAATTGGAGCTCTTCCTTCGTCGGGTACGAGACCAATCCCATCCAGAAGCGATGGACGAGCTGCGGATGATCGTCTCTCATGTGATTCGGCGAGAGTACTCCGAGGTGATCGATGACCGTCTGGAATTCGAAGACCAATTGATTGCGTTCGCGCGGGAGTTCCGTGACCGCTTGACTTCCCTGGTAGCCGACTGGGTGCGTGTTGGGTATTGCCAGGGAAACTTCAACAGCGATAACTGCGCAGTCGGCGGCTTTACGCTCGATTATGGCCCCTTCGGATTCTGCGAGATGTTCGATCCCTATTACCAGCCATGGACAGGGGGTGGTCGCCATTTCGCATTTTTTTCCCAGCCGCTGGCAGCGGAGAAAAATTTCAGGATGTTTTGCTCTGCTTTGCGTCCGCTTTTTCTGAACAATCAGGCTGGTCTGTCAGTCCTTGATGAACTGGAGGGTTCCTTTGCGGCGATCATGCAGCGGAAAATGGAGAACATGTGGGCCACAAAGCTTGGCCTGAAGTCCTTCGATGCAGCGCTTTTCGTCGAGTTGATAAAGCTCATGGTCGAGATGCCGGTCGATTACACCATTTTCTTCCGGGAATTGTCCGGTATACCGGAGGATATCGGGCCGCTGAAAAAGAGCTTTTACACGGGTTATGATCGACGCATGCCTGGGGTGGAAACGTCGGCGTCTGCGAATGACGCCCGCTGGTCGGCCTGGCTGGAAAAATGGAGGTCACAGATCGGTGTCGGCACGGCTTCTTTGCCCCGTTTCTGTGAGCAGATTTCCACGCGAATGAAACAGGTCAATCCAAAATACACGTTTCGGGAGTGGCTGGTTGCTCCAGCCTACCAGAAAGCGGCGACGGGTGATTATTCGCTGATTCGGGAATTGCAGGGCGTCATGACATCGCCGTATGCCGAGCAGTCAACAGAAATTGAAGATAAATACTATCGCATCAGGCCCATGAAGTACTTCGATGTTGGTGGAGTTTCACATTACAGCTGTTCCTCCTAGGGCACCTCTGATCACTTCGGCGATCGCTCAGGCCTTGCGTTGATTCGTCTGGGGAGACGCGGTCACGCGGGAAGGCTGGTTGCCTTTCAAGTGACCGCAACGACGTCAGGCGGATCAACGCAAGGC
>JBJHBY010000057.1:0-16262 GCA_050485745.1 Gammaproteobacteria bacterium | reverse complement strand
CAGGTATTCGCAGAGCAGGGCGACCGGCCGCCCGGTGGCACCCTTGTTGCCCCCTGAGTTCCAGGCTGTACCCGCGATATCCAGGTGGGCCCAGCGGTAGTCGCGGGTGTAGCGCGACAGAAAACAGGCCGCGGTGACACTGCCTGCCTCCGGGCCACCGATGTTGGCCATGTCGGCGAAGTTCGAGTCCAGCTGGGCCTGGTAGTCTTCCCAAAGGGGCATGTGCCAGGCGCGGTCGCCAATACGCTCGCCTGCGGCAATCAGTTCCGCGGCGAAATCGTCCTGGTTGCTGTAAAGGCCCGTGGCGTGCTTGCCCAGGGCGACGACACAGGCACCAGTCAGGGTGGCGACGTCGATGACCGCCGCGGGCTTGTAGCGGCCGGCATAAGTGAGGGCATCACACAGAACCAGGCGACCCTCGGCATCGGTGTTGAGGATTTCGATGGTCTGGCCGGACATACTGGTGACGACATCGCCGGGCTTGGTGGCGGTGCCGCTGGGCATGTTCTCGGCAGCGGCAATGATGCCCACGACGTTGACGCGCGGTGACAGCTCGGCCAGCGCGGCAAAGGTGCCGAGCACACTGGCGGCGCCGCACATGTCGTACTTCATCTCATCCATTTTCGCGCCGGGTTTGAGGCTGATGCCGCCGGTATCGAAGGTGATGCCCTTGCCCACCAGGACCTGGGGCTTGAGCGTCTTTCCCGCGCCCTGATATTCCAGCACGATCAGTTTGGCGGGTTCGGCGCTGCCGGCGCTGACCGAGAGCAGGGCGCCCATGCCCAGTTCCCGCATTTTCTTTTCGTCCAGCACACTGACTTTCAACCGGGCCTTGTTCCGGGCCAGGCTGCGCGCCTGCCGGGCGAGGTCGCCCGGTGTGCAGCGGTTGCCGGGCAAGTCACCGAGGTGGCGTGCCAGATTCATCCCCACGCCGATGGCGCGGCCACGTGCGATGGCGTCGCGCCGGGCATTGCTGGATGCGACATCGATGGTCAGTCGTTTCAGGGCAAGGCCGGGTTTGGGCTTGCTCACGGTCTCGGTGTAGCGATAGCCGGCGAGAACCCCATGCAGGGCCAGCTGCGTCAGTGCGGCGGTCTCGTCGCTGTCCAGGAGGGGGCCAGGCAGCAGGATGGCATCGCCGGCACGGCTATCCGCCAGGGCTTTGAACAGTCCCCCGAGGATTTTGCGCAGCCGCGGTATATCCGCTGTGCCCTCGCCGCAACCCAGCAACAGCAGGCGCTCGGCGGCCAGCCCGGGTGCTGTGGGCAGCAGCAGTGTCTTGCCGGCCTCTCCGGGTAGATCGCCGCGCTTGCGCAATCTTGCCAGCAGCCCGTCAAGATCGCGATCCAGCGCCTGCTCGAGGGGGCCGGGCTTGTCGGCTACCGGCAGGATGAGACAGGCGCAGCGTTCCTGCGCGGGACGGGCGATGTTCCTGAGACGGATCTGCATTGTTACCCCGCAAGCTATAGGCTATTAAAAAGGCGGT
The DNA here is from genome assembly GCA_050485745.1 of Gammaproteobacteria bacterium. Taxonomy (GTDB): domain Bacteria; phylum Pseudomonadota; class Gammaproteobacteria; order Pseudomonadales; family CAMLJR01; genus JBJHBY01. Next base: position 14,776 of record JBJHBY010000057.1, on the reverse strand, counting down.
CTTGCCCGCCTGACCTTGGCCGGTCACGGCCAGGCGCGAATATTATCCAGTGTAATGGCAGCCCCCGGCGGTTGAAAGGGCGGTTACACGGGGTGGCATCGCGCTCAGGGGGATTTGGGCATCAGGATGACGCGGCTGTGCGAGAGGCGGTCGTGCAGGGTCAGCCGCTGTGGATGAAACCAGGCCAGCCAGTAGCCGATGCCGGCCAGGGCCAGGGAGAATGGCGCGACCAGGCAACGCAGCAGGCAGGCGCCCCAGCCCGGCTTGCCGCCATCGGCAGCGACCAGTTTCAGTCGCCATGCCTGCATGCCCAGGGTCTGGCCACTCTTGCGCCAGAAAAACAGATAGAATCCGGCGATGACCAGCAACAGATAGAGCTGGAAGACCGGTCCCTGGGCGACAATGGGCAGGTCGGTGATGACATCCCCCAGTTCCACCCTCTGGTCCATGTCGAAACCGGTGATGCGCTCTACCGCTTCCTTGTACAGGCCTGCGGCGATGAACAGCAGGCCAAAGATCAGGAAGCTGTCATAGAACAGCGCTGCCAGACGTCGGCCGACGCCGGCATCGGGAAGAGTGAGGGGGGGATGTGTGGATGTGGTCATGACGGGGCCATTTGCCTGTTCAGGCGGTATTCTACTGAACCCGGGGCAGGGCAGGCGAGTCGCCCGGCCTGCCGACTTGTAATGCATTGGCAATGACGGCCCGGGATAGGCTGCGGATAATGCGCGGGTCAATACCCTGCGGCGGAGTCGCCCAATGCATATTCTGTTGATCGAGGACGAGCGCAGCGTCGCCGACTACGTCGCTCGCGGCCTGCGCGAGAACGGTTTCGAGGTGACCCATGTCGCGGATGGCCGGGACGGGCTGGAACAGGCGCGCCGAGGCATCTTCGATGCCCTGGTGGTGGATCGCATGCTGCCGCGGCTGGATGGCCTCAGTATCATCCAGTCCCTGCGCAGCGCTGACGACCGCACCCCGGCCCTGATTCTGAGCGCCCTGGGCGAGGTGGATGATCGCGTTCAGGGTCTGAAAGCGGGGGGAGACGACTATCTGGTCAAGCCGTTCGCCATGGCGGAGCTGCTGGCCCGCCTCGAGGCCTTGTTGCGTCGCCAGGACGGTGCCACCTCACAGACCCGGTTGCGTGTTGCCGATCTGGAAATGGACCTGTTGGCCCACAAGGTGACCCGTGCCGGGCAGTTGTTCAATCTGCAGCCCCGTGAATACAAATTGCTTGAATACCTGATGAAACATGCCGGACAGGTGGTGACCCGGACCATGCTGCTGGAGAACGTCTGGGATTACCACTTCGACCCGCAGACCAATGTGATCGATGTGCATATCTCGCGGTTGCGGCAGAAGGTTGACAAGGGGTTTGACAAGCCGCTGCTGGCAACCGTCCGCGGTGCTGGCTATATGCTCCATGACCCGGACAGCGCATGATCCTGCAGAAGATCTTTTCCAGCCATACCTTCCGCTTCATGGTGGGGTATGCGGCCGCGCTCAGCGTGGCGGTGTTTCTGGTGCTTGCGGCGATTTACGCCACGTTCTCCTACAGTTATTTTTCCGATGTGCATCAGTCCGTCAACGAGCAGCTGCAAGTTCTGCAGAATGTCTATGAACAGGGTGGTGGAGAGGCCGTGGAGCGCTTCGTCGAGGAGCGCTATCAGTCCGTACCACTGAATCGTTTTTTTTATCTGGTTGTGGATGCCGATGGCCGGCGTATAGCCGGTAATCTGGATGAGTGGCCACACGTTCGCCAGTATGCCGGTGGCTGGCTGGCGTTCGAGCTGGATGCCCTGCGCCGCGACGACGACGCCCTCGAGGCGGAATTCCTGGCCCGGACCACGGAGCTCCCCGGAGGCGAGCGCCTGATGACGGCACGGCACTACGGGGACGTCATCCTGAGCACCAAGCTGGTCGGTGGCGCGCTGCTGCGCAGCATGATCGCGACCATTGTGCTGGGAACCATCGGTGGTGCCATTCTGGCGGGCCTGGCCACCAAACGCATCGACCTGATCAATCGCAGCCTGCAGCGCATCATGTCCGGCGATCTCTCCGAGCGCATCACCATCGTGGACTCCCGGGGTGACTACCGCGATCTGACCATCAACCTGAATCGCATGCTCGATCGCATCCAGTCACTGATGCAGGGGCTGCGTCAGGTGACCGACAATGTCGCGCACGATTTGCGGACGCCGTTGACACGCTTGCGACACCAGTTGTCGGAGCTGGAGCGCGAGGTTCCGGTCCAGGCGGAGGGCGCACGGGAACTGGTGCGTGCGCTGCAGGAGGAGGCCGACAGCCTGCTGTCGACATTCAACGCCCTGCTGCGCATTGCCCAGGTGGAGAGCGGGCATCGTCGCTCCGGGTTCGCCGATGTCGACCTGCGTGTGATTCTGGATGATGTCATCGAACTCTACGAACCACTGGCCGCGGAAAAGGACCTCGCCCTGCGCGCTCATCTGGCGCCGAAGGCCCTGCTGCGCGGTGATCGCGATCTGCTGTTCCAGGCCCTGGCCAACCTGCTCGACAACGCCATCAAGTACACCCCGCCGGGAGGTTGCATAGAGGTTGACATGGTCGAAGTGGACGGCCAGGTTGTGGTCGACGTCATCGATACGGGTATGGGTATTCCACCGGCCGATCGCGATAAGGTGTTCCGCCGCTTCTATCGGGTCGAGAGCAGTCGAAGCGAGCAGCCGGGCAACGGCCTCGGTTTGTCGCTGGTCCAGGCGGTGGTGCAGTTGCATCAGGGCAGCATCAGCCTGCACGAGCAACGGCCGGGCCTGCGGGTCCATGTGAGCCTGCCGCTGCCCGGTTAATCGTCTGGCTGCAACTGCAGGTGGCCAGTCTGCGGTGGCGGCGGGGTGGGGCGCCGGCTGACGCCCTCGAGCAGCTGGCTGCCCGGAGGGGCCAGATCAAATGCCGGCACCGGTCGTGGCGGTGGCGCGGGTGCTTGCCCGCTGCTATCGAGCAGGTCGCTGCCGGCGGGGGCGAGGCCGAGGTGCGAAGTATCCGGCAGGGCGGTGGCAACCGTTGCCGGTGTCGCCAGGGGCCCCGGGTCCGGTCCAGCCAGGTCAAGGTGGGATATGTCCACCTCGATGGCCGTAATCCGTTGCCGCTCCGAGGGGCGCAGCAGGTCGGTACCGGGTGGCGCGAGGCTGAGGCCCGGGGCGCGGCGGGGCGTGGCGGCTGTCATCGGGGTGCCATGGGGGCGCACGGCCACCTGCATGCCCGCCTGGCGCAGGGCCTCGCGGTAGCGATCGGCCATGGCCTGGTCGACCCCGCGCTTGACCAGCTGCGGCTTGCCGCTAAACAGGTGTCCCAGGCGTTCAGGTTCGGTGCGGAACAGCTGCGCGAGATGCTCCCGGGCCTGCTCGGCGGTGACGCCGGAGTGCAGGCGCCCGGTAAAGTAGATATCCAGCAGCGGGTCGGTCATGCGCGGCCTGTGACGTCCGTGGGCATGACCTTAACTTAGCAGAGTTGTCGGTGGGGTGTTAGGATTGCCATGTTGAATCGAGTCCCGATACCCGTTGGGTCCGTGCCAGAGGTGCCCGAGCGCGTGGTCAGCGCCCCGAAATCCCGAGTCGATAACGTCCCCACCCGCTTCGCCCGCACCCTGCTGGGGCTTGTCGTGGAACGGGGCTATTCCCTGGCGCCAGTGCTGGACGCTGCGGGGCTGGACTTTGACCCGATGCGGGCGGATTCACCTGGTTATCGGGCGGAAATCTCCGCGCTCGAATACAGCCGCATTTACCAGCAGGTTCTCAGTCTGCTGCAGGACCGGGTGTTCGGCCTGAGTTTTGGCGCGACAATCTCACCGGGTGCCTTTCGCATGATGTGCTATTGCATCATCTCCTGTGAGAACCTGGGCAAGGCGATCAAGCGCAGTTGTGAGTTCTATCGTATTTTTTTCCACGGTGACGCCCGCCTGCGCCTGGAGGATGGCCAGGAGCTGGCGGTGGTCGGCTACTCCGGGATTCAGCTGGATGAACTGCGCGGTGAGGTGACCGCCGCGGAGGTCTACAGTCTGCAGATCTGGCTGCGTTTCTACTGCTGGCTGACCGGGCGCGTGATTGAACCGATCGAGGTGCGTTTCCGGGATGCGGCCCCCGATGCCGAGCGTCAGCGCAAGTACGAGCACCTGTTTGGCTGCCCTGTGCGCTATGGTCACGGCCGCGATGAGCTGGTGTTCCCATCGCATTATCTGGCCAGCCCGCTGGTGCACACCGAGCAGTCGCTCAAGGAGTTTCTGCGCAGCGCGCCGTATCCGCTGATGGTGATGCCTGGCGAGAGCGAAAGCGGTGGTCTGGTGTCCCGGGTGCGGGCGCTGATCGGCCACGATTTCAGCCAGGGCCTGCCCAGCTTTGAAACCATTACCCGTGCCCTCAACATGTCCGCCCCGACCCTGCGCCGACGTCTGCGCCGCGAGGGCATGACCTTCCAGCAACTCAAGGATGAATGTCGTCGCGACGCGGCGATTGCCTACCTGGGGAATCCGGAGCTGTCGATCAACGCCGTCGCCGCCCTGATGGGCTTCACCGACCCGAGCGCATTTCATCGCTCGTTCAAGAAGTGGACCGGCATGACCCCCGGCGAGTACCGCAGCCGCGAACTCAGCCACATGCAGCCGCGCTCGGTGGCCGGGCGCTGAGGCGAACGCCGGTCATCATCGCCCAAGCCTGTTTTGCCAGTGGATTTGACCGGAATTGACATAGAGTACCGGCCCTGTCGCGCTACATTGTTGGCCTCTTTCTTCGCCGGGCGCGGCAGCTCTGTGTGGCTGGCCGCCCCGTTACCGTTTCAGCAACGAGGTCAGGACAGCTTATGGCTACGGCAGCGTATATCTACGACGCAATTCGCACGCCCCGGGGCAAGGGCAAGGCAGGGGGCTCGCTTTACGAGGTCAAGCCCGTCGATCTGCTGACCAACCTGCTCGAGGCCATGAAGAGCCGCCATGACCTGGACACCACCCGGGTTGAGGATGTGATCATCGCCACGGGTGAGCCAGTGGACGAGCAGGGCCAGAACATCGCCAAGACGGCGCTGATCTATTCCAGCTGGGACGATGTCACCACGGGTGCCCAGTTGCACCGTTTCTGTGCGGGTGGCCTGGATGCCGTGAATATGGCTGCCGCCAAGGTGGCCGCCGGTTTCGAGGATCTGGTGGCAGCGGGTGGCGTCGAGTCGATGTCGCGCCTGGGCATCGGCGCCAGCGGTGGCTCCCAGGGCGATCCGTGGGTGGCGATGCATACCTTTTTCATCTCCCAGGGTCTGGGTGCGGATCTGATGGCGACCCTCGACGGCTTCAGCCGCGAGGATGTCGACCGTTATGCCCTGATGAGCCAGCAGCGCGCTGCCGCTGCCCAGCAGGCCGGGCACTTCAGGTCCATCGTCCCGGTACGGGATTTCAATGGGGTCACCATTCTCGATCACGACGAACTGGTCCGTGGTGACACCACCGTCGAGGGCCTGGCGAAGCTGAACCCCGCGTTCAAGATGTTTGCGGATTTCGGGCAGGGTGCGCTGGCGAAGATGCGCTATCCCGAAGTCGAGGTGATTCACCATGTGCACACCCCGGGCAATTCCTCCGGGATCGTTGATGGCGCAGGGCTGGTGCTGGTCGGCAACGAGCAAGTGGGCAAGGACCTGGGCCTGACCCCGCGGGCGCGCATCGTGTCCACGGCGCTGGTCGGCACCGATCCGACCATCATGCTGGCAGGCCCGGCTCCGGCCTCCCTCAAGGCCCTGAAAAAGGCGGGCCTCGGCGTTGAGGATATCGACCTGTTCGAGCTCAACGAGGCCTTCTCCGCCGTCGTGCTGCGCTACCAGAAGCTGCTCGGCATTCCCGATGAAAAGATCAACGTCAACGGTGGCGCCATCGCCATGGGGCATCCAATCGGTGCCACTGGCGCAATGATTCTCGGCACCCTGCTCGACGAGCTCGAGCGGCGCAATCTCAAGCGTGGCCTGTGCACCCTGTGTGCCGGCGGTGGCATTGGCATCGCCACCATCATCGAGCGGGTCTGAGCGCGAGCGGACCGGATCATCAGCTGCAGGTGCGGGCCTGGCCCGACCCCGAGAGAGTGAGACGAACAATGAGCTATATCCGACTGGAAAAAGACAGTGATGGCATCGTCGAGCTGATTTTCGATCAGCCCGGCAAGAGCGTGAACACCATGGGCCTGGAATACGACGCCGCGATGAAGCAGGCCGTCGCCGACATCGAGGCCATGGTGGCAAAGGGCGAGGTCAAAGGAATCTATCTGCGCAGCGGCAAGCCGCGCCAGTTCTTTGCCGGTGGCGACATCAAGGAGATGCTCGCCATGGACCTGAACAAAACGCCCGAAGAAAAGGCGCAGATGTACCTGGATCTGATGGCTGCCAAGGCGCCGCTGCGCAAGCTGGAGACCCTGGGCGTCCCGGTTGCGGTGGGCATCAACGGCCCGGCCCTGGGTGGCGGCTTCGAAATTGCCCTGTCCTGTCACCACCGTATCGCGCTGAAGGGCGTTCAGGTGGGTCTGCCCGAGGCGATGATCGGCCTGATGCCCGGCGCCGGCGGTGTGGTGCGCACCACCTATCTCGTCGGCATGCAGGAGGCGATCGGTCTGGTCAGCCAGGGCAAGCGCCTGAAAGCCGAGCAGGCCCTGGAGAAGGGGCTGCTGCATGACCTGGCCGACTCCGAGGAGGAGATGCACCAGAAGGCGAGGGCCTGGATCAAGGCCAACCCGGAGGCGAAGCAACCCTGGGACAACAAGGGTTTCAGGATTCCGGGCGGCAGCCCGAAAGACAAGGACAACCAGGGTATTCAGGGTCTGATGTTCTTCGGCCCGGCCAACGTCATCGCCCAGACCAAGGGCCTGATGCCGGCGCAGAAAGCCATCTTCGCCTGTGTGGTGGATGCCGCCAAGGTCGATTTCGACACCGCACAGAAGATCGAGGCGCGCTACTTCCTCAAGCTGCTGCTGGATCAGACCTCGCGCAACATGATGACGGCCTTCTTCGTGCAGATGGAAGCCATCAACAAGGGCGCCAGCCGCCCCGATGGAATCGAGCGCCGGCAGGTGAAGAAGCTGGGTATCCTGGGTGCCGGGCAGATGGGCGCGGGAATCGCCACCCTGGCCGCCCAGAAGGGTATTGACGTCGTTCTCAAGGATATCAACCAGGAGAATGCCGACAAGGGCAAGGCTTATGCCGAACAGGCCTACGCGAAGAACAAGCGGGTCAGTGACGAGCAGGCCGAGGAGTACCTGGGGCGTATCCACGCCACCGCCGATTATGCGGATCTCGCGACCTGTGAACTGGTCATCGAGGCCGTGTTCGAGGATCGCCAGGTCAAGGCCCGGGTCACTCAGGAAGCCGAAGCGTCTCTGGCGGCAACCGCGGTGTTTGCCTCCAATACCTCGGCGCTGCCGATCAGTGAGCTGGCGGAAGCCAGCGTTCGTCCGCAGAACTTTATCGGCATGCATTTCTTCTCGCCCGCCGAGAAGATGCCCCTGGTGGAAATCATCTGTGGCCGGCAGACCTCGAAGGAGGCGCTGGCGCTGGCATTCGATCTGGCGCAGCAACTGGGCAAGACGCCGATCGTGGTCAACGATGCCCCCGGCTTCTTCACCACCCGCGTCATCGGCCAGACCATGACCCAGGGCTCGCTGATGCTGACAGAGGGCGTGAACCCGGTGCTGATCGACTCCGCCGCGCGTGACAACGGCTCACCGGTCGGTCCTCTGGCGGTGATGGATGAGATCAGCCAGGAAACCGCGTACAAGAACGGCCAGCAGCTCAAGGCCGACACCCTGGCCCGTGGCGAGCAGTGGGAGGAGTCGCCGACCTCGCAGTTGATCGACCGCATGGTCAACGAGTTCGGGCGCAAGGGCAAGCGCTACGGTGGGGGTTACTACGACTACCCCGAGGGTGGGCAGAAAACCATCTGGCCGGGCCTGAAGCAGCACTTCGCGCCGGACGGCTGGAAGGACATCCCCTATCAGGACATCCGTGACCGGCTGATCTTCAGCCAGTGTCTGGAGGCGGTACGGGCGATGCAGGAGGGTGTGGTGACCAGCGCCGCCGATGGCAATATCGGCTCGATCATGGGCATCGGCTTTCCGCCCCATACTGGCGGTGTATTCCAGTGCATCAATGCCTATGGCCTGAAGGCCTTTGTCGAGCGCTCCCGGGAACTGGCGGCGAAGTATGGTGAAACCTTCGAGCCACCGCAGTTGTTGCTGGAGCGTGCAGAAAAGGGTGAGCTGTTCCTGTAACTCGGGCCGGTCTGATCCGGCGCTGATGGGTGAGGCGAGACAAGACGAGGAGGCGATATGAACCTGCAAGGCAAATCGGCGATCGTCACCGGTGGGGCCTCCGGGCTGGGGCGGGCCACCGTGGATGCCCTGGTGGCCCGGGGTGCCCGGGTCACGATCTTCGACATCAACGCCGACAAGGCACGAGACGTCGCCGCATCTCTGGGTGAGGCGGTGACCTGGGCTGCGGTGGATGTGACCGACGAGGCCTCGGTACAGGCGGGCATCGAACGGGCACAACAGGCATTCGGTCCGATTCACGCGCTGGTCAACTGTGCGGGCAGCGGCGACGCCGCCCGCACCGTGGGCCGTGAGGGGCCCTACCCACTGGACCGCTTTCGCCGCATCGTTGATCTCAACCTCAACGGCACCTTCAATGTGCTGCGCCTGGTGGCCCACGCCATGAGCCAGAACACCCCGGTCAGTGACGACGGCGAGCGCGGTGCGATCGTCAATACCGCCTCGGTGGCCGGTATCGACGGGCAGATTGGCCAGGCTGCCTACGCGGCCAGCAAGGCCGGTGTGATCGGCATGACCCTGCCCATCGCCCGTGATCTGGGCAAGCTGGGCATCCGGGTGAACACCATCTGCCCGGGCGTGTTCCTCACCGAGCTGATGTCCATGGCACCACAGGCCATGCAGGATGGCCTGGCCGCCAATGCCCAGTTTCCTCCGCGCCTGGGTCAACCCCCCGAATTCGCGGCCCTGGCGCTGCATTTGCTGGAAAATAGCTACCTCAACGGCGAGACCATCCGGCTCGACGCCGGCATGCGCATGCCCCCCCGCTGATCGACCCCCGGGCCCCGTGGTACAGCTCCCCGGGGCTACTCGAATGGCTCCCCATCGGCTACTCTTTGCACTGGAGGTCCGCTCCAGGGAGTGCAAACATGGACAAACCATGGTGGAGGCAGCTTGAGCTCTGAGCGCGTGCGACCCGCGGATCAGGCCGACAGGCCGCTCGATGCGCTTCTGGTTTGTGATCTTGAACCTCCGGTCTCTCTTGAGCTGCCCGTAGAGGCCCAGGTCGATGCGATTCTGAGCCATAGCCGCATCTCTCAGTGCAATGGCGTGATGGCAGCGATGATCGAGAGCGGGCCCGAGACCATCATCGGTCTGAGCCTCGAAGGACTGCTCGCTCTCGGTAAGCTCGAACCCGCTCTGCTGGAACGTTCCAGGGCCTATCTGCGTGCGCAGCTGCTGCAGGGGGCACACAGTGGCTATTGCGCAGAGGGCATTCCCGGCCGCTGGCGGCGCGCTGGCCGCTTCCATGCCTTTTCCATTTCCTATCACGGTACCGTGCGCGATGGCGCGCTGCACCAACTGGTCGTATTACAGCGTGACGAGACGGCACGCCGACGCCAGGAAGCGCTGATCTTCGATGTTGCCCGGCAGTTGGTTTCGGGGCAGGGTGATACTTTTTTCAGGGGGCTGGTACAACAGCTGGCGACCTCGCTGGGGGTCGACTATGTGATGGTCGCCGAGACCGTAAGCCAGGACAGCCAGCCCTGTGCGCGCACACTGGCGCTCTGGGGGCGGGGCGAATTCATGGCGCTGATGACCTACCCGCTGAAGGGCACCCCTTGTGCGGAAGTATTCGACCGTGCCACCTGTTATTTTCCGGAACGGGTCCAGAAGCGTTTTCCCGCGGATCACGCGCTGGCGGAGATGGGCGCGGAGTCCTACCTCGGTGTGCCATTGTACGGGGAGGGTGAGCTTCCCATCGGGCTGCTTTCGATTCTTCATCACAAGCCGTTGCCGGAGCCGGAACTGGCGCGCTCACTGCTGACCATTTTTTCCGTGCGCGCCGCTGCCGAGGTGGATCTGCGCCGGCGTCAGGGTGACCGTGAGAAGCGTGCCGCACGCCAGTTGACCTTCTTCGAGAGCAATCCCAGTGGCCAGTACGTGGTGGAGGTGGACCCACCCATGCCGGTGGATCTGCCCATCAACCAACAGGTGCCCTGGCTGCTCAACCACGGCCGCATCGCCGAATGCAACCATGCCCTGCCAGCGCTGTTCGGACTGGATGCCAAGGAGCAGTTGCTGGGCTGCACCCTGGCGGAGATTCCGGGTGTCATGGATGTGGCCGGTCAGGCCCGGGAGCTGATCCGCGCGGGTTACCACCTGCGTGATCAGGCAACCCGTATCGTCGATGTCCATGGCAACGAACGCTGGGTCTCCTATACCGTGAACGCGGTGATTGTCGACGGCCGCATGGAGCATTCCTTCGTCATCCTGTCGGATATGACGGAGCAGATGCGTTACCTGCGTGAAGTCGAATACCGCGCGCGGCACGATAGTCTCACCGGGCTGCCCAATCGCGCCTGGTTCATCGAACAACTGGAGCAGACGATCCAGCAGGGCAATGGTGACCGCGGTTTCGCCGTACTCCTGCTGGACCTCGACGGTTTCAAGGAAGTGAACGATACCCTCGGGCATGAAACGGGTGACCATCTGTTGTGCGAGGTTGGTGCCCGCCTGTCCGCAATTGCGCCCACCGATGCCCTGGTGGCGCGCCTCGGCGGTGACGAGTTTGCCCTGTTGTTGCCCCACGGGCTGGACCCGGATGACGTGGGGCGTATTGCGCGCGGGATCATTGCTCAGATCCGGCAGCCGTTTCGTGTGGGCGACCTCGAACTGGTAATCGGGGGCAGCCTGGGCATCGCCCGTTACCCTGAGCAAGGCGACTCCGCCAGTGCGCTGATGCGTTGCGCCGATGTGGCCATGTACCAGGCCAAGCATCACTCCCGTGACTACGCTTTCTACCAGGCCGACCAGGACTACCATAGCCTGCGCCGCCTGGGGCTGATGATGGAGGTGCGCCGCGCAGTCGAGCAGAACGAGCTGCGTCTGCACTATCAGCCGATCATCGATTTGAGCAGTGAACGCCTGCTGGGTTTCGAGGCGCTGTTGCGCTGGCAGCACCCGGAGCATGGCCTGTTGCCGCCTGCGGATTTCATTCCCCTGGTCGAGCTCACCGATATGATCGAGGCGATGACCTGGTGGGTGCTGGAGCACACGGTGGAGCGCCTCGCCCAATGGTGTCACAGGGGCTGGAATTATCATGTGTCGGTGAACATCTCGGCACGCAACATCGCCGACGTCGGACTGCTGGATCGCTTGACACAGCTGTTGCAACGCCACGATGTGCCCGGCCAGCTGCTGACCATGGAGATCACTGAGAGTACGCTGATGGCGGACCCGGAGCAGGCGCGGCGTACCCTTGAGGCACTGGCTGGCCTCGGTGTGCGTTTTGCCATTGACGATTACGGCACGGGCTATTCCTCTCTGGCTTACCTGAAGAGCCTGCCGATCCACAGTCTGAAGATCGACCGTACCTTTATCTCCCAGATGCTGGAAAGCGCGGAGGATCGCATCATCGTGCGCTCCACGGTGCAGCTTGCCCACAACCTCGGCATGCTGGTGACCGCCGAGGGCATCGAGAACAATACCCTGCTCAATGATTTGCGCAGCCTTGGCTGCGACAAGGGGCAGGGTTTCTTCATTTGCCGCCCTCTTGCCGAGGCGGAACTCGAGGACTGGATTCGCCTGCACCATCGTCTGCTGCAGGCATCGGATGTCGGACGCGGCGACCGCTCGTTATAATGGCTGCCCACGGGGAGGGTAGCCGTCATGTTTGTCCAGTCACGCATCACTGAAAAACTGTCCGCCGGCCTTGAGCCGGCGCACCTCGACGTTGTCAACGAAAGTCATCAGCACAATGTGCCGGCGGGTTCCGAGAGCCACTTCAAGGTGGTTCTGGTGAGTGAGCGCTTTGCCGGCCAGCGCGATGTGGCACGACACCGGCAGATCTACTCCCTGCTGGCGGAAGAGCTGGCCGGCCCGGTTCACGCCCTGGCCCTGCACACCTATACCCCGGAGGAGTGGCAGCAGCGGGCGGCCCCGGCGCCAGCATCGCCGCAATGCCTGGGTGGCAGCCGCCACGAGCGGAGCTGAGTATGTCCCATGTGGTTGTCGCCCTGTACAAGTTCGTCAACCTGGACGATTACCGCGCCCTGCGCGAGCCCCTGCTGGAGCATTGCCGTGCGCTGGGCCTGAAGGGGTCCCTGCTGCTGGCGCATGAGGGTATCAATGGCACCGTGGCTGGAGACCGGTCGGGTATCGACGGCTTGCTGGCCTGGTTGCGTCGCGACCCACGCCTGGCGGATCTCGACTGGAAGGAATCGCAGGCACCGGCACAACCGTTCCAGCGCATGAAGGTCAAGCTCAAGCGCGAGATCGTCACCCTGGGGGTCGACGGTGTGGATCCGAACCAGGTGGTCGGCACCTATGTCGCCCCCCGGGACTGGAATGCGGTGCTGCAGGATCCGGATGTGCTGGTGGTGGATACAAGAAATGGCTACGAGGTAGCCATCGGCAGCTTCGAGGGAGCGATCAACCCGGAAACCGAAAGCTTCCGTGACTTTCCCGAGTGGGCTGCGACCCATATCGATCCGCAGCGGCACAAGAAGGTGGCCATGTTCTGCACGGGCGGTATCCGCTGCGAGAAGGCCTCGTCCTATTTGCGTCAGCAGGGTGTGGACACCGTGTATCACCTCAGGGGTGGCATTCTGAAATACCTGGAGGAGGTGCCCGAGGCGGACAGCCTGTGGCGCGGCGAGTGTTTCGTTTTCGATGACCGGGTTGCCGTAGGTCACGGGCTGCGCCCCGGAGCACATGGCATGTGCCATGGCTGCGGTCATCCGGTCTCACCGGCAGAACGCGAATCCCCGCTTTACGAACAGGGGGTTTCCTGCCCCCACTGTCATCACCGCCTCAGCGACGGGCAGCGCGGGCGTTTTCGCGAGCGCGAGCGGCAGCGTCGGCTCGCCGCGGCCCGTGACCAGGACGCCTGATCGTCTCTTCTCCGGCCTGAATCAACCCGGGAGTTGTCATGACCTATCTCGTCATCAAGTACGACATGCGCGCGCCGGCTTTTGGCGCGTCCCGCCAGGCCCTGTACCAGGCTGCCGTTGAACAGTGTGCCTGGGCGGATCGCCACGGCTTTGGCACGGTGATGCTGGCGGAGCACCACGGCAGTGACGACGGTTACCTGCCTTCGCCGCTGCTGCTCGGCGGCGCCATCGCCGCGGTCACGGAAAGAATCCGCATTCGCGTGCAGGCGCTGATCCTGCCCCTGCATGACCCGCTGCGATTGGCCGAGGATATCGCGGTGCTGGACCTGCTCAGCGGTGGCCGCGCCGAGATCACGGCGGCCGGGGGTTATGTGCCCGGCGAATTCGCGATGTTCGATCGCCAGCTGGGCCAGCGCGGCCGCCTGGTCGAGGAGGCGATTACAGCGATGCGAGCGGCCTGGCATGGCGAAGCCTTTGAATACCGGGGCCGCCAGGTGAGGGTGACACCGGCCCCCCTGCAATCGCCCCTTCCCATTGCACTGGGTGGTGCATCGAAGGCTGCGGCACGCCGTGCAGCGCGCTTTGCGGATGCATTTATTCCGGCGATGCCGGAATTGATGGATGACTATGTCCGGGCCTGCGCAGAGCTGGGTCGGACACCGGCACCGGCTGAGCGCATGGGGCCGGTGTTCCTGCACGTGGCCGAGGACCCGGAACGGGCCTGGGCGCAGATCGCCCCGCACGCCCTGCACGAGACCAATGCCTATGGTCGCTGGATGGCGGACAGCATGGGGGACCGCGCGGTCTACACCCAGGTCGATGATGCCGCCAGCCTGCGCGCCAGCGGGGCCTACCAGGTGGTCACTCCGGATGAGTGCGTACACATCTGCCGTGAGCTGGGTCCCGGCGGCCGCCTTGCCCTGCACCCCTTGATGGGCGGCATGTCCCCGGAGCTGGGCTGGGAAAGCCTGGAACTGTTCGCGTCGCAGGTGCTGCCACATCTTGACATCGAACCCCCGGCAGCGGTGGGCACCCACCACCCGTGACGTTCACCGGGGCTTTGTCGCCGCGTAGGCTGGGTTAGCGCGAATGCGCGTAACCCGGCGTCACCCCTCATGCCAGACGTTCCCGCGAGCTCCCTGCGAAGCTCCCCGGGACCACTCCGGAACCGATATCGGCGCAGGATTTACAGACAGTGAGAACGCTGGGTTACGCGGCTGCGCCGCTAACCCAGCCTACAAGGGACGGCGCTGCGCCGGGGGTCAGTATTTCGCGATGACCTCGTCGCCGAAGCGCTTCAGGTAGTCGATCTTGTCCTGCAGGCTCAGCTCTTTCATGTCATATGCGCCCCAGGGTGCGGTCATGAATTCGGTCACGCCACAGGCCTCCGCGGCACCGCGATAGCCATCCACATCGTAAGGATCGATGTCGCTGAGCATCGCCTGGATCTGGTAATCGGGGTGCTTGTCGGTGCCGTACTCGGCGCGAAACACATTGAGCTGGTTGACCATGCCCTTCAGTTCCTCGCGGCTGACCAGGACGGCGTCGACATCGGCATGGACCCACCAGCCGCTGCGGAACTCGACGCCGCCGAAGGTCACCGGCACGTCGACGAGGCCG
>JBJHBY010000056.1:0-16307 GCA_050485745.1 Gammaproteobacteria bacterium | reverse complement strand
CCTCACCTTCGAGATCGGCCATGTGTCACTCATCATCGCGCGCCAGGGCGACGGCAGCCTGCGCGCCCACTACAACGTGTGCATGCACCGCGGCAACCGCCTGGTTGAGCCCGGCAGCCGCGGCAAGGTACAGCGTTTCCGCTGCCTGTTTCACGGCTGGCAGTATCACCTCGACGGCGGCCTGAAAAAGGTGCAGGACCCCGAGTGCTTCCCCCAGGGCACGCCGGCGCAGGCCCTGAGCCTGAAACCGGTGCGCTGCGACACCTGGGCCGGCTTCATCTTCATCAACATGAACCCGGATGCGGAGCCTCTTGTCGACTACCTCGGCGTGATTCCGGAGCACCTCGACCCCTATGGCTTCGAGCGCTGGAAAGTGGGCTTCGAATGCAGTATCGCCATTGACTGCAACTGGAAGACCTCCGTGGATGCCTTCAACGAGGCCTACCACATCGCCGCCACCCATACCTGGACCCTGGCCTTCAGTGACGACGTCGGCACCGTCTACGATTGCTATGACCGTCACACCCGGATGATCTACCCCGAGCTGCGCCCCAGCCCGCGTCACTCGGGCGCGGGCACCGTCACCCCGGAAATGCGCGAACTCTACCTGCAGCGCGTGGGCCTGGACCCGGGCGCCTTTACCGGCACCACCCCCGCCGAAGCCCGGGCCGCCTATGCCCAGGCCACCCGTGCCATGGCCCCGATGCTGGGCGCGGATCTCAGCGTGCTGAACGAAGATCAGCTTTGCGATGACTTCCACTACACGGTCTTTCCCAACCTCACGTTCAACACCCACGCCCTGTTTGTCTGGGTCTTTACCCACCGCCCGCACCCGGACGACCCCAACCGCATGATTTTCGACTTCATCAACCTGATCAACGCCCCGGACCAGGACATCCCGCGCCCACCGCGGCTGTTCTTCAATGCCGCTGCCGGCGACCGCCTGGCGGGGCAGTGCGAGGGCGGTGACTTGCTGGACGAGGACCTCAACAACCTGCCGTTCATCCAGCAGGGCATGCGCTCGCGCGCCTTTGATGCCCTGCACCTGGGTCGCCAGGAGGTGCGCATCCTGCACTTCCACGACACACTGATGCGCTATCTGAAGGGGTGAGCCGGTAAGGGGGCGCTCCTGCAGTGGGCAGCCCGCCCCGCGGCCTAGTCGCTCTTTTCGATCTTGCCATTGTCCTTGCCCGGCAAGTTCCTTGCGACTTGCTGAATGCTGATGGGCGCAGGTGGCGCGCTGCCGTCCTTGTCCTGGCCAAAGTACAGCGTGGTGTGCGGGAAGGGGATTTCGATGCCCGCGGCGTCGAAGTGGCGTTTGACCAGGCGGTTGTAGGCCCGCCCCAGTGCCCACTGGCTGCCCGCTACCGCCTTGATGCGCACGCGGATATTGATCGAACTGTCGTCAAAAGAGGTCACGCCCCAGGTCTCCAGCTCGCCGAGAATCTTGTCGCGGAGATCCGGATCCTGTTTCAGCTCCTCGAAGGCGGCTCGCAGATGCTCGATCACCTCGTCGATATCCTCGCGGTAGGCGACGCCGTAGTCGCCCAGGTGATAACCGTAGTCGCGCATAAAGTTGGAGACCATATTCACCGAGGAGAAGGGCACGATGTGGTAAGTGCCAGACAGGTCTCGCAGTGCCAGCGAGCGGATGGTGAGCTTTTCCACCGTGCCGCTGACGCCGCCGGCGGTGACGAATTCGCCGACATTGATGGCGTTTTCCAGCTGGATAAACACGCCGGTGATGATGTCCTGCACCAGCTTCTGGGCGCCGAAGCCCACCGCCAGCCCGATCACGCCGGCGCCGGCGATCAGCGGGCCGATGTTGATACCGACTTCCGCCAACACCACCATGGTGGTCATCACCGAAAGCAGCACTGCCGCGGCGCTGCGGAAAATTGCCAGCAAGGTTTTGGTGCGTGCGGTGCCACCACCCGTCTCCAGCTCGCCCAGCCGGCTTTCGATCCAGCTCGCCAGGGCGATCCAGGTCGCCGCCGCGACGAACAGGATCAGTGCCACGGTCACCAGGGTCGCCAGCGTCGCCATGCCGGCGTCGGAGCCCAGCCAGCGGGCGAGATTGAACACCTGCCAGGCGTCCAGGACCAGCAGCGCGACCACCACCAATATCACCAGCCGCATGACCTTGAGGGCCGTGGGAATATAACTGTTGAGGCGCGCTTCGAGGGTCGGGTATTTTTGCCGGGTTTCATCCGGCAGCCGCAGGCGGCGCTGGATCACCTCGCCGAGCACGACGCCCAGGAATACCCCGGCGCCAATCGCCGCCAGGGTCTGCGTGGTGGCGCGCAGCATAAACGGCAGGGCATCCTCCGGGCGCAACAGAGTGACCAGCCCCAGCGCCGCGAAATAGGCGATGGCCAGCCAGTGCCAGCTGCGTGCCAGCATGCCCAGCAGGACGCGGGTGAAGGCCATCTGGGCTTCCCGGGCGCGTGCACTGACGCCCGCTGCGACCCGTTCGCGGTTCTGCAGAATGATCACCAGTGCATACAGGAAAGCGACGACCATGATCAGCACCGCCGCCAGCCGGCCCAATTCAATCGATAGCGCATCGTTGACCAGCGGCACCAGAAACAGCATGCCGTAGCCGATAAACCCCGACAGTCGCGCCAGCCAGGCATTCCAGTAGGCGGCCTCCTCGCCACTCAGTGGCACCAGTCGCAAGCCGTCGTCGCGGGAGGCGAACAGTGCGCGCAGCAGCACCTTGAACACTTCCACCGTCAGGAAGGCGTTGAGAAAGAGGGATTCTGCGGTACTCATCGCGCCGCGCTCGCCGAGCGCGAACAGGGCCACCAGATAACCGGTGACCCAGGCCAGCAGAATGAAGGCCACGTCCACCATCACGGCGCCGACCACGGCGCTGCCGCGACGCAGCAGCCGACTGGCCGCCTGCTGCTGGGCCCAGCGGCTCATGCGCGCAAACAGCGGCTGTGCCAGCCGGCGCAACACGAAAAACACCGCCAGCGCCAATGCCACCACGACCGCGAGATTCGTGGCCAGCGAGGTCAGGCTCTCGGTGTCCCCGGTGAGCAAGTCACCGCGCAACAGCGCCGTCACGGCCTCGATACTGGTGTTCAGCTCGGCCACCAGGCCCTGGGCAACCGTTTGCGTGCCTTCCGCCAGGCGCGCGGCGAAACCCTGGCGCTCCGGCTCTGACGCGGGCTGTGTGGTATCGGCGACCTGGCGGCGGAGGGCTTCGATCAGTTCGGTACGGGCCTGCTCGTTCTCGAGCAGATCCGCCAGCGCCGTGGGCGATGTGGCGGCTTCAGCCATCGCCAGTGTGCTGCCCATCAACAGGGCAAGCGCAGTCATCAGCACGCTCAGGGGGGCGCGATAAAATCTCGATAACGGCAAGGCAGCTGTTCCTTGTTGAGCTGTTTTCCCGGTTGTCAGGCCTGGGCGAGGTCAGGCACTTCGGCTGGAAGCACCCCGTGGCGGATCAGGTGACGACTCCCCCTGTGTGGGTAGAGCCTACACTGCCAGTCCCTGAGAGAAAAGTTCGGGTGACGCCTGCTGCCGCAGGCATCACCCGTGCCAGATCCAGCGCTATTCCTGTGCGGGCTGTTGCTGCTGCTCGCGTGCGCGCCTGGCTTCTTCCTCAGCCCGTGCCGCTTGCGCTGCGAGCCGCTCCGCCCAGGGCAGCGGGCTCAACGACGGCGCGGGCGCGCCCGTGAGCCCCGGCGTCGACCCACCTGCCGCCGCGCCGAGCAGCGCACCGAACAGCGGATTCGCCTCACCGAGCCGGCGCTGTGCCTGCAGCCGGCCGAGCTCGGTGCCGACTCGGGAGAAGTCGACCGATGCCGAGCCAGCACCACCGGTGACCGCGATGCGCAAGGCATCGTTGTCGCTGGCGGCAATCCTGAACACACTGCGCAGGGTCAGGGGCATGATGCCGAGAATGAGATCCGCCCTCTGGGCCGTCAGGTCCATGGTGCCCCAGCTTGAGAAGTGCATCTGATCACCCAGCAGTACATCCATCCGCCGCGTATAGGCGAGTTTGCCGTCGCGCACCGACATCACCGCCGGGGTGAACTCGGCGGTCACGGTATCCCCCATGGGCCGAAGGTTGCCAAAACGCTGCCCCAGCGTCACCAGGCCCTGCAACAAGGGGCCCCTCTCCAATTCGATTTTGCCCAGCGTGAGGCGCATCTCCGGAATACGGACGTTCTCGATGGCATAGTCGCGCAACGGGATGACGACCCCCTCCGCGGGCATCGTGAAACGGATCGGTTCCTCGCCGCCACGCATGGTCTCGAACAGTGGATGGGCCCGCGCCAGCACTGCGCGGCCGAATTCCTCTGTTGGTTGCATCTGCGCGTTGAGCGTTTCGCGCAGGGTCAGTGCGCCGTCATCGAGTCGTGCGGCCAGATCAGCCCGGGCGTTGTCGCCACGTATCGCCAGTGTGACGGGGCCGTTGCCATCGCGCAGTTCAGCCGTCACGCGGCTTTCCAGGCTGCGCCCCAGGGTCGCTACGACCAGCCCGTCCATGTCCATGAAGCGGTCAATGACTACGACCGGCAGTTGCTGTATGCGTCCGTTCAGGTCCATCGACAAGCGTTGGGTTGAGAAGACACCGTCGGCATCGAACAGGTTCGACATGCGCACTTCAATGTCGAGGTCGCCTGGCGTCGCGCCTTGCTCGGCCACATTGCCGGTGACTTTCGCCCGTAGCTGCTGCCCGGCCTTTTCTGTCCCCACATTCGCCGCGAGGGTCTGCAGCAGGTAGCGCTCACCGGTGCGGCTGTGTTGCATGCGGGCTTCCGTCACCTTCACTCGCGCCTCGAGGTCCGGCAGTCGCCCCGAGCCGGCCTCGTCTCGTGGCAGGCGCAGCCGGGTCACGGTGGCATCGATGACGGTATCCGCCGCGACCAGAAGCCGACCGGGATCCGGCGTTGCCGTGGCTGGCTGCAGTGCGGCATGGGCCGCTGGGGTCAGGGTCAGCTGCAGCTGCGCAGGGCGTTTCAGGCTGATGGCATCGTCGATATCGAATTCCGCCTCCGCATTCAGATGGCGGGCATTCGCACGCAGGCTGGCAGTGCCCCGCGGCACTTTGCCGAGCGCGAACTGGCTGTTCAGCTTCACGTCGAGAGCCGGGCCCAGCAGTGCGGGCAGGGCAGGCTGATCGGTGAACGCGCCCAGCATCGCAGCGGGCAAGCGCGCCAGATCCAGGGCCAGCTTCAGCGTGCCGCTGCCGTCGGGGCGCAGATTCTCCAGTTCCACGTTGGCCTTGATGGCGCCGGGCTCGCTGCCTTGTGCAGTTGCCCGGCCGTCCAGATCGATTCGACTGCGGCCTTCCGGACCCTGCAGCCGGAATGTGGCCGTGACATCGTGGATATCGGCCAGTGGCTGATTTCCTATCAGGAGGTGCATGCGCCCGAGTTCCGCCCTGGCGTTCGCTCGTGCCTGGCTCAGAACGGGTTCACCAGGGACGGGACGCGGCGCGTGGAACTCCGAGACCGTCAGCTCGAGATCAGCGGGGGAGCGCAGACGCGTCGTTGCATCCGGCGCCAGCCTTGCCAGCACAGCAGGCACGAGGCGATACCGCACCCTGGCGGGCTCGACCAGGGCAATCGAATCATCAAGGCGCAGGCGGATGTTCTGGGCCTGAAGATGCTCGGAACGCAGGTCGAGGGCCGCATCGATGTGGTTGCCGTCACCGCTGCTGGCACGCGCGGAGAGATTGATCCGGGGGCCGAGTGCTGCAACGAGCAGGCCGTCGCCGCCGGCCAGACGATCGAGCAGGGGTGTCGGCAGGTCAGACAGGGAGGCGGTGGCGTCCACCTGCAGGCGATCGGTCTGCAGCCGGCCTTCGGAGTCGAACAGCTCCCGCAGCGCAGCATCGAGTTCGAAGCGCCCGACCCGGCCTTCGCTGTGAATGTCGACGCCCGCCGTTACCGCCACCGCTTCAGTCAGCACGTCGCTGATCACTTCGGCGCGCAGCCCTTCCAGGCGCAGCTCACCGAGTCCGCCCCCCGCCAGACGCAGCGGG
Source organism: Gammaproteobacteria bacterium (assembly GCA_050485745.1). Lineage (GTDB taxonomy): Bacteria > Pseudomonadota > Gammaproteobacteria > Pseudomonadales > CAMLJR01 > JBJHBY01. Next base: position 10,303 of record JBJHBY010000056.1, on the reverse strand, counting down.
GCCGAACTGTCGAAACGCCCACGCACTGCCACCCGCGCCGGATCGAAACCGACCAGAGGTGCATCGAGGCGGTCGAGTGCCAGGCGCAGATCCACGGCTGCGCGCAGGCGCAGCGGGTCCTCGCTGTCCTCGGTGAGATGGGCTACGAATTCAGGGGTCAGTTGCCAGTTCAGTGTCGCCGGGCGGGTCAGCCCCAGCTGCAGGTCCCGCAACTCCGCCCCCAGGTCCAGCGCCAGGCGCGGCGCATCCACCCTGAGTTCGGCACGCCGCTCGGCGCTGTCGAGCTGCACCGCGATGCGATCCCCGAGGGCCGCGACCAGCAGGCCATCCAGGCCCGCCAGGCCATCCACCAGCCGCAGCGGGAGATTGTCCAGACGCAGTTCGAGCTCGGGCTCCATGGTGGCGGGCGTGAACGCACCGCGGCGGTCCAGCCAGTGCCGCACTTGCCCTTCCATGGCGAGGCTGCCGGCCATGTCGCCCTGCCGGCTGGTGCCACTCAGTGTCAGATCCAGATTCCGGGTATCCGGGTCGATCCGGACCTCCGCGGCAAGGTTATCGAGTACCGCGGGCTCAAAGCCCGGTGTGGTCCAGGACAGATAGCCTTGCTCGAGAATGATATGGCCCGTCACCGGAACGACGATGGCGCCCGGCGGCTCGTCTCCGGGCACCCCGAGACCCAGCGCCCTGCTCAGGTTGTCACGGCCATCGGCATCCACTTCAAGCTCCGCCCTCAGGCCTGTGAGTCGCGTCTCGCCGAGCAGCAGGCGGCCGCGGATCGCACGCACAAGGCTGAGCTCCGTGTCGAAGGACGCGAGCGTCACCACGTCTTGCCCATCGGGATCGCGCAGCCGGATTCCGCTGGCGCGCTGCTGGCCGAACCAGCTCAGCGACAGATCCTCGATCTCCAGGCTGCCGGGCAGGCGGTCGCTGACCATCCCGAGCAGCAGCCCCCGTCCGGGTCCGGACGACAGCAGCACCGGTAGTGTGGCGATGATGGCGATCAGCCCGATCGCCACCGCGAGCAGGATCATCGGCAGGGCGCCGCCGTGCATTGAGGCGCGGGAACAAGAGAGCCTGGAACAATGTGAACTGGACATGGGATGCTTGTGGCCGTGCTGTTTGTGGGTGTCAGGTTTTGGACAGGTCCGCCCTTGATTCGATCCGCTGCCGACTGATGCTCGCCCTGGCCCTGATCACATCGGATAGAGTCGTCGGCCCGCTGCTCCCGCCCCTCGACGCGGGGCCGGTAAACCCCTATAGTGCGCAGCCCGAATAATTTCATCTGCGGCCCCTTCCCACACCCTTCTCAGGACAAGCCCTTGATTTCCACCGCAAACGTCACCATGCAGTTTGGTGCGAAGCCGTTGTTTGAAAACATCTCCGTCAAATTCGGCGATGGCAATCGCTATGGCCTGATCGGCGCCAATGGCTGTGGCAAGTCTACCTTCATGAAGATCCTGGACGGTAGCCTGCAGCCGACCGCGGGCAATGTGTCGATCACCCCTGGCGAGCGGCTGGGCAAGCTGCACCAGGACCAGTTCGCCTTTGAGCAGTACCGGGTGGTGGACACGGTGATCATGGGCCACAACGAGCTCTGGCAGGTAAAGCGGGAGCGCGACCGTATCTATGCACTCCCGGAAATGACCGAGGCAGACGGCATGGCGGTCGCCGAGCTGGAAACCCGGTTCGCGGAACTGGATGGCTACACCGCCGAAAGCCGGGCCGGTGAGATCCTGCTAGGGGCGGGCATCGCCGAGGAGCTGCACTTCGGCCCCATGAGCGCCGTGGCTCCCGGCTGGAAGCTGCGGGTGCTGTTGGCCCAGGCGCTGTTCTCCGACCCGGATATCCTGCTGCTGGACGAGCCCACCAACAACCTCGATATCAACACCATCCGCTGGCTCGAGGGTGTGCTCAACGAGCGCAAGAGCACCATGGTGGTCATTTCCCACGACCGTCACTTTCTCAATGCCGTGTGTACCCACATGGCGGATATCGACTATGGCGAGCTGCGGGTCTATCCCGGCAACTACGACGACTTCATGACCGCCGCCACGATGGCCCGCGAGCGTTTGCTGTCGGAGAACGCCAGGAAGTCCGCCCAGATCGCCGACCTGCAGCAGTTCGTCAGTCGCTTCTCCGCCAATGCCTCCAAGGCCAAGCAGGCCACCTCGCGGGCGCGGCAGATCGAGAAGATCAAACTGGATGAGGTCAAGGCCTCCAGTCGTACCAGCCCCTACATCCGCTTCCGGCAGGACAGGAAGCTGCATCGCCAGGCCCTGACCCTGGAGAACCTGGGCCATGGCTTCGGCAGCGAGCCGGCACTGTTCGGCAAGGCCAGCCTGATCCTCGAGGCTGGTGCCCGCCTGGCGGTGATCGGCGAAAACGGCGCCGGCAAGACCACCTTCCTTCGCTGCCTGCTCAACGAGCTCAGCCCGCGGCAGGGTGTGATCAAGTGGTCGGAAAACGCTACCCTCGGCTACTGCCCCCAGGACAGCTCCGCTGACTTCGACAACGACCTGAACCTGTTCGACTGGATGAGCCAGTGGCGCAAGCCCAGCCACGACGACCAGATCGTCCGTGCCACCCTTGGCCGCTTGCTGTTCTCCGCCGATGACTTCCTGAAAAAGGCCCGGGTCTGCTCCGGCGGTGAGAAAAACCGCCTGCTGTTCGGCAAACTGATGATGATGGAGACCAACGTCCTGATCATGGACGAGCCCACCAACCATCTGGATATGGAAGCCATCGAAGCGCTCAACCTGGCGCTGGAGCACTACGATGGCACCCTGATCTTCGTCAGCCACGACCGCGAATTCGTATCCTCCCTCGCCACCCGCATCCTCGAAATCAGGGACGGCGGGGTGATCGACTTCCAGGGCACCTACGACGAATACCTCGCCAGCCTCGAGCAGGCGGCCTGAGGTAACCGGCCCGCGCCGCCCAACGGGTGGCGCAGCTTCCGCTCATCCTCAAGATCTGTCCCGGGGTTAAGCCCAAAACTTCCTTTCCTTCGAAGCTTGTCTCCGGCTTGCTCAGCCGAAATCAGAAATATGTTCCTCCACAATAAACATGCGCGTCCGTGAACGGTCCAGAAAGTTCTCCTCATCACTGGCGATGCACCCGCCGATCTCCGGCCGGTCGTGCAGGGCCATGGCCGCCTCGTAGGCGGCCTGATCCGGAAACCACAACTCGGTGATGACATCGAAGTCGCGCTCGGCTGCCCCGGCGCTGATAAAGGCCCCGTCCGGATGGATGAAGTTGCGCCGGTAGCCACAGATCTGTGGCAGCAGGCTGCGGATCAGCGGGACGTGGTGGTTTTCGTAATAGGCGATGAATGCCTCGCGGCTGAGACCAGGCTTGCACTTGAGCAGGGCGATGGATTTGTACATGGGCAATCCAGGGGGCAGTTGAGGGTGGTGGCCTGTTATCATACCCGGTTCGTTCCCCAACCGGTGCCCCAGCCCATGAGCAAGCTATTCCGGGTCGAATCCAGCTTCCAGCCCGCCGGTGACCAGCCCGCGGCTATCCGCCAGCTGCTGTCAGGCGTGCAGTCGGGGTTGCATGCGCAGACCCTGCTCGGGGTCACCGGCTCCGGCAAGACCTTTACCATCGCCCACCTGGTGGCGGAGCTGCAGCGGCCGACCATTGTGATGGCGCCGAACAAGACCCTCGCCGCGCAGTTGTACGGGGAGTTCAGGGAGTTCTTCCCGGACAACGCCGTCGAGTATTTCGTCTCCTACTATGACTACTACCAGCCCGAGGCCTATGTGCCCTCGTCGGACACCTTTATCGAGAAGGATGCCTCGGTCAACGACCATATCGAGCAGATGCGGCTGTCCGCCACCAAGGCGCTGATGGAGCGCAAGGATGCGCTGATCGTGGCCACCGTGTCCGCCATCTACGGCCTGGGTGACCCGGAGCAGTACTTCAAGATGGTGCTGCACGTGGTGCGCGGCGAACGCATCGACCAGCGCCAGCTGCTGCGGCGCCTGGCGGAGCTGCAGTACACCCGCAATGACGTCGGCTTCACCCGCGGCACCTACCGGGTGCGGGGGGATGTCATCGATGTGTTCCCGGCGGAGAGCGAGCGCGAGGCGCTGCGCATCGAGCTGTTCGATGACGAGATCGAGAACCTGCAGCTGTTTGACCCCCTGACCGGCGAGCTGCTGGAGCGCCTGCCGCGCTTCACCATCTACCCGAAGAGCCACTACGTTACCCCGCGGGAGCGCCTGCTCGGGGCCCTGGAGCATATCGAGGCGGAGCTGGAGCAGCGCCTGGCGTATTTCCGCGAGCACGACAAGCTGCTGGAGGCGCAGCGCCTGGAGCAGCGCACCCGCTTTGATATCGAGATGATCCGCGAGCTGGGCTACTGCAACGGCATCGAGAACTACTCGCGCTACCTCTCCGGGCGCGAGCCGGGGGAGCCGCCGCCGACCCTGTTCGACTACCTGCCGCCGGATGCGCTGGTGGTGGTGGACGAGTCCCATGTATCGATTCCGCAGATTGGCGGCATGTACCGGGGAGACCGTTCGCGCAAGGAAACCCTGGTCGAATACGGCTTTCGCCTGCCCTCGGCCCTGGATAACCGCCCCATGCGCTTTGACGAGTGGGAGCGCCTGGTGCCGCAGCTGGTGTTTGTCTCCGCCACCCCGGGTCCCTACGAGGAGGAGCACGCCGGGCAGGTGGTGGAGCAGGTGGTGCGCCCCACCGGCCTGGTCGACCCGGATGTGGAAGTGCGCCCGGCCTCGACCCAGGTGGACGACCTGCTGGTGCAGATCCGCGAGCGCGCGGGTCGCGGCGACCGGGTGCTGGTCACCACCCTGACCAAGCGCATGGCGGAGGATCTCACCGATTACCTGGCGGAGCACGATGTGCGGGTGCGCTACCTGCACTCGGATATCGACACGGTGGAACGGGTGGAGATCATCCGCGACCTGCGCCTCGGCGCCTTCGATGTGCTGGTGGGGATCAACCTGCTGCGCGAGGGGCTGGACATGCCCGAGGTGTCCCTGGTGGCCATCCTGGATGCGGACAAGGAAGGCTTTCTGCGTTCGGAGCGGTCCCTGATCCAGACCATCGGCCGCGCCGCGCGCAACCTCGCTGGCAAGGCGATTCTCTACGCGGACAACATCACCGGCTCGATGCAGCGCGCCATCGACGAGACCAACCGCCGCCGGGAAAAACAACTGGCCTTCAATGCCGAGCACGGCATCACCCCGGTAGGTGTGGTCAAGGCGGTGCGGGACATCATGGAGGGCGCGGTGCCCGGTTCCCGCGGCAAGCGTCAGACGGCGCGGGGTGGCCGCGGCGCGGTGGCGGAGCCGCTGCGCAATGCCGCGTCGCTGAGCCCGGCGCAGCTGGCGCGGGAGATCAAGCGCCTGGAAGAGCAGATGCACCAGCATGCCCGGGACCTGGAGTTCGAGCAGGCGGCGGCGGTGCGCGACCAGCTTGCCGCCCTCAAGCAGCAGGCCTTTGTCGAGGGCTGAGCTCGCGGTGGGGCATGCGCCGGGATACCGGGCCGTATTCGGGGCTTGTGTGCCCGCGCCGGCCTCACTATAATGCGCGGCCACGACAGGCACGTAGCTCAGTTGGTTAGAGCACCACCTTGACATGGTGGGGGTCGTTGGTTCGAATCCAATCGTGCCTACCAGCTTCCTGCAAGAAAGGCGCTGACCGGTTCAGTGCCTTTTTTGTTTGTTTGGTTCTGGTTTGTTTCTGGACTGGTTTGTTTCCGGACGGATGGTTCCGGACGGATTGTCGCCCGCTTCAGGCGATCGTCATGTGGCCCCTGGTACAGGCCACCACTGTGTAAAGGAATGTCGCCATGCCTGTAATCACACTCCCCGATGGTAGCCAGCGCCGCTTCGATGCCGCGGTCACCGTGGCCGATGTTGCCGCCGATATCGGCCCCGGCCTGGCCAAGGCCGCCCTGGCTGGCCGCGTCGACGGCCGCCTGGTCGACACCAGCCACTGCATTGAGGGTGATGCCGAGCTGGCCATCGTCACCGCGAAGGATGCCGATGGCCTGGAGATCCTGCGTCACTCCACGGCCCACCTGCTGGCCCAGGCAGTGCAGGATCTGTATCCCGGGGCCCAGGTCACCATCGGCCCGGTGATCGAGGACGGCTTCTACTACGACTTTGCCTACGAGCGCCCGTTCACGCCGGAAGACCTCGAGCGCATCGAGCAGCGTATGGCCGAACTGGCCGCGGCGGACCTGCCCGTGCAGCGCCTGGAAATGCCCCGGGATGAGGCCGCCGCCGCCTTCGACGCCCTGGGCGAGCACTACAAGGTCGAGATCGTCCGCGACCTGCCCGAGGGCGAGGCGATCTCCCTGTACCGCCAGGGCGAGTGGATGGACCTGTGCCGCGGGCCGCACGTGCCCAGCACCGGCAAGCTCGGCGCCTTCAAGCTGACCAAGGTGGCCGGCGCGTACTGGCGGGGAGACTCCCGCAACGCCATGCTGCAACGCATCTACGGCACCGCCTGGGCGACGCCGAAGGAGCTCAAGGCCTATCTGCACCGCATCGAGCAGGCCGAGAAGCGTGATCACCGCCGCATCGGTCGCAAGCTGGACCTGTTCCACATGCAGGAAGAGGCCCCGGGCATGGTGTTCTGGCACCCCCGTGGCTGGACCCTGTACCGTGGTATCGAACAGTACATGGCGGCACAGCAGCGGCGCTGGGGCTACCGCGAGATCCGTACCCCGCAGATCGTCGACATGAGCCTGTGGCAGCGTTCCGGCCACGCCGACAAATTTGGCCACGGCATGTTCGTACTGGAGGCCGAGGAGCGCGACTTCGCGGTCAAGCCGATGAACTGCCCCTGCCATGTGCAGGTGTTCAACCAGGGATTGCGCAGCTACCGCGATCTGCCCCTGCGCCTGGCGGAGTTCGGCTCCTGTCATCGCAACGAGCCCTCCGGCTCCCTGCACGGTATCATGCGGGTGCGCGGCTTCACTCAGGACGACGCGCATATCTTCTGTACTGAAGAGCAGATCCAGCCTGAGGTCGCTACGTTTATCGACTTCCTGCACGAGGTCTACCGGGATTTCGGCTTCAGCGAGGTGATCTACCGCCTTTCCACCCGCCCGGCCCAGCGCGTCGGCAGCGACGAGGACTGGGATCGTGCCGAACAGGCCCTGGCCCGGGCCCTCGACGCCCAGGGTTTGCCCTGGGAGGAGCTGCCGGGGGAGGGGGCTTTCTACGGGCCCAAGATCGAGTTCTCCCTGAAGGACTGCATCGGCCGGGTCTGGCAACTGGGCACCATCCAGGTGGATTTCTCCATGCCCGGCCGCCTGGATGCCCAGTATGTGGCGGAGGACGGCAGCCGCCGTACCCCGGTGATGCTGCACCGGGCGATCCTCGGCTCCTTTGAGCGCTTCATCGGCATCCTGATCGAGCACTACGAGGGTGCCTTCCCCACCTGGCTGGCCCCGGTGCAGGCGGTGTTGCTGAATATCACCGACTCTCAGGCCGCTTATGTGAGGGGCCTGGAGGAAGCCTTGCAAAACAAGGGCTTTCGGGTCGAGGCTGACTTGAGAAATGAGAAGATCGGCTTTAAAATCCGCGAGCACACAATTCAGAAGGTGCCCTATCTCCTGGTAGTGGGGGATCGGGAAGTCGAACAGCAGACCGTGGCGGTAAGGACGCGAGAGGGAGCCGATCTCGGTTCCATGTCCCTGGAGGCCCTGATCGGGCACCTGGACGCCGATGTGGCGCGCCGCGGCCGTGCAGTATTGGAGAGTTGACAATCAAACGTAGCAGCAGCAAAGCCAAGTCACAGGACAAGCGCGCCCTTCTCAACGACGAGATCACCGCGCGCGAGGTCAGGCTGATCGGCGTCGACGGCGAGCAGGTGGGTATCGTCCCTATTGCCGAGGCGCTGGCAGCGGCGGAAGAAGCTGGTGTGGACCTGGTGCAGATCGCGGATTCCGATCCGGTGGTCTGCAAGGTCATGGACTACGGCAAGTTTATCTTCGAGGCGAAGAAGCAACAGGCTGTCGCCAAGAAGAAGCAGGTCAGAACCCAGGTCAAGGAAGTGAAGTTTCGACCCGGGACTGAAGAGGGGGATTATCAGGTCAAGCTGCGCAACCTGATACGTTTCCTTGAACACGGGGACAAGGCCAAGGTGACATTGCGTTTCCGCGGCCGTGAGATGGCCCATCAGGAAATTGGCATGCAATTGCTGAAGCGGATCGAAGCCGATCTGGAAGCACTCAGCATTGTGGAGCAATTCCCGAAGATGGAAGGTCGGCAACTGACGATGGTGCTCGCCCCGAAAAAGAAGAAGTGACAGCAGCGAACGTCACTTCATTTCATTGCGAATGCGGAGTTTAGATCATGCCAAAGCAAAAGGTACACAGCGGGGCAGCGAAGCGCTTCAAGAAGACGGGTTCCGGCTTCAAGCGCAAGCAGGCGTTCAAGAGCCACATCCTCACCAAGATGACCACCAAGCGCAAGCGTCAACTGCGCGGCACCACCGCAATCGATGCGGGTGATCTGCCGCTGATCAAGCGCATGCTGCGGGTGAATTGATCCCGGTCGAGTCGAACGTCTTCAGGAGAGTTGAGTTATGCCCCGTGTCAAGCGTGGAGTGACGGCGCGTCGCCGCCACAAGAAAATTCTGAAACTGGCCAAGGGTTACTACGGTGCCCGTTCGCGTGTATTCCGCGTGGCCAAGCAAGCGGTCATCAAGGCCGGCCAATATGCCTACCGCGATCGTCGTCAGCGCAAGCGCCAGTTCCGCGCCCTGTGGATTGCCCGCATCAATGCGGCGTCGCGGGCCAACGGCCTGGGCTACAGCCGCCTGATCGCCGGCCTGCGTCGCGCCGAGATCGGCCTGGACCGCAAGGTTCTGGCGGACCTGGCGGTTCACGACAAGCGGGCATTCAGCGCGATCGTGGAGCAAGCCAGGGCAGCATTGGCCTGAGTCCTGCCGGCGCCTGGCGCCGGCTTCAGAACCCGTTTGCGAATTTGCGAGCCAGAGCCCTGCAAGGCAGAAACCGGCGAGGAAGCGGAGTTTACAGTGAGTAAATGAGCATTCCGAGCCGGTTGCTAATGCCGCAGGGCCGACGTGCAGCAGATTGTAAATGGGTTCTGAACGATTCACGCGGTTTTCAGGACAGGGAAAGGGCTGCTGGTCCTTTCCCTGTTTTGTTTCTGAGCGGATGAAAACGACATGAGTGATCTGGCAACCCTGGCACGGAACGCGGAGGCGGCCATCGCCGCGGCGGCGGATGTGCCCGCCCTCGAACAGTTGCGGGTGGAATACCTGGGCAAGAAGGGCCTGGTCACGGCGCAGTTGAAGGAGCTGGGCCGGCTTCCCTCCGAAGAGCGGCCTGCCGCCGGCGCCGAAATCAATCGCGTCAAGGAAGCACTGCAAGTGCTGATCGGCTCGCGTCGCGAGCAGCTGGAGGCGGATGCCGTCAGCCAGCGCCTGGCGCAGGAGCGCATCGACGTGACCCTGCCCGGGCGTGGTCAGCACAGTGGCGGCCTGCACCCGGTCACCCGGACCATCGAGCGCATCAGTGAATTCTTCCGCCGGGTCGGCTTCGACGTGGTCGAGGGCCCGGAGGTGGAAGACGACTACCACAACTTCGAAGCTCTCAATATTCCTGCGCACCATCCGGCCCGGGCGATGCACGATACCTTTTACGTGGACGAGCGTACCGTGTTGCGCACCCACACGTCGCCGGTGCAGGTGCGGGTCATGGAAAACCGCGAGCCGCCGCTGCGGGTGATCTGTCCCGGCCGCGTCTATCGCTGCGATTCCGACCTGACCCATACTCCGATGTTTCACCAGGTCGAGGGCCTGCTGATCAGCGAGGACACCAACTTCGCCGAGCTCAAGGGTCTGATCCAGCAGTTCCTGCGGGTGTTCTTCGAGCGTGAGCTGGCGGTGCGCTTCCGCCCGTCCTATTTTCCCTTCACCGAACCCTCGGCGGAGGTCGACATCCAGTGTGTGCACTGCGGTGGCAGTGGCTGCCGCGTGTGCAGCCAGACCGGCTGGCTGGAGGTCATGGGCTGCGGCATGGTGCACCCGCGGGTGTTCGGCTTCAGTGGCATCGATGCCGAGCGCTTCAGCGGCTTCGCCTTCGGCCTGGGCGTCGAGCGTATGGCGATGCTGCGCTATGGTGTGGGCGACCTGCGCCTGTTCTTCGAGAACGATCTGCGCTTCCTGGAGCAATTCCGCTAGCTCTGTGGCGTCGACCGTGGTTTGACCGGACTGGAATCCCGACATGAAATTCAGCGAACAATGGCTGCGCGACTGGGTGCAGCCGGCACTGGACACCGAAGCACTGGGG
>JBJHBY010000055.1:0-16368 GCA_050485745.1 Gammaproteobacteria bacterium | reverse complement strand
AGGTAGTGCGGGCCGCATGCTGATTCGCGTCTCGCGTCTCGCGTCTCGCGTCTCGCGTCTCGCGTCTCGCGTCTCGCGTCTCGCGTCTCGCGTCTCGCGTCTCGCGTCTCGCCTTTCACGCTATCATAGCCACCACAGACGCGGTCTCTGACCGCCACAGCGAATCAAGAGGGTCCACATCATGCGCGAAGCCGTTATCGTCTCCACCGCCCGCACCGGCATGGGCAAGTCCTTTCGTGGTGCGTTCAACGACACAGAGGCGCCGGCCATGGGCGGGCATGTGGTGCGCGCCGCAGTGGCCCGTGCCGGGCTGGACCCCGCTGAAGTGGATGATGTGATCATCGGTGCAGCGGCCCAGCAGGGTACCCAGGCTTACAACCTCGGTCGCCTCTGTGCCGTCGCCGGCGGCCTGCCCGATACGGTGTCCGGCATGGCCATCGAGCGCCAGTGCTCATCCGGCCTGATGGCGATTTCCTGGGCCGCCAAGTCGATCATCACCAACGAGTACGACATCGCCGTTGCCGGTGGGCTGGAGTCGATTTCACTGGTGCAGACCAAGCACAAAAACAGCTATCGCAATGTATCGAAGACAGTCACCGACATCGATCCCACCGCCTATATTCCCATGATCGAGACTGCGGAGATCGTCGCTGAGCGTTACGGCATTTCCCGCGAGGCACAGGATGCCTACGCTCTGCAAAGTCAGCAGCGCGTCGCTGCGGCACAGCAGGCGGGTCTGTTCGATGCCGAGATCGTGCCCATGGACGCCACCATGGCGGTGTTCAACAAGGAAACCAAGGAAACCACCTACAAGGCAGTGACCATCGGCCGCGACGAGTGCAATCGCGCCGACACCACGCTGGAGAGCCTCGGCAAGCTGGAACCTGTATGGAAGGACGGTCAGTGGGTGAAGCAGGGGCGCTTCATCACTGCCGGCAACGCATCCCAGTTGTCGGATGGCGCTTCGGTCAGCGTGGTCATGGAGCGCAGCCTGGCCGAGAAGCGCGGCCTGCAGCCCCTGGGCATCTACCGTGGCCTGGCGGTTGCCGGCTGCAAGGCCGATGAAATGGGTATCGGTCCGGTGTTCGCGGTGCCAAAGCTGTTGCAGCGCCACGGCCTCAAGGTTGATGACATCGGTCTGTGGGAGCTGAACGAGGCCTTCGCCTGCCAGGTGATCTACTGTCGCGACCAGCTGGGCATCGACAACGACCGCCTCAACGTCAACGGTGGTGCCATTGCCATCGGTCACCCCTTTGGTATGAGCGGCGCACGGATGGTGGGGCATGCCCTGATCGAGGGTAAACGCCGGGGCGTGCGTTACGTGGTGGTGACCATGTGCATCGGTGGTGGCATGGGTGCGGCGGCGCTATTCGAGGTCGCCTGAATCCGGGCGGGGTCCTTCCTCGCTGCCTTGCCCTGTCGACAAGCCCGGGGTGGATGCTCCGGGCTTGTGCGTTTATCGTCATCCTTGAGGTCGCCCTGTGCTGGCCAAAGATTCCCGCTGGCTGATCCTGCTGCTGTCCGCCTTCGTGGCGCTTGGCCCGCTGTCGACGGATATGTACCTGCCTGCCCTGCCGGCGATGGTGGAGCGCTTTTCCTCCAGTGTGTCGGAGGTGCAGCTGACGATCAGCAGCTACCTGGTGGGTTTCGCCCTGTTTCACCTGGTGTGCGGGCCCCTGGCGGACCGCTACGGTCGCAAGCCGGTGCTGCTGGGTGGCCTGATGATTTTCTGCCTGGCATCCATCGGCTGTGCTCTGGCGCGTGATATCGAAACCTTGATCGCGTTTCGTTTCCTGCAGGGGGTGGGGGCCTGCACCGGGCCGACCCTGGGGCGCGCCATGGTCCGGGATATCCATGGTGCCGCCGCCGCCCGCCCCCTGGCCTTGATGGCCGCCATCATGGCCCTGGCACCGGTGATTGCGCCGACCCTGGGTGGCTGGATGCTGCTGGTTCTACCCTGGTCATCGATCTTCTGGTTTCTTCTGGTCTATGGCCTGATCGGCATCGTGGCGCTGTGGCTGTGGCTGCCGGAATCCCTGCCGGTGCGCCAGCCCCTGCGCGCCCGGGTCATTCTGCGCAATTTCTCGCGATTGTCCTCCAGTGGCATGTTCATGGGGCATGTGGTCGCGGCCTCGCTGCTTTACGCCGGCGCGTTTGCCTTTATCTCCGGGTCCAGCTTTGTGCTGATTGGCCTGTTCGACGTGCCTGCTCACCAGTTTGGCTACTGGTTCATGTTCATTGTTGCCGGGTATATTGCCGGCAATCTGTTCACTATCCGCGTCAGTGTGCGCCTGGGCGCGGGTTGGCTGATGCTTGCGGGTTCCGGGCTGGGGCTCCTGGCCGGCCTTTCCATGCTGTTGCTGGTACAGTGGTGGCCACATCCGCTTTCGGTGATCGGGCCGATGGCGCTGTACACAGCGGCGGTTGGCATTGCCATGCCGCACGCCATGGCGGCGGCGCTGGCGCCTTTCCCCGACATGGCGGGGACGGCATCCGCCCTGATGGGTTTCGTGCAGATGGGCTTTGCCGCCGTCGCCGGTGTGGTGGTGGGCTTGTTGCTGGCGGAAACCGCTCTGCCGATGACGGCCACCATCAGCGCGGTTTCAGCGGGCTCGCTGCTGCTGTTTGCGCTGTTGCAATGGAGGCAGGACGGGCATCGTCGCGGGGAGGTGTAGAAGTGAGTCAATGGCTGCTGACCCTGTTGCTGGCGGTGCTGCTGGTGGGTGTTCTGGTGTGGTTGTTTACCCGGGTGAGTACTCCGCGCTATCGCCTGCAGCGGGAGCAGGTGATTCGTCTTCTGGAACTGGTGCAGGATGAGCGTGCCACAGCTGCCGACTGGACCGTCTTTACCGGTATTCCCTTGCGCCACGACCCCGAACTGGAGGCACTGCGCCTGCGCTGCCTTGATATCGAGGAGCGCTATGGCGAGCCGCGCGACAGCGGTCGCCTGTTCCCCCCGGCGGCGATGCAGGAGCTGAAGGCGCTTCTGGAGGAGTTGCGAGCCTCCTCCGGAAGTGCCGCTTCCTGAGGCCGGCTGGTGCCTCCCTGTGCCGCATTCCCCCATTTCGGCTTTTCGCTGTCACACCATTGACTCGCAACGATCATCGCAGCGTCATCCTGATCGCCTAAGTTGAGGCCCCGGGCACCCAAGCGAGGACCCGAGGCATGACCACCCGGCCGATCGGCGATCAGTTGCAGATGCGCACCGTCTGGCTTTCCGACATTCATCTGGGCTACAAGGACTGCAAGGCCACCTATCTGCTGGATTTTCTCCAGCGCGTTCAGTGTGAAACCCTCTATCTGCTGGGTGATGTTGTCGATTTCTGGGCACTGCGCCGGCAGTTGTGCTGGCCGGCGGCCCACTACGATGTGCTGCGCAGAATCTTCGATATGGCGCGTAACGGTACTCGTGTTGTGTATGTGCCGGGAAACCACGACGAGACCATGCGCGACTATATCGGCCACTGCCTTGGCCCGGTGGAGATCCTGCGCGAGACCCTGCACGTTACCGCTGATGGTCGCAGCCTGCTGCTGTTCCATGGTGATTGCCTGGACGGTCATATCCGCCTTGGACCGGTGGCGCGACTGTTCGGCGATGCCGCCTACGATGCACTGTTGTTCGTGAATCGCTGGACCAATCGTCTGCGCCGGAGGCTGGGTCTCGATTACTGGTCCCTGGCCGCTTACCTGAAGACCCGGGTGCGCAATGCCCGCGAGGCCATCGAGATCTTTGAGCACGCTGCCGTTGCCGAAGCGCGCCGCCGCGGCCTCGATGGTGTGGTCTGTGGCCACATCCACAAGGCGGAAATGCGCATGGTGGATGGCCTGCTCTACTGCAATGACGGTGACTGGGTGGAAAGCTGCACCGCTCTGGTGGAAGACGCCAGCGGTCGCCTCGACATCCTGCACTGGAGTGAACAGTGCCACTCCATCCGGCAACTGGCGGCGAGCAACGACGAGGTGCTGGCACAGGTGGCACAGCTGGGTGTTCCCGGTGCCATGGCCAGGGGAGTGCGCACATGATTTCCGTGGAGCAGGTGATCAGCTCGCGCTTTCCCGGTCTGGAGGCGCGCAGCCCGGTGATGCGCAGAGGGCTGATCGCCTTGCTGCGGGTACTGTTCCGGGAATCGGAATTCCAGCGCTTCGCCTTGCGCTATCCACACCTGCGCGGTTTCGATTTTGTTGACCAGGTGCTGGAGCATTTCGACTTCAGCATTGCCGTCAGCGGACGGGAGCGTGAGCGCATACCCGTGTGCGGGCGGGTCGTCATCGTTGCCAACCACCCCATCGGCAGCCTCGATGGGCTCGCCCTGCTCAAGCTGGTTGGGGAAGTGCGCCGCGACGTGCGTGTGGTCGCGAACGAGGTGCTGGCCCAGCTGGAACCGTTGTCTTCCCTGCTTCTGCCGGTCGACAACATGGGTCAGCGAACCCATCGGGATCATCTGCGGGCGATCGAGAAGCATCTGCAGCAGGAAGGCGCGGTGATCATCTTCCCGGCGGGGGAGGTGTCTCGCATGGGGCCCAGAGGGGTACGCGACGGGCACTGGCGCCATGGTTTCCTGCGCTTTGCGCGGCGCAGCCAGGCACCGATCCTGCCGGTTCACGTCGATGCTCGCAATTCCATGCTGTTCTATGCGCTGTCGCTGTTGTCGCGGCCGTTGTCTACCCTGTGGCTGGTGCGGGAGATGTTCAAGCATGCGCGCAGTGAGGTGCGCGTGCGCATCGGGCATGCGGTGGAGCACGCCTGCTATGCCAGCCTGCCTGTGGATCAGCGCGCCCTGGTGAAGCTGTTCCGGCGCCATGTCTACAAGATTGGCCGACACCGCGGCGAGGGCTGCTTTCGTGCCGCCGCCGAGGCCATTGCCCACCCCGAGGACCGTCAGCAGTTGCGTCGTGAGATTCGCGCCTGCGAGCATCTCGGCGATACCCGCGAGGGGCGTGCAATCTTTCTCTACCGATACGAAGGTGATTCGGCGCTGATGCGTGAACTCGGGCGTCTGCGCGAGATCAGCTTCCGCGCCGTGGGCGAGGGCACCGGCCGGCGTCGCGATATCGATGCCTGGGACAGCTGGTATGACCACATCCTGCTCTGGGATGACGAGGCGCTGGAACTGGTGGGTGCCTATCGCCTGGTGCGCGCCGCCGCGGCGCGGGGAGCACTCTACAGCGAAAGCCTGTTCGAGTGGCATCCGGCAGCCGGGCCCTACCGCGAGCGCGGTGTCGAGCTCGGCCGCAGCTTTGTGCAGCCGTCGTACTGGGGGCGCCGCAGCCTGGACGAACTCTGGAGCGGGGTGGCTGCCTACCTGCGTCGCTACCCGGAGGTGCGTTACCTGTTCGGCCCCGTGAGTCTGTCCAATCGCTATCCGGCAGCGGCCAAGGCCCTGCTGGTCAGCTACTACCGTCGCTACTACCCGGCCCAATGTGGCTGGGCGTCGCCACGCACACCCTGGTGTGCCGAGACGCCGGACTGCTGGGAGGGGTTGTCGGGCGAAGAGGCGTTCGTCATGCTCAAGGCGCGGCTGGCGGAGCTGGGGGTCAGCGTACCGACCCTGTACAAGCAGTACACCGAATTGTGCGAGGTCGAAGGTGTCCAGTTCGCCGGCTTCAACGTCGATGCCGAATTCGCCGACTGCATCGATGGCCTGGTTCTGGTCGATCTCTCCCGGCTCAAGCCCCATCGGCGTCGCCGCTACTTTGGCGAGGATGCCCTGGCCGAGGCAATCGGGCGTGATGATGGAGCCCTCACGCCTCCTGGCGTGGCGACAGCTTGAGGCCGACGCGCTGTACCTGGTCGCCCCGGACGGCCATTACCACCAGTCGCAGAGGCCCAACGGAGACGGTATCCCCCACGACCGGATGCCCGCGATGGTGCCGGGCGATGAGCTGCGACAGGGTGCAGTCCGTTTCGCCGACCGGTATGGTGATGCCGTAGAACTGTTCGAGATCGCTCAGGCGGGTACTTCCCGCCAACACGAACTCGCCGAAGAACTGCCGCGGGTCGAGCTTGGCCGTGGTCTCCGTCGCTCGCAGCAGCTTGCCCAGAGCCTCGGCGTGGCGCCCGCTGCCAATGATGGCCAGCCAGTCGTCACCTTGCAGTTGCATCCCGCTATCCGGCACCTGGTGTTCGCCGCTGCGAAAGACGCAGACCAGATGGGTGCCAGCGGGCAGTTTCAGTGCGGACACCCGGGGTGGCCTGTCAAAGCGGGATTCCCGCATCGGCAGCAGAAACAGCTCCTGGTCGGGGGCGTCCGGCAGTTGCAGGGGCAGCCGCCGCGTTGGCAGTCGGGGTGCC
This sequence comes from Gammaproteobacteria bacterium, assembly GCA_050485745.1. Taxonomy (GTDB): domain Bacteria; phylum Pseudomonadota; class Gammaproteobacteria; order Pseudomonadales; family CAMLJR01; genus JBJHBY01. Next base: position 10,076 of record JBJHBY010000055.1, on the reverse strand, counting down.
GGTACCTCAAGGCGCAGCAGCCGCGCCATCGGGGCCAGGGTGGTGCCCTGGATCAACAGGGACACGAGCACTACGAAGAAGGTGACGTTGAACAGCAACCCGGCTTCCGGAATCTGCGCCATGATCGGGAACAGCGCCAGCACGATGGGCACCGCGCCGCGCAGGCCCACCCAGCCGAGGTAGGCCTGCTCCCGGGGGTTGAAGCCGAAGGGCCAGAGGCAGGCCGCGACAGCGAGCGGGCGTGCGAGGAAGATCAGCACCAGGGCCACGCCGAGCGCCGGCAGCGCCTGATCCAGCATCTGTGAGGGGGTCACCAGCAGCCCGAGGATCAGGAACAGGCCCAGTTGTGCCAGCCAGGCCAGGCCGTCGTGGACCTGCAGAATATTGGGCAGGGTGGGCAGGCCGCTGTTGCCCAGCACCAGGCCGGCGAGGTAAATGGCGATGAAGCCACTGCCGCCGACGACGCCGGTGAGTGAGAACACCAGAATGCCCCCGGCCACCACCAGCAGGGAGTACAGCCCCGGCGCCAGTTCCAGGCGCCTGACCAACTGTGTCAGCAGCCAGCCACCGGCGAGGCCGGCCAGAGCTCCCAGCCCGAATTGCTGCACCAGCATGACTGCAACGGACAGGTTCAGGGCAGGGTCCGGCAGCGCGATCAGCTGCAACAGCAGCACGGTCAGGAAGATGGCCATCGGGTCGTTACTGCCGGACTCGATCTCCAGGGTCGCACTGACCCGCTCGTTGAGGTTCAGGCCGCGCCCCTGCAACAGGGCGAAGACCGCGGCGGCATCGGTGGAGGCGACGATGGCGCCCATCAGCAGGCCCACCAGCGGCGGCAGTTGCAGCAGCCAGATGGCGGCGGCACCCGTGATCAGTGCTGTGATCAGGACACCGAGGGTGGCCAGTGTGGCGGCGGGGCGCAGTGCCACACGAAAGGTCTGTGCGCGGGTGCGCATGCCGCCGTCGAGCAGGATGACCGCCAGCGCCAGGTTGCCCACCAGAAAGGCGGTCTCGAAATCATCAAAGCGAATGCCGCCGGCACCGTCCACGCCCGCGAGCATGCCGACTGCGAGGAAAAGCAGCAGCACCGGAAGGCCGATGCGGGTGGAAAGGGGTGTGAGAACAATGCTGACCAGCAACAGCAATGCGCCGACCCAAAGGATCGAGAGGGTGGTCATCCGGTCCGCTCCGTCTTCTGGCGGGCCATTGTAGCATGTGCCGGAGGCGCCTCAGGCGTGTGCGGGAAGCGGCGTCGGGCAGCGGACAGTGGGTTCGGGAATGCCTTGCCAAAGGATTTCGAACAGCTCGGAGAGGTCGTCACACGCACCCGCCAGCAGCCAGTCTGCAAGGTGGGAGGCGACATCGGGATAACGCAGTGCGGGCGGTGCTGCGGGTGAGACCAGCCATTCGCCGAGTGCAACCTCGTCAAGCTGCTCGCAGCTGCTCCCCCAGCCCAGACGCCGCAGCGCCGCGGCGTTGGAGGCCTGTTCCATTTGCCCGCGCAAGGGTTTCACCAGGACCGGCAGCCCCAGATGCAGGCATTCGCTGACCAGTTCGAAGCCCGCATTGCAGATCACCGCCCGAGCCCGGCAGAGGTCGCGCCGAAAGCCCTCGAGGCAGGTACGGCGCAGGTCGACGTTGGCATGGCGGCTGTCCTCCAGCCCCGGCGCATACTGCACGAAATGGTGTGCGGGGAAGTGGCTGAGCAGGCGTGTCACCGTGGACTGGTTTTCGAAGGGCAGGTAGACCAGCGTGCGGCCGTCGCTGGCATCGCGTGTCAGGCCGGTATCGATGATGGGCGGCAGTACCGGGGCGCCGAAGGGATGCCAGTGCAGGCCCACGGCGATATCCGCGGGAGCAAAGTGGCGCATGATGGTGCGACTGTGCCAGCGATCCCCGGCCATGGGTACGGCGTGCCGGAAGGCGTACTGGTGGCCGATGCCGACGACCGGGACACCCCGGCGTCGCGCCGCCCAGGCGCTGACCGGCTCGAAATCGGTGACGACCAGGTCGTAGCCCCTGGGATCGAGCTCGCGGATATCCCTCAGAAAGCGCAGCGGGCGGGCCTCGATCAGGGTGGACAGGGGGTCGATACCGCCGTCCCGGGTGATGAAGGTCAGCCCCTGCCGGTGCAGGAAGGCGCCGAACGCCTCCATTTCGAACAATCCGGCGGTTGCCCTTCCACTGAACAGGAAGGTCGTCTCGGCACCGCGTTGCCGCAGGTGCGCGGCCATCTTGCGGGCGCGGCTGATATGGCCATTGCCGGTACCCTGTACGCCGTAAAGGATGCGCATTGTCATCGTGTCTCAGGTCCAGATCAGCCAGCCGATGCCGCAACCCAGCAGTGCGCCGGCGAGAATATCGCTGGGGAAATGCACTCCCAGCACGACCCGCGACAGCCCGACACAAGCGGCCCAGGCGTACAGTGGAGCGGCCATTGGTCCGTAGCAGAGCGCGCAGAGGGTGGCGAGGAGAAAGGCGGCGGTGGTATGGCCGGAGGGAAAGCTGAAGCGGTCGGCGGCGTGGATCACGCTCTGGAAGTCCGGAATGGCTTCCGGGGGTCGCCGTCGCCGGCAGGTATTTTTCAGCACCCAGTACAGGGGCCGCTCGATTGTGAAGGCAAACAGTGTCATGCTGGCAAACAGCAGGCCGCGCTCACCGTCGACGATCCACATCAACAGGGGAAGCAGCAGTTGCAGCGTGCCGTCGCCGCTGCGTGAAAAGGCACGGGCGCCTGTGACCCAGAGTTGTCGATGGGGAGCGCGGACAAACCAGGCGAGGAGCTGGAGGTCGCGTTGACAGAGCGTGTCGAGCAGTCGCGTGCGTGTTGTCATGGTTGCAGGCTAGGGCCAGAGGGTGAAGCCCGTGTGACGCTTTTATGTCGGTTCCATGACAGGCGCGCCGGGTGGCGGGCATGAGCGTGCGCCTGCGTTCCGTCCTGCAGTGTCCGCACTGCGGCTTCAAGGCCATCGAGAACATGCCGGCGGACGCCTGCGTCGCCTTCCACCCCTGCAGTGGCTGTGGGCGTATCATTCGGCCATTGCCGGGCCGCTGCTGCGTATTCTGCTCTCACGGCACGGTTCCCTGTCCGCCGGAGCAGCTCCGGCGCGATGAAACGGAGGGTGGGTGATGCGGGCACTGGTGGTGGGTGGTACCGGCCCGACCGGGCATTTCATTGTCAGCGGGCTGGTGGAACGTGGCTGGCAAGTGAGCATGCTGCACAGCGGTCGCCACGAGATCCCCGAAACCCCCGAATCCGTGGAGCATATCCATGCCGATGCCTACGATGGCGAGGCCGTGGCTACGGCCCTGTCGGGGCGTGGCTTCGAACTCGCCATCGTGACTTATGGCCGCCTGCGGCGTATCGCCCAGGTGCTGGCCGGGCGAGTGGATCAGTTCATCTCGGTGGGGGGGCAGCCGGCCTATCGCGGCTACATGAACGCTGAACTCTGGAAGCCCTCTGGCCTGCCGGTGCCGACCGCGGAGGATGCGCCGCTGGTGGCCGATCCCACCGAGGACGAGAAGGGCTATCGCATCGTGCGCACCGAGGAGGCGGTATTTGCGCTGCACCCGGACGCTGCGCATTTTCGCTACCCGTATGTTTATGGGCCCTATCAGCTGGTGCCCCGGGAGTGGTGCATCGTGCGCCGTATCCTCGATCGTCGCCCCCACATCATCCTGCCCGATGGCGGCCTGACCCTGCACAGTTTCGGTTATGCGGAGAACCTGGCGCATGCGGTGCTGCTGGCGGTGGAGCAGCCGGGAGCGAGTCGTGGCCAGATCTACAACTGTGCCGACGGTCTGGTGCTCAGCCTGCGCCAGGTGGTCGAGATCATCGCCGATGCCCTGGATCACCGCTGGGAGCTGATCAACCTGCCCTGGGAGCTGGCATCGCCGGCGCGGCCCCTGGTCATGCAGCCCTGGACCAGCCATCGTGTGGTGGATATCGGCAAGCTGTGCCGGGAGCTGGGCTATCGCGACAAGGTGCATCCTGCCGAGGGGCTGGCGCGCACAGCCCGCTGGCTGGTCGCCAACCCGCCCACCCCGGGTGGCATGGAGGAGCAGGTCCTGCAGGATCCGTTTGACTATGCCGCCGAGGACCGCCTTGTGGCCGCCTGGCGCGCGGCCCTGGACTCCTGGCCTGATCCGGAATTCCGGGAGGAGCCCGGCGTGACCCTGTCCTACAGCGGGCCGGGTGGGCGGCCGCGCAGCAACGCCCGCTTTGACGACTGAGTGCTTCGGGGCGGGGGCTTGCCCCCGGGGAGAGCTGCCGCCACAATGAGGCTCTGATCAAATATTAACCCGGCGATGAACATTGCCGGGTTAATGCGGCACATGGAGGTGCCGCCGCCGGGCGAAGCCCGGACGCCAGGTTAATAATAATCGACAGGAGATAGCGATGGACGCCACCCATGGCCCCTTTCAGGGCGTACGCATGATCGATATCGCCACCGCCATTGCCGGCCCTTTTGCCGGCAGTTTGATGGCGGATCAGGGGGCGGACGTGATCAAGGTCGAAACGCCGGGTTTCGGCGACATCCTGCGCTATGTCGGCGCCAGTCGTGGCGGTGTCAGCGCGCTCTACAGCATGACCAATCGCGGCAAACGCAGTCTGGCGCTGAATCTCAAGAGCGATGAGGGCGTCGCCATTCTCAAGCGCCTGGTGGCCGGCGCGGATGTGGTGCTGCACAATTTTCGCCCCGGGGTCGCGGAGCGGCTGGGTATTGCCTACGAGGACCTGTGCGAGGTCAGGCCGGATCTGATCTATGTGTCGGTCACCGGCTTTGGCCATGAGGGGCCGGATGCGGGCAAGCGCGCCTACGACAATGTCATCCAGGCTTTCAGCGGCCTGGCCTTCAACCAGGCCAGCCCCGAGACCGGGGAGCCGGTGCAGAACTACCAGGCCATTGCTGACAAGCTCACCGCGCTGACCGCGGCCCAGGCCATCGGTGCCGCGCTATACGCCCGGGCACAAGGGCGTGGAGGCCAGCACATCCGCCTGAACATGGTTGATAGTGTGGTGCACTTTCTGTGGATGGACGCCGCCGGTACCGCCAGCTTTATCGGTGATGGCGCCGACCCCGGCGTGCAGGTGGCCAAGGGTGTGCCCCTGATCCGTTTCCGCAACGGCTGGGCCCAGGCGGCGCCGCTGTCCGATGCGGAGTTCTTCGGGCTGTTCCGGGCCTTTGGCATCGACCTGTCCGATGAGCCCCGGGTACACACCGTGGTTGAGCGCATGCAGAACCGCGAGGTGGTGGTGGGGCTCATGGGTCGCCTCTACAGCATCGCCGCGGACATGGATGTCGACGAGGGTGTGCGCCGCATGGAGGTGGAGGATGTGCCCTGTGCCAAGGCCATGAAGATCGAGGAGTTGCCTGGACACCCCCAGTTACAGGCGAATGGCACCTTCGTGCGCTGCCAGCACCCTGTGGCCGGCGAGATGCAGGAGCCGCGCCCCGCGGCACTGTTTGGGGCGACACCGGCCGGTGTCGCCGGGCCCTGCGCAAGCCTCGGTCAGCACACGGCGGAGATCCTGTCCGAACTGGGTCTGGCGGAACGCCTGGATGAACTCCGTGCGGCGGGCGTGGTGGCCTGAGCTGCCTCAGTACAGGGGCATGGCGGTTGCTGCGGTGTCCACGGGGAATTGCTCCATCAGGGATTCCAGGCTTGTCGGCTGCCCGAACAGGAAGCCCTGGATGACGCTGCAACCCAGTTTTTCCAGGTAGTCGAGCTGGGTCTGGTGCTCCACACCCTCCGCGATGATGTTCAGGCGCAGACCCTGGGCCATGGCAACGATGGCGTTGACGATACAGGCGTCTTCGTCGCTGGCGCGGATACCATGGATGAAGCTGCGGTCGATCTTGAGCGTGTCGATGGGAAATTTCTGCAGATAACCCAGTGACGAATAGCCGGTACCGAAGTCGTCGATGGCGATGTGCACACCGGCGGCACTGAGTTGCTGCAGTTTGTCGATGATGTCCTGGCGGTCACTCATCAGCAGGCCTTCGGTGATCTCCAGTTCGAGCAGCTCCGCGGGAAAGTCCGCGTCGCGCAGGATATCGAGCACCACGTCGACGAACTGGTCCTTTTCCACCAGCAGGGGAGAAAGGTTTACCGAAAGGCGCAAGGGGGCGTGGCCCTGTCGCATGTGACGGCCAACCTCGCGCACGGCCTTCTGCAGGGTGGCCCGATCAAGGTCGACGATCAGCCGGCAGTCCTCCGCGATGGGAATGAATTCCGCCGGGTTGAGACGACCCAGCTCCGGGTGGTCCCAGCGCACCAGGGCTTCGACGCCAACGATGCGACCGCTGGCGATTTCCACCTGTGGCTGGTAGAGGATTGCGAACTCCTCCTGCTCCAGCGCGCGGCGCAGGTCCTGCTCCAGCTGCAGGCGTTGCGTGGTATTACCCATGTCGTGGCTGAAGAACTGGTAGCCATCCTTGCCGGTATTCTTGACCCGGTACATGGCGATGTCGGCGTTCTTGATCAGTGCCTCCAGGGAGGTACCGGCGTCGGGATACAGGGCGATGCCGATACTGGCACCGACATAGATATCGTGGCCGCCCAACTGGAAGGGAGCACTGATGCTCTCGAGAATCTTGTCCGCCACCTGGCTGGCGGATTCCACCGTTCTGACCTCGGGTAGCAGCAGCATGAACTCGTCGCCGCCAAAACGGGACAGGGTGTCGCCCTTGCGGATGCAGCCCAGCAGGCGCTGACTGACCGCCTGCAGCAGACGGTCGCCCATGGTATGGCCGAGGGAGTCATTGATGACCTTGAAACGGTCGAGGTCGATGAACATCACCGCAAGGCCACCGCCATTGCGTCCGGCCTGGGTGATGGCCATGCTCAGGCGGTCCTTGAACAGGGAGCGGTTGGGCAGGCGCGTCAGCAGATCATGGTAGGCCTGAAAGTTGATGAAAGCCTCGGCCTCCATGCGGTCAGTGATATCACGCGCAGTGCCGTAGACCCGGTAGCGGGTGCCCCCGTCGCCAGGTTCGTCCCCATCCATCGGCCAGATTCCCAGCTCGAAATGACGTCGTGTTCGTTCCGGCTCACGCGGGCGCAAGGCCAGGTCGATGGAGCGGGCATCGCGGTGTCCGCGACAGGCCTGCTCGAAGAAATAGCGACCTTTCTCGCGATCCTCCTCCTCCATCAGTTCGGTGATATGGGTGCCCAGCAGTTCTTCGCGCCGATAGCCCAGCAGTGTTTCAATCTTGGAATTGAGAAAGCTGAAGCAACCCTGCTCGTCGAGAACATAGATGAGATCGGGCGAGTTGTTGACGATCAGCCGGTGCAGCCGCTCGGAACGCTTCAGGCGGCTCTGCATCATGCGGTGGCTGTCCTCCAGCCGCTTCTTGCGCACCGCGTTATTGACCGTAGCCAGGAGTTCCTCGGGGACGTAGGGTTTTTTCAGGTAGTCATAGGCACCGGCCTTGAGGGCGCGGGAGATATCGTCGACAGAGGTCTCGCCGCTGACCACGATGGTCATGGTCTGGATGCCCTGCTCGCGCATGAAGGCCATGACATCATGCCCCGAAACCTCGGGCATGCGCAGATCAAGCAGGAGCAGGTCGTAGCTGTTGTGCCGCAGCATGTCCATGGCCTGGCGTCCACCCAGCGCGGTATCCACACGGTGGTCGTACAGGCTGAGCAGGCCATGCAGGCTTTCCAGCAGGCGCGGGTCATCATCGGCCAGCAGTACCCGGGCACTGCCGGCAGTGGTATCCAACATCGTATTCGCCAGAGCCATGATCATGTTGTTCTTGGACGCTTTGCGGGCCGTCCTCAGCCCGGGTGCGCCATTGGCAACAATAACTGGAACTGCGTCCCTGTCTTCCCACTGGTGCAAACGATGGTCGCATTCATTTCATCGACTAGCCGCTTGACAATACTGAGCCCGAGGCCGGAGTGGCCGCCTCCCTTCTGCGAGACCACCGGAGAGAACAGTTTCTGCATCACCTCCGCTGGCAGGCCCGGTCCATTGTCACTGATTGTTACTACAGTGTAGTCGCGTCCATTGACACTGGCGCGGCCCCGGCTTTCCACTCTGATCTCGCCGCCGCTGTGGAGCGCTTCCACCGCATTCTTCAGCAGGTTGGTCAGGATCTGTTTGATATGCCCCGCCGGCAGCTCCACGTTGATATTGCCCGGCTCCAGGGCCAGGGAAAGCGTGATGTTGTGGGTGCTGCAAACCGACTGTGAGAAGATTCTGGCGACGCGGCTGATCAACCCGTTCAGATCGAAACTCTGATCCGGCGTGGCTGGCTGAGGGTCGCGCAGGCGCAGCAGAATGCCGCCAACACGGTCGATTTCCTCCCGGATCAGCCCGAGGTCACGGTGGGCTTCGTGATCCTCCCCCAGACGGTGGCGCAGCAATTCCAGGTAGTTATTGATGATGCTGAGGGGGTTGCCGGCCTCATGCACTGCCTCGCGGATACGCTGCTCCAGCTCCAGTCCCGCAGCTGGATTGTCCCCCAGTCGACCCAGGCGCTCGCGCTGGTTGGCCACGGCGGTGGCAATTTCCCTGGCCAGTGCCAGTACGAAATCCTCGCGCTCGCGCAGCAAGGCCAGCTGGGCGGTGTCGACGCCGAGTATCAGCACTCCGGTGGCGAGGCCATCCGCCACCAGGGGCAGGTTCCAGAGATGATCGCGGCCGCCGAGGCCGAGCAACTGCCGGTCGACCACGCTGAGCCCCGGCTGCCCGGTGCTGGCCAGTGTTGGCTGGCGTTGCAGCAGGGCATCGGCGATCAGGCTGCGCCCCGGCTCCAGGGCGACGCGGAAATCCGGGGAGTCTTCCTGAGCAACCCAGCCCTCCAGCACGCCCTGCTCAAGATCGGCCAGGAACAGCAGGCTGCTGTCCACGCCCAGAGTGATATAGGCGGTGCGTCGCACGGCCTGTTGCATCAGCTCCAGGTTCTGTGCCCGCCACAGCTCGGAGTTGATCTGGGTCAGCTGGCTGATGTCGCCGAGACGCTGCCCGAGGGCCTGTTGGGCCTGCAAATCCGCCTCGGCCTCGCCCCCCGCGTCGATGTCGATACCCAGGGTGGAGGCCAGCCGTTCCACGTCACTGTCGATACGTGCGCGCAACTCCCGGGTCAGGGCCTCGTTGAGCCCGAACAGGGTGTCTGCGGCCGCTGCAGCGGCATCGCTTACACCCGGCTGCACCGACAGGGTATTGGCGAGATTGACCAGCTTGACCAGATGATGGGCATCCTGCACCTGCAGTGCCGGCTCATGATGAAAGCGCAGGGCATCCGCCATGAAGGGGGAAAGCTGCCAGCCGCTGACCAGTTCGGCACCCAGTTCACAATGGCTGTGGCCAAAGGTCTCACGCTCCGCCGCCACCAGGCTGGCGTCGTCCGCGCAGCGCTCCAGCAGGGGCCAGTACAGGCGCTCCTGGCTGGTGAGCAGTGAGAGCTGCCCCACATCCATCAGCAGGCCGCACAGGTAGGCTTCATCCGGCTGGGGGTAGCGGGTCAGGGTTGCCAGCACATAGGCGAAATTGGCGCCGATCAGGGAGCGCCGCCAGAAGCGCTTGAGAAACAGTCGGTGACGCTGGCTGAAGTGGTTGAAGAACTGCCGGATGCTGGCGGTGATAACAATGGTCTTGACCGTGTCGGTGCCCATCAGCAGCAGGGCGCGCTCCACCGACTGACACTGGTTGCCGCGGCTGTAATAACTGGAGTTGGCCACCGCGACCAGACGCGCGGTCATGCTGACGTCCTGGCGAATAATGTCGCCGAGACCCTGGAAATCCGCCTGTTCACGATGGATGGCATCGAGAATACGGACCAGGACCTGGGGCAGGCTGGGCAACTGCTCGGTGGCCGTGTTCTCCTTGGTCATCCGGGATCCTGGCGGGGGCTGATGGGGCGCCGTTGCCCGCGGGGGGGCGGGGCACGAATCCCGCAGAGTATAGACGAGCGCACAAAATACAGCCAATTTGCCGCTTGCCCGCAGCGGGAGATCGTGTCAGGGCGAGCATGGAGTCCCGGGCTGTTCTCTGATACTTTAGGGTGTTATTAACCCGGCAATGAATATTGTCGGGTTAATGCGGCACAGGGATGTGCCGG
>JBJHBY010000054.1:0-16381 GCA_050485745.1 Gammaproteobacteria bacterium | reverse complement strand
GGCCGGCAGCTATGGGAAGCAATGGGACATTAAAATGACGTCAAAAAAAGTCTTTTCTCGCTTGCTCGCCATAACGTTACTCGCTGGCTGCAGTGCTGCCGCGGGCGGCCCGGACCTCCTGCTCAGATATCAGGCATTCAAGACGGAACTGTCAAAGCCCGTCGATGAAAGAAGGCACGAGCAGTTCGTCTCGCAACGCATACGGGACGAAGTGGCGGCGGCTTCGACGGAAAGCAAGGATCTGATGTGGGCTCAGGCCGAATTCCCGCTATGGCTGGCGGAAGTCGCTTCGCACTATCAGACACGCACCGGCGACGGGCAAATGTGTCTCACCCTGAATGGCACCCTCGCCAACAGCGAGGGCTTTGGGACCCTGGCACTGGAGTATGTGCTGGAGCGAGGCCAGCTCGTGGTGAATGATATCTTCTATCAGTATCTGGAAGGGCCTGAAGCATTTGCATCCGAACCCCGCTGCCCGGCAGATTTTGTCCTCGACTTTCCGTTCTGACCGGCTCAAGGAGCCCCCCCTAACCGCTCGATCTTGCGTCTTGCCTTTTGCATCCCGCGTCTCCCGTCTCCCGTTCCGTCCTTGACACCCCACCTCATCCGGCCTAGCTTTAAAACAATTGTTTAAATCGACCGTTTTAATCATGCCCGACGACACCCCCACGCGATTGATGGATGCCGCCGAGATCCTGTTCGCCGAACACGGCGTGGATGCGGTGTCATTCCGGCAGCTGGCCACGCGGGCGCAGGCGAACGTGGCAGCGGTGCATTACCACTTTGGCAGCAAGCCGGCCTTGCTGGAGGCGGTGCTGCTGCGGCGCATGGGCGCGCTGTGGGAGCGGCGCGCCGTGCTGTTGCGGGCTCTGGAACAATGCGGCCGCGCGCCAACGGCAGCGGACTGGGTGGACCTTGTGCTGGTGCCACTGCGCGAGCTGATCGATCAGGAGGGCACCCAGGGTCGCGCCTATGTGCGGTTGATGTGGCGCCGCCAGAACGAGGACCCGGATGGCGCCGAGCACCTGGCACGCACGCATCTCGGCGACAGCGCCCGGCGCATGAACAGGCTGCTGGAGCAGCTGCTACCCGGGCTCTCGCCCAGGGAGCGGCGGCAGCGCGGCCTGTTGTGCGCACGCCTGGTATTCGATGTGTTGGCCAACGAGCCCCCGGGCGCCATCGACCTCGCGGGACTGCGCCGCTTTCTCTGCGCGGGCCTGTCGGCACCCGCCGCACAGTGAGGCTGGCCACCCGTGATCCATCCGGCACAAACCCGACTCATACAACAAGACACTGCCACCGAGGGCGCCGCCATGCATTCCCGTCTTTGCTGTTCTACCCCAGCCACGACGCGTCGCGGGCACGCACGCGGGGGGATGCCGCTGCTCGCAGTGGCCACGGCCATGCTGCTGTCCGCGGGCCTGAGCGGATGTTGGGGTGAGCAGGATGTCGGTGCCACAACCGCATCCGGCGCGCCGGCACCCACGGGGAGCAGCGATTTTGCCGGGCGCATCGGCCGCACGATCGATGACTCGGAGCCCGCCTTTCTGGCGCGGCCGCAGGCGGCGCAGGGCGCACCCAACATCGTACTGATTCTGGTGGATGACCTGGGTTATGCCGACATCTCGCCCTACGGCGGGGAAATCGACACGCCGGCTCTGCAGTCCCTCGCCGACAGCGGCCTGGTGTACTCGGATTTCACCGTCACCGGCGTGTGCTCGCCGACCCGCGCGTCTCTGCTCACCGGGCTCAACCATCACGCCGCCGGCGTCGGCTGGCTGGGGGAGTGGGACATGGGCTTCCCCGGCTATCGCGGCGAGATGCATCCGGATGCCGCCACGCTGCCGGAAATCCTGCGCGAACACGGCTTCGCCACGATGATGGTCGGCAAATGGCACCTCACCCGCTCCAACAACCGCTCGGTGATCGGCCCCTTCGACAGCTGGCCCACCCAGCGCGGCTTTGATCGCTTCTGGGGCTTTCTCGATGGCGAGGCCAGCCAGTTCAAGCCGCACGCGCTGATCGAGGGCAACCACGTCTACCAGCTGCCCGAGGGCAGCGACTTCTATTTTCCCGATGCGATGACCGACAGGGCCATCGACATGATTCGCGATCTGCGCGCCCTGCGCCCGGAGCAGCCCTTCCTGCTGTATTACTCCACCGGTGCGCCCCACGCACCGCACCACACCCTGGCGGAGGATCGGGAGAAGTACCGCGCACGCTACAACACCGGTTACGACGCCATCCGCACGCAGCGCCTGGCGCGGCAGATCGAGCTCGGCCTGCTGCCCGAGGGCACCTCGCTGGCACCGATGAACCCCGAGGTGCAGCCCTGGGATGCGCTGACGCCGGAGCAGCAGCGCATGTACGCTCGCCTGCAGGAGAACTACGCAGCCTTCGTCGACAACATGGACCGCAACATCGGCCGCCTGCGCGATTACATCGCCGGCATCGGCGAGCTGGACAACACCATTTTCGTATTTCTCTCGGACAACGGCGCCAGTCGCGAGATGGGCGTGGAAGGCTCGGCCAACGTGCTGGCCTATTTTCACGGCCGCGACCTGAGCACGCGGGAAAACCTCCGATACTACGACGTCATCGGCGACGCCGGGACCCATCCCCACTACCCCCAGGGCTGGATGCATGCCAGCAATACACCGTTTGCCCACGCCAAGCGAACCAGTTGGGCCGGTGGCCTGCGGGTGCCGTTCATCATTTCCTGGCCGGAGCGCATCCCCCCGGGCCAGGGGCCGCGCCACCAGTTCCACCACGTCAACGACGTCGTGCCGACGCTGCTGGACCTGCTTGGCATCGAGCCGCCGCAGCAGGTTGGCGGGCGCCCGGTGCGGCCGCTGCAGGGCGTGAGCATGGTCTACAGCTTCGACGATGCCGCTGCCGCAACGCGCAAGACCCATCAATACTATGAGGTAGAGGCCCAGCGCGCCTATCGCCGGGGGGACTGGAAAATCCTCAGCTACCGCGCCGATCACGAGCCCTATGACGCCCACCCCTGGCGCCTGTTCAACCTGGCGGATGACCCCGGCGAAACCAACGACCTGGCGCAACATCACCCGGAGTTGGTCGCCGAACTGGAGGCCGCCTGGTGGCGGGATGCGGAGCGTTACGAGGTATTGCCCATCATCGACACCCCGTTACTGCAGCGCGCCTTTCGCTTCCGCCCCCAGGGTGCGGAGCGCCGCGAGTGGCGCATCGAGCGTGGCACCTCGCCCATCCTGGTGGGCAACGCACCCACCACTGCTGGTCGCTCTTACGTGATGACTGCCGGGATCGAACGCAGCTCGACCCGCGAGGAAGGCGTGATCGTGGCTCACGGCGACGCCCACTCCGGCTATGCCCTGTACATCCAGGACAACCACCTGGTCTATGAGCTCAACGTTGGCCATAGCCGGCAACGGGTCGTCTCCAGCACGCCAGTGCCGGCCGGAGCAGTGCGCGTGGGCTACCGTTTCGACCGCGGCGCGGCGCGGCCTGGCGGCGAGGACGAGCCCGCCTCCCCGATACAGGCGGCGATGCAGGGCATGGGCACCCTGCTGATCGACGGCAAACCCAGCGGCACGCTGTGGGTGTCTCAGCCCGTCACCGCGATCTGGGAAGGGCTGGAGGTCGGACGCGACGGGCAATCCACCGTGTCGCCGCGGTATTCGGCACCGTTCGAGTTTCAGGGTAAGCTGGAGGCCGTCCATTTTCACTTCGAGTGATGCCAGGGAATGACCCACGCCGCCTACAGCCGTTCCGCCATCGCCATCATCCTGGCAGTGCTGGCCGTGATTGCGCTGCTGCTGGTGTGGCTGACGCTGCCGCGCCCGGGTGCCGGCGGGGAGCGCCTGTGCGACAGCTATGGCGGCCTGCCCGGAGACTGGCTGAAGGATTCCCACGCCGGCATGGTGGCGATTCCGGGCGTGCGGGGCTTTCAGCCGGGCAATCCCGCGGGCTACCCCGAGGAGGCGCTGCGCGAAGCCGTGGACCTGCAGACGTTCTGGATCGATCGCACCGAGGTGACCAACGCACAATTCGCCAGCTTTGTGACTGCTACGGGTTATGTCACCGAGGCCGAGCAGGCGGGCGAGGCCGTGGTATTCGTGGGCCTCGCGCCCGGCGCCAGGCCCGGGGAGTCCTGGTGGCGCCTGGTGACCGGCGCGAACTGGCGCCACCCCGAGGGGCCGGACAGCGACATCGAGCAGCGCATGAACCACCCGGTGGTGCACGTCACCTATGCCGATGCCCTGGCCTACGCCCACTGGCTGGGCCGCGACCTGCCCACCGAGGCCGAGTGGGAGTATGCGGCCCGCGCCGGTGGCCCGGGCAAAGGCCTGGAACAGCAGCCGCAGGATGCGGATGGACAGTTTCTTGCCAACTTCTGGCAAGGTCAGTTTCCCTTCGCCAACGAGGCGGAGGACGGCCATGCACTGCGCGCGCCCGTGGGTTGCTTTCGCGCCAATGAGCATGGCCTCTATGACATGGTCGGCAACGTCTGGGAATGGACCCACGATCACTTTGCCGGCCCCGCGAATGCCTCCGCAGCCACCGCAGAGACCCCGGCCACACGGGTGATCAAGGGTGGCTCGTTTCTGTGTGCCGAGAACTTCTGCCGCCGCTACCGCTCCACCTCGCGCCATCCACAGGAGGAAGACCTGCCGATCGCGCACCTGGGGTTTCGTACGGTGATGAGGTAGGTGGCGGGGCGGCGTCTCCCGCCCAGCATCTCCCATATATCCCGCCTCCCCCCCAGCCCGGCCTTGTGAAACAATAAGTGCGAGCACCCGGCGAGGCTTCGAGACCATGCAAGCGATCAAGGAAACCGCGCGGCGCAGCCTGCGGGTCACGCAGAATGCCATCCAGCTGTGGCTGCAGAGCAACGCCTTCAGCCACGCCGGCTCACTGGCGTTCTACACGCTGTTTTCCCTGGCACCGACGATGATCATCGCGGTGGCACTGATCGGTATCTTCCTCGGCGAGGATGCCGCCCAGGGCCAGATCGTGGCGCAACTGCAGGATGTCATGGGGGCCGAGGCCGCCGCGACCATCGAACAGGCGGTGATGCAGTCGCGCATCGAGGAGTCCGGCCTGCTGCCGACTCTTCTGGGTATCACAGCGCTGCTGGTCGGGGCGACCACGGTGTTCGCGCAGATGCAGCACGCGCTCAACACGATCTGGGGTGTCGCCGCCAAACCCACACGCAACAGCCTGTTCCTGCTGATCAAGACGCGAGTGCTGTCGCTGACGGTGGTGATCTCGATCGGCTTCGTGCTGCTGGTCTCCCTGTTGTTCGGCGTGGTGCTGCGTGCCGTGCTGAACATGATGGACAACCTGCTGCCCTGGTTGACCACCCTGTTCGGCGGCATGGAATTGATCGCCTCACTGGCCATCGCCACGCTGTTGTTCGCGGCCATCTTCAAGGTACTGCCCGACGTCATCCTGCGCTGGAAGGACGTGCTGATCGGCGCGGCGGTCACCGCGGTGCTGTTCTCCGTCGGACGTTACGGTATCGCAATCTACCTCGCCTACACGGCAACGGCCTCGACCTACGGTGCCGCCGGCTCGGTGGTTCTGATCCTGCTCTGGGTCTACTACTCCTCGCTGATCCTGCTGTTCGGCGCCGCCATCACCCGCACCCTGATGGAGGAGCGCCGGCTACCGGTTATCCCCAACAGCACCGCAGTGCTGGTGAAGCATGAGCTGATTGATACGGAAGCCGACGAACCCGCAGCGAATTCCCCTTAGCGTTCACCCAGTCAGACCGGCACGGTGCGCCATAGCCCCTATACTGGCGGCAACGCAGGTCGTACCGGAGAAGCCATCATGTCCAGCCCCATCGACGCCCGCACCGTCACCACCTGGGATGAGCACACCGACGTGGTGGTGGTCGGCTTTGGCGCCGGCGGCTCCTGCGCGGCGCTGGGTGCGCGGGAGGGGGGAGCGGAGGTGCTGGTACTGGAGCGGGCCAGCGGCATCAGCGGCACGACGACCATTGCCACCGGGCATTTCTATCTGGGTGGCGGCACCCGGCCGCAGCTGGCGAACGGCATCGAGGACAGCGCCGAAGAGATGTTCAAATACCTGATGGCCAACACTCCGGAGCCGGAGGAGGACAAGATCCGGCTTTACTGCGAGCAGAGCGTGGCTCATTTCGACTGGCTGGTGGCCCAGGGCGTGCCTTTCAACGATGGCTTCTACCGGCAGAAGCACTACGAACAGCCTACCGACGAGTGCCTGATCTGGTCCGGCAACGAGAAGGTGTGGCCGATCAGTGAAAAGGCGCGGGCGGTACCCCGCGGTCACAAGGTCGAGAAGGTCGGCAGCGAGGGCGGCAACCTGGTCATGAAATGGCTGACCGCCCGCGCCGAGGAGCTGGGCGTACGCTTCCAGTTCGATGCCCATGTGCGCAACCTGGTGGTGGATGACGACGGCCGTGTGGTCGGCCTGCGCTACACCTGCTTTGGCGAGGAGCGCCATGTGCGCGCGCGCAGGGGTGTGGTGCTGGCGGCCGGCGGCTTTGCCCTGAACCAGGCCATGCTCGACCAGCACTGCCCGCGCCTGGCCCACCCCGGTGTGGTCAAGCAGGGCAATCCCTACGACGACGGCGGCGGCATTCACATGGGCGTGGCCGCCGGAGGCGAGGCCATCCGCATGCAGGGCTGCCTGGTCACGGCGCCATTCTATCCGCCGGAAAGTCTGCTCAAGGGCATCCTGGTCAACAAGCGCGGCCAGCGCTTCATCAATGAGGACTCGTATCACGCGCGCTCGGCCTCGGCCTGCCTGGAGCAGCCCGACGGCATCGTCTATCTGGTCTGCGACAGCGCCACCTTCGGGCGACCGGAGCTGGGCATGCAGGAACTGATCGACGCCTGGGAAACCGTGGCGGAAATGGAGCGCGACCTGGGCCTGCCCGAGCGCAGCCTGCAGGACACGCTGGAGCGCTACAACACCCACGCCGCCAGGGGCGAGGACCCGGAACAACACAAGCACCGGGACTGGCTGCAACCGCTGAGCGAACCTCCCTATGCCGCCCTGCAGTGCAGCCTGGGGCAGTCCACCTACGTCGGCTTTACCCTGGGAGGCCTGCGCGTCTCGAAGGATGCCGAAGTGATTCGTGCCGGCAGCGGCACAGCCATCCCCGGGCTCTATGCCGTGGGGGCCTGCGCCTCCAACATTGCCCAGGACGGCGCCGGCTATTCCAGTGGCACCTGCCTGGGAGAGGCCACGTTCTTCGGCCGTCGCGCGGGGCGGCACGCGGCACAACAACCGTCGCCGACGGCGTAACCCGGCCTAGGGCACGCTATCAGGTCGCACCGGTTCGGGGCGATGGGGCCGAAGCATCCACGCATCCAGATGCGCGCGGAGCGACTCGAAGGTCTCGAGGGCACCCGCTTCCGCGGACGCCATCTCATCGTGATCAGCCACCTGCCCCAGAACCGCTCTGAAGCGCGGCCAGAAACCCTGCTGGAAAAGATAGAAAAATCGGGCACCCCGCTCCGGCGTCACGGTCAGCGCCCGGGACACGGCGGGGCCGATCAGGCGTCCGCCCTGGGTCGCGCCTTCCGTCACATAGAGCACACCCAACACGCGACCAGGACTGTCCAGTGCGGGTAGCGATAGCCCGTTCCGGCGTTGCGCAGACCTCTTTACGCCCAGTGCCCGCAGGTCCTCCTGCAGCAAAGGTGCTCGCCGGATATAGTCGTAGCCGCTCGCACAAGGGAGCGGCAGGCAGGCGTTCAGGTTTTGCTCCAGCGCGCGGTAAAAATCGAGGAAGCAGCCCAGCACGCGCGTGTAGTCCGCCAGGCTCAGGTCCGGCGAGAGCAGCGGCGAGAGCAGCGGATGGCTTTCCACCGCGCGGTGAACACTTGCCGTGGCGTCGCGGAGCCGGCGCTGCAATACCGGCTCGCGCCCGCTGCGGGCCGGCCGGGGCCGGTCATTGGATAATGCCGGTGACTCACTCATCGATCTACCCTGTACACAGCATGCAGAAACGTCGGGCGCTTCCTGCACAGCAGTGACGCTGGACGATCACTGGAGCGCTGCGGGAAGAGCCGCTCTCTAGCCGGCGGTAGCAGCCCCGTTGTCCTCCCTGCACACCTGGTTGCGGCCAGCCCTCTTGGCGCGATAAAGCGCCTGGTCCGCCCGCTCCAGAAGTGATCGTCGCGTGTCGCCATCTCGCCATTGTGCAACGCCCGCACTGAAGGTGACCCGGCCAAGCGGACCGAAGTCCAGGGCAGCCACGTGCTGCCGCAGCCGCTCCGCAAGCTGCTCCGCCTCGCCCAGCGCATTGTTGGCCACCAGAATGATGAACTCCTCGCCGCCCCAGCGACCCAGGTGGTCAACATTGCGCAGGCTGGCCTGGATTTCGCTGGCGACTGTCACCAGGACCTGATCCCCCGCCGCGTGACCATGGCGGTCGTTGAACTGCTTGAAGTGGTCGATGTCGAGCAGGATGATCGAACAGGGGCGTCCGTAACGGGCGGCAGCGGCAAACTCCTCTTCCAGGGCCTGCTCCATGCGATAACGGTTCCACGCCTGCGTCAGGGTGTCGGTATGAGCAATCTCATTGAGGTGGCGGTTGGCCTCCTCAAGGCGCGCGTTGAGCAGGGCGATGCGATGCACCGAGGTCGCCACGGCCAGGTCCTCGGCCAGATCGGCCGCCGCATGGATTTCGATGTCCTGCCAGCGCCTTGCCTGCCCCCGGACTTCCTCCATCCAGCTCGCGAAGGAGCTCCGCGGGTTGAGCGTACCATGACGCTGGTCGAGCTCCGCGGGAGCCCGGGCATCACCCGCCCAGCGATGCGCCACGATCTGCTCCGGACGGAACAGCAGCAGCCAGCCCGGCGGTGAATCAACATCCAGGCGCAACGCCAGCAGGCCGCAACAACCCGCCAGATCGCCTGCCTCCGCCAGGCTGGTCTGCTGCAGCGCATGACTCACCCAGGGACCGTGCTGTTGGTGCGTGGCGGTGAGTCGGTGGGCCATGCTCACCAGCACCGGGCGTCCCGGCGTGCGGCCGTAGCAGGCAATCAGATCACCGTGCACCAGGGCAACGCCACAGGCGTGAAACAACCCCAGCCACTCCCTGCCATGCTCCTCGAGCAACTGCATGGGGGGCGTCAGCTGGCCACGTTTTTCCGAGAGCAACTCGCGGCTGTCCAGCACGCGCTGCAAATAGCGGGCGTCCGCACGCGCCTTGAGCAGAAACAAGCGCTGCGTCGCCATGCGTGCCAGACTCAATGCGGCATCCCGCGCTGGTGGCTGCAGTTGGCGGGCGCTGCTGCCATGACAGGCCACCAGTCCCCAGAGGCCATCCGCCCCGTGCATGGCGATGGACAGGGATGAACCGACCCCCATGTTCGCCAGGTATTGCAGGTGGATCGGTGAAACCGCTCGCAGAAAACCGCGGGAAAGATCGAGCTCACCCGCCGCAGCTGCGGCGCCCCCGGTGGCATCCGACAAAAGCGGCACCGGCAGTGTGCGTGCATCCGGAATACTGCGCACAGGATTAACATCATAGAGTGCCCGAACCTGTGGCGGAATGTCAGAAGCGGGGAAACGGTGCCCCAGAAAGCTGTCGACCCCGCCAGCAAGATGCTCAGCCACCACCACCCCGTGCCAGGCCTCATCAAACTGATAGACCATGACGCGCTCGTGACCGGTGAGATCCTGCACCCCCAGAACAAGCTGCTGCAGCAAATCATCCTGGGACTGCGCCCGCGCCAGGCGCGCCAGCCAGTCATTGACCGCCACCAGCCAGCGGCGGCCACCCCGGCGCGGCAGGTGCTCGACCTCCACGACAACCCGGTTGTTGCTGCGGTAAGCCGTGAGCTGCAGTCGCACCACGCCCGCGCCGGGCAGGTGACGTTCGAAGGAAATGACCGCTGGCGTGATGTCCGACTCGAGGCTGCGCAGCAGGCGCTTCACGATGCGGCCGCCCAGCAGCTCACCGGGCGTTCGCTCCAGGGCAGCTGCTGCGTCGATATGCAGATAGTCCGCCAGGTTGGCGCTTGCCACGCGGACCTGCGCGAATGCCTCATCGAAGGCCAGTAGCGCGCCATTGGGCTGAATCGCACCGGGGGAGTGCACCAACTGTTCATGACAGCGCTGCAGGGCCGTCTCAAGCCCGAATTCCAACGAAGCACTCATGGGTAAGACTCACGGGTATTAATGGCCGATCACCCGGATTGCCACCACGGCGACCCCGATCTGCCGAGTGCCCAGCATAACCTATCCATTCAGGGACTACGCGGGAGAGGCTCGAAACGACACCCGGGAGAACCGGGAGAGCCTGGCGACCTGTCAGGCCCGAGCCCCCGCCAGGCCGGCGGCGACGAAGTCGGTGATGATGCGAACCCTCTCCCAGGGGTCAATGCCTTCGCTCAATCCACGTCGCACCTGCCAGTCCAGGGGTGGTTGGTGCAATGCGGACAAGCCACGCAATTCGGCCTGGCCGGCCATGTCGAGGCGCAGCGCCAGCTCCACGCTGGAGACCTTCGGGAACAACTCACTCAGAGCCGCGAAGATGGTTTCGTTGAATTCACTGGCCCAACGGGTGTTGGCCTGCTCCAGCACCGCGCTGCGGTCAGCATAGAGCCGCGCCAGAAGGCGCACATGGCCGTAGCCCGTGGCTCCGCCGTAGATAGCCAGCCGGGCCAGGGGCATCACCAGGACCTCCGCGAGTACGCGGGTATCGAGAGAGCGCCCCTCCTCCCGGCAGTGCTGCAGCATATCCACGCGCTCCAGCATGAGAGGGCCCATAAACTCGCCGAGCAGGGCCAGAACCAGCTCATCCAGATTGCCAAAGTGATAATGCAGGATCCCGGGGCTGACACCGGCGGCGGCATTGATGGCCCGGATCGAGACCCCGTCGATGCCCCGGGCGGTGATGAGCTCGCGCGCCGAAGTGAGCAGACGCTCACGCGCCTCTCCCCGCCTGACCTGGCTGCGCTTGCTCTTTGCCGCTCCGCGCTGCGTCACTCTGCCTCACCCCGCCCGAGTCAACGCGCTGGAGTATACCCCAGCGCCTGCACTGTCATTGAACCACGTTATTCGATCATGTGATTGAATCATGTGATTTAAAGTGGTATCAAGTCACCAGAGGTTTGCCCAGGCGCTCCGGCACCGAAGCGCAGGGGACGAGCCCGGACACCAGAATTCTTTTTCGTCATTTGGGGGACAGATCCTTTATGAACCACAAAAATCATGTGTTGCGGGTGGCCCTGCTGGGAGCAATCGCCGGCAGCCTCAGTGGGGCAGGACATGCCCAGGATTCCGCTGCCGCAACGGCCTATGACCGGCGCGCCACAACACTCGACGAGGTTATGGTGACAGCGCGGCGCGTGGAGGAGTCCCTGCAGGACACCCCGGTCTCGGTGTCGGCGTTCTCCCGCAACGACATCGAGATGCTCGGTGTCAGTGAGGCGGGGGATATCGCCCGCTACACCCCCAATCTCGAAATGCGCAAACAATCCGGCAGCGACGACAATTTCGCCATTGCCCTGCGTGGCCTGTACTCAGCGGAGCCGTCACTCGCCGTCGAGCCTACGGTCGGCGTCTATGTCGACGGCGTTTACCTGGCGCGCGTCGCCGGCATGGCGTTCGACATCGTCGACATGGAGCGTATCGAGGTGCTGCGCGGCCCCCAGGGCACGCTGTTCGGTCGCAATACCATCGGTGGCGCCATCAACGTCGTCACGCAAAAGCCCCGGGGCGAGTTCGCCCTGCGCCAGCAGGTAACCCAACACAATCGCGGCAGCCGCCTGCAGACCACCATCGATACACCCCGGCTCGGGGACTTCTCGGCCAAGCTCAGCTACCTGCGCACCAACCGCAACGGCGAGTACAAGAGCCTTCACACCGGAGCCGAAGTGGGGAGCGCGCAGGCCGATGCCGCACGCCTGGCGCTGCGCTGGGAGCCCACCGATACCTTCAGCGCAGACTACAGCTTCGACTGGTCACGCCGCGACAGCAGCGCGCAGAACAACCAGCTGACCCATGTGCGGGACCTGCACGCCAATCCCGCCAGCCCGTACTACGGAGGCGCCTTTTTTGACACCCTGGCCCAGCTGGCCAGCCGCGGGCGCCAGAGCGCGCTTCCGGTTCTCAGCACCGCCAGCAATGAGTCCTACTCCGACATCGACAGCCACGCCCTGACCCTGGAATGGGATGCCAGCCCTGCACTGACGATCAAGTCCATCACCAGTTACAGAGAGTGGGATCGCCGCGGCAACCCCGACTGGGGCTATGCCCCGGCGCCAGCCGACGGCTCACTCTGCCCCCAGGCGAGCTACAACTTTCTGACGGGCTCCTGTGCCCAGCCGGTGGCGGCCGGAGAGCTGGTTCCCATCTTCCAGGCCCGGGGGCGCAGTGGTCAGCGCCAGTTCACCCAGGAGTTCCAGTTCATCGGCAGCCTGTTCGACGACCAGCTGCGCTATACCACCGGCTTCTACTATTTTGAGGAGAAAGGCAGGGAGGCCAGCAACCAGACCCTGGTCGTTCCCGCGGCACTGTCGGTCGCTGGCACTCCGCTGGAAGCCATCAACCAGGGCAACAGCATCGTAGTGCAGCAGCCCTTCCTCAACTACCGCACCGACAACCAGTCCTGGGCCATCTACGGTGACTTCACGTACACCGTGACACCCCGGTTGGACCTGACCCTGGGGCTGCGCTACACGGTGGACCGCAAGGAAACCACCCTGACCAACAATCTGCGGGATACACCACAATCGCCTGCCGCCAGCGCGACACTCCAAACGGTCAAGGATGACGAGGACTGGAGCAACTTCAACCCGAGCCTGACCCTGAATTTCGCCTGGACGGATGACATCACTGTCTACGGCAAGGTCGCGACCGGGTACCGCTCCGGCGGCTACAACATCCGCGCCAATAACGTTGAATCCTTCCGCCAGCCCTTCGATGAAGAGCACCTTGTATCCTACGAGTTTGGCTGGAAGACCGACCTGCTGGATCGCAGCCTGCGTTTCAATGGCGCCGCATTCCACATGGTGTACGACGACCGTCAGGTCGCCCAGTTCGATGCCGGTAGTGGTGGCGCCTCCACCAACATCGTCAACGCGGGCAAGTCCACCGTCACGGGTTTTGAGGTCGAAGCCATATGGTTGCCCACTGCCGGCCTGCGTCTGATGGCGTCCTACGGCTACCAGGACACAGATTTCAAGAAGTTCATCACCTCGGCACAGGACCCGGTGACCGGCCTGCCCCTGGGCCAGAACGTGGATATCTCCAATCTGGCCAAGGGCTCTGCACCCAGGCAGTCTGCGTCAGGTATCGTCGAGTACGCCTTCGAGCCCATGCACTGGGGTGCCCTGACCCTGCGCCTCGACGCTACGTACACGGATGAGATGGCGTTCCACCCACAACTCAATCGCTACGACAGCGCCCCGTCGTTCACCCTGATCAATGCCCGGGCATCCCTCGCGGAGATTCCACTGGGTGAATACGGCCATCTGGAGCTGGCCCTCTGGGGGCGTAACATCACCAACAGGAAGTACCGCGAGTTTGGCATCGATTTCGGCCAGCTCGGCTTTGCCTCCAACGCCTTCGGGCCCCTGGCCACCTATGGCCTCGACATCGTGTATACCTTCAACCGCTAGGAGAGATGCCGATGAACCCGACCCGCAGAATCAGTGCCATGCCAAGGGCGCTGGCCACCCTGGGGCTGACGGTGGTGCTCGGCAGCGTCGCCAGCGCCAGCCCTCCCGATGCGGGTCGGGATCTGCCGACACGCTTGCTGTGGGGTGATACCCATCTGCACACCGCGCTGTCCGCCGATGCAGCCAGCATGGGCAACACCCGGCTGATGCCCGAGGAGGCATATCGCTTCGCCCGCGGCGAGGCGGTGACCGCCCACAACGGCATGACCGCACAACTGGCACGCCCACTGGATTTTCTGGTGGTGTCCGATCACGCCGAGTATCTCGGTGTGATGCCCCATATCAGCCGGCGACCCGATCGATATCCACCCTTCGAATTCGCGGCCGCATTCTTTGCGGCATTGACCCAGGGTCCGGCGGCCCGGCGGCCCGCGTCCCTGGATGTGGACGCGGTGCGGCAATCTGCCTGGCAGCGCTACCTCGAGGCCGCCGAGGCCGCCAACACACCAGGGCAATTCACCGCGCTGGCGGGTTTCGAGTGGACGTCCATGCCCGGCGGCAACAACCTGCACCGGGTGGTGATTTTCCGCGACGGTATCGAGCGGACCCGGCGCGTGTTGCCCTATTCGGCCCTGGACAGTCACGACCCCAGGGATCTGTGGCAGTACCTGGAAGACTATGAAAACCAGACTGGCGGTGCGGCTTTGGCCATCCCCCACAATGGCAATGTCAGCAATGGCCTGATGTTTTCCGAAAGTACTTTCAGCGGCGAACCCATCGACCGCGCCTATGCGGAGCAGCGTCTGCGCTGGGAGCCGGTCATCGAGGTGACGCAAATCAAGGGAGATGGTGAAGCGCACCCGTTCCTGTCACCGAACGATGAGTTTGCCGATTTCGGCACATGGGACCGGGGCAACCTCGGCTCCCTCGCCACCAAGGAAGAATGGATGCTGCAGTACGAGTACGCACGCTCCGCACTCAGACTGGGCCTGGAACTGGAGGCGCGAACCGGCGCCAACCCTTACCGTTTCGGCATGATCGGTTCCAGCGATGCCCATACCTCCCTGGCCACGGCCGATGACAATAACTTCTGGGGCAAGGGTACCAACGTGGAACCCGGCAAGCCGGCACGCAGCCAGCGCCCGTTCATGGTTTATCGCTCCGAGCCTTTCAGCGGCGATGCGGAGGACTGGATGTCCTACGAACCAGGCCCCGACGACGTGGTGGTCTACAACTGGGAGCAGATCGCCTCGGGCTATGCCGCGATCTGGGCCACGGACAATACCCGCGAAGCCATCTTCGACGCCCTGCAGCGCCGTGAGGTTTATGCCACCACGGGTCCACGCATCAGCGTGCGCTTTTTCGGTGGCTGGCACTTCGATGACAGCGACATCCTGCATCCGGAATATGTCCGCCTTGGCTACGAGCAGGGCGTGCCAATGGGCGGTGAGCTACACGCCACTCCGGGCGCTGATGCTCCTGTGTTTCTCATCGCCGCCATGAAGGATTCACAAGGTGCAAACCTTGATCGGGTGCAGGTGGTCAAGGGCTGGCTGGACGCGAAGGGCCACAGTCACGAGACCGTGCATGACGTCGTCTGGTCAGACGGCCGCGAACCGGGGCCCGATGGCCGCCTGCCAGCGGTGGGCAGCAGTGTCGACGTCGAGCGCGCGAAGTACCGGAACACGATTGGTGCGGTGCAGCTGAGCACCACCTGGCGAGATCCGGATTTCGACCCCGCACAGCCCGCATTCTATTACCTGCGTGTACTGGAAATTCCCACCCCCCGATGGGTTGCCCATGACGAGAACCGCCTGGGCGTGCGTTTCGCCGACGACGCCCTGCGCGTGCATCAGGAGCGGGCCTATACATCGCCCATCTGGTATCTGCCGGCGGATCATTGAGCACGCCCACTCTGTAAACCTTGCCCGCTACATGACGGCCCGAATGGAGGAATCCACCATGACAACCCCGCTCCGGTACCGGGTGCGAAGTCACCTGGCTCTGCTGGCCTTGAGCCTGCCGATATCCGGTATCGCCATCAGCACCCCCATAATCGCTGGCGAACACCCCCCCGCCATTGAGCGCCGTCAGGCCCCCGAGGGTGCGCCCAATGTGGTGGTGATCCTTCTCGATGACGTCGGCTTCGGCGCCGCCAGTACCTTCGGCGGTCCGGCGCATACGCCAACCCTGGACTATCTGGCGGAGCGCGGCCTGCGCTACAACCGCTTCCACACCACCGCGATCTGTTCCCCCACCCGCGCCGCATTGCTGACCGGCCGCGACGCCCATGCAGCCAACGTCGGCGCGGTAATCAATTCCTCCAATGCCTGGCCCGGCTACCAGGGCCGCCTGGAACCGGAGACGGCAACCATCGCCGAAGTGCTGCGCCAGAACGGCTACAGCACCGCGGTATTCGGCAAGTGGCATTTGATTCCCAATGACGAGGCTTCCCCCATTGGCCCCTTTGATCGCTGGCCGGTGGGGCAGGGCTTCGAGACCTTCTACGGCTTTCTCGGCGGCGAAACCGACCAGTTCGAACCCACCCTGTACCGGGGCACCACGCCGGTACAACGCCCCGCGGGAGAGGATTATCACCTGACTGTGGACCTGGCAGGGGAGGCGGCGCGCTGGATGAAGCTGCAAAAATCCCTGGCGCCGGAGCGGCCGTTCTTCCTGTACTTTTCCACCGGTGCCGCCCACGCACCGCTGCAGGTGCCGCGGCCCTGGATCGACCGTTACAAGGGCCAGTTCGACCAGGGCTGGGA
>JBJHBY010000053.1:0-16625 GCA_050485745.1 Gammaproteobacteria bacterium | reverse complement strand
ACCCCACCCTGGTAGCGATTGCTGCCGGTCACCCGAAGAAATGAGCGCAGCGAGCGCGGCAGCTCCCGGGCGTGTGCTTCCGCCAGGGTGTCCAGGTCCTGCGAGGGAGACAAAATGAACACATCGATCGGCCGCAGGGGCTTGTCGAGACGCTCCAGGTGTTCAGGCGGCAGTTCGCGGATCAGCTGGTTGATCCGCTCCAGCAGCTCGATATCCGTCTCCAGCGAGTCGATGAAGGCACTGCTGAGAAGGTGGCCGATAATCTGTCCGAAGGCCGGGGAGCGAATCGGGCGCAGGGGTTTGCCGTAATCGCGGCGATGACCGCTGGCGGGAATGATGAACACCCGGTCGGCATTCAGGTGCAGGGCCGGGCTGATGGGCGTCAACTGGCGCAGGGCGCCATCGCCATAGTAGTTGCGCCCGATCTTTTCCGGCGGGAACACCGTGGGAATGGCGGTGGATGCCATCAGGTGCTGCAGGCCCAGGGGGGTCGGTACGCCCTGGCGGCGCCATCGCCGCCAGCCACTGCTCAGCCCTCCCTGAAAGAAACTGGTGGACAAGCCCTCGGTGTAGTTCATGGCGGTGACGCAAACCGCCTCGAGATGGCCATCGCGAATATGCTCGCCGACCTGATCAAAGGCCACTTTCCCGGCCAGCAGTTGTCGCAGCGGCGCATTGTCGAGCAGGGCTACCGGCCGCCCAACGGCGATGCCGGTGTTGAACAGGGACAGCAGCAGGCGCCAGCTGTTGCCCAGAATGGCGGGCCAGTCGGTGCGATAGATGCGCTCCGGCGTCAGCCCCTTCCAGAGCGCCTCCAGCCAGCTGCAGGCACCGGCAAAGCGGTCGGCGCGACTGGCCAGGGCGATGGCATTGATGGCGCCTGCAGACGTGCCACAGATCACCGGGAAGGGATTCGGCGCGGCACCGTGCAGCTCGGACAGAGCCTTGAGCACCCCCACCTGGTAAGCTGCCCGGGCGCCGCCGCCGGGGAGCAGCAGCGCGGTGCGGGGCGAGGTGGCCCGGGCCATGGTCATCGAGGCGTCGGTCACGGAGGCTCTCCTTGCGGTATCAGCCGAGTGTAGCAAAGCCGCGCCGGCATCAGGACAGGCGCTGGTGCAGCCCCATGTCGACCAGGATCTTGGTGGCGATCTCCTCGATGGAGATGTGGGTGGTGCTGATGAAGGGAATGCCAAACTTGCGGAACAGGCCCTCGGCCATGCGCACTTCGTCCTCGCACTGGCTGATCGACGCGTAGCGGCTGTTGGCCCGGCGCTCATTGCGGATTGCCGAAAGGCGCTCGGGATCAATGGTCAGACCGTAGAGCTTGGCGCGGTGTTCGCGCAGGGGGCGAGGCAGTTCACGCTGGTCCAGGTCATCTTCGGTCAGTGGATAGTTCGCCGCGTAAATGCCCATCTGCATGGCCAGGTACAGACAGGTGGGCGTCTTGCCACTGCGCGACACACCGACCAGGATCAATTCGGCATCGCTGTAGCGACCCACGCGGGCCCCGTCGTCGTTATCGAGTGCGAAGTGCACGGCGTTGATGCGGTTTTTGTAGCCACTGTCCATGGTCGACACGGGTCCGCGACCCACGGTGAAGTTGGAGCGGGTACCCAGCGCCTGTTCCAGCGGGGCAAGAAAGGTGGAAAAGACGTCCAGCAGAAAGCCCTGACTGGTGGCAATAATGTCGCGAACCTCGCGGTCGACGATGGTGTCGAAGATGATCGGTGGTGCCCCGTCCGCGCGAGCCGCAGCGTTGATACGTTCCACCGCTTCCAGAGCTTTCTCACGGCCGTCGATATAAGGCAGGATGGTCTTGACGAACTCGATGTCGTCGAACTGCGCCAGCAGGCTGCGGCCGAGCGTCTCGGCGGTGATGCCGGTGCTGTCGGAGATAAAAAAGGCCGTGCGCTTCATGCTGCGCCCTCTTGTGTGCCGCAGTGGATGCGCAGGCAATTCCGCGGCGTTTCCAGTATGATGAGCGGCCGGACGCCAGCCCCGCTGGCACTCTAACACAGCCGTATGCACAGGAGTCTTGGTCTTGGCGGACGAAATAGTCTGGTTTGAGCAGCTGGGCATGGGTGACGTCGAGCGGGTGGGGGGCAAGAATGCCTCACTGGGCGAGATGATCAGCCATCTTCACCAGGCCGGGGTACAGGTCCCCGGCGGTTTCGCCACCACCGCGGAAGCCTATCGCCGTTTTCTCGGCGAGAGTGGCCTCGAACAGCGCATCCACGACGCCCTGGACGCTCTGGACGTCGACGACGTGCAGCAGCTTGCGGTCACCGGGGCGGACATTCGCCGCGCAATCATGGAGGCGCCGCTGCTTCCCGAGCTGGAACAGGCGGTGCGGCAGGCCTGGGCAAGGCTCAGCGACGGCAACCCCGAACTCGCAGTGGCGGTGCGCTCCTCAGCGACCGCCGAGGACCTGCCCGATGCCTCCTTTGCCGGGCAGCAGGAGACCCTGCTGAACGTGCGGGGCATCGATGCTGTACTCGATGCCATCCGCCTGGTGTTTGCCTCCCTGTTCAATGACCGCGCCATCGCCTATCGCGTGCACAAGGGCTTTGATCACAAGGGCGTGGCCCTGTCTGCCGGCATCCAGCGCATGGTGCGCTCCGAGACCGGCGCCAGTGGTGTGATGTTCACCATGGATACGGAGTCCGGCTTCGACCAGGTGGTCTTCATCACCGCCTCCTACGGGCTTGGCGAGACCGTGGTGCAGGGTGCGGTGAATCCGGATGAATTCTATGTGCACAAGCCCACCCTGCAGGCCGGTCGCCCCGCGATCCTGCGCCGCAACCTTGGCGGCAAGGCGGTACGTATGGTCTATGCGCCCGGTGGCCAGGGTGTGGTCACCGAAGAGGTCCCGGAGGCCGATCGCCGCCGCTTCTGCCTCAGCGACGCGGAGGTCGAGGCGCTGGCTCGCCAGGCCCTGATCATCGAGCAGCACTATGGCCGACCCATGGATATCGAGTGGGGCCGGGATGGTGACGACGGCCAGCTCTACATCCTCCAGGCGCGCCCGGAGACGGTGAAAAGCCAGGCCGGACACAACGCCATGGAGCGCTATCTGCTCAAGGAGCACAGTGCGGTACTCTGCGAGGGGCGCTCCATCGGCCAGCGCATCGGTGCCGGCAACGTGCGCGTCATTGAAAGCGTCGCCGACATGGAACGAGTGCAGCCGGGCGACGTGCTGGTCACCGACATGACCGACCCGGACTGGGAACCGGTGATGAAACGCGCTGCGGCGATCGTCACCAATCGCGGTGGGCGTACCTGCCACGCGGCCATTATTGCCCGCGAACTGGGCATCCCTGCCGTGGTTGGCTGCGGTCACGCCACGGAAGTGCTCAGCGAGGGCCGGGCGGTCACCGTGTCCTGCGCGGAGGGCGATACCGGGCTGGTCTACGACGGTCGTCTGGACTTCGATGTCGCCATCAGTGATCTCAGCAAGATGCCTGACCTGCCGTTCAAGATCATGATGAACGTCGGCAATCCCGACCGCGCCTTTGATTTTTCGCAATACCCCAATGCCGGGGTGGGTCTGGCGCGGCTGGAATTCATCATCAACCGCATGATTGGCGTGCACCCCAAGGCCCTGCTGCACTTCGAGCAACTGCCGCGTGACGTGCGCAGCAGTGTCGAGCGCCGTATTGCCGGCTACGCCTCGCCGGTGGATTTCTATGTCGACAAGCTGGTCGAGGGAATCTCCACCATTGCCGCCGCATTCTGGCCCAAGCGGGTCATCGTGCGTCTGTCGGACTTCAAGTCCAACGAATACGCCCACCTGATCGGGGGAACGCAGTTCGAGCCCACCGAGGAAAACCCGATGCTCGGGTTCCGCGGTGCCTCGCGCTATATCGCCGACAGTTTTCGCGAATGCTTCGAGCTGGAGTGCCGGGCCCTGCGCAGGGTTCGCGACGTGATGGGGCTCGACAATGTCGAGATCATGGTGCCTTTCGTGCGTACCGTGGGTGAGGCCAAGCAGGCGGTGGAACTCCTGGCGGAGAACGGCCTGGAACGGGGGCACAATGGTCTGCGCATCATCATGATGTGCGAGCTGCCGGCAAACGCGCTGCTGGCCGAGCAATTCCTGCAATATTTTGACGGCTTCTCCATCGGCTCCAATGACCTGACCCAGTTGACCCTGGGCCTGGATCGGGATTCGGGGTTGGTGGCGCACCTGTTCGACGAGCGCAACGATGCGGTCAAGGTACTGCTGAAGAAGGCCATTGATGCCTGCCGTGCCGCGGGCAAATACATCGGTATCTGCGGGCAGGGGCCTTCCGATCACCCCGATCTGGCTCGCTGGCTGATGGAGCAGGGTATCGACAGCGTTTCCCTCAGCCCGGACTCGGTGCTCGAGACCTGGTTGTTTCTGGCGGACCAGGGTGCCGATCAGGGAGGCCCGGCGGCCTGACAGGCCGCCGCTGGCGATGCGCTACCATTCGCTGGAAAAACTGATCAACCTCCACGACGGCTACCGCCGCGTGTTTCGCATCGACCAGCACCAGCTTCTGTTGCTGCAGCACGAGGGCGAGTGCTATCTGCTCGAGGCGACCTGCCCGCACCGCGGGCACGCCCTGGAACAGGCTGCGATCGAGTTCGTTGGCGGGCAACTGCTGCTGACCTGCCCGCGTCATCACTACCGCTTCGATATCGCCACCGGCGAACTGCGTCACGCCACAGAGGCACCCTGCCGGGGCCTGCGCCGCTATGACCTGGCGGATCGGGGCAACGAACTCGGGGTCATGCTCTGAACCCGCCTGGCTTAGCCGCCTACAGCGACAGCTGGCGCAGGTCCGGATCCTCGCGGGATTCAGCCCAGAGCCGCTCGAAGTGCTCCTGACGATCCTGTACCAGGGGGCGGTTGTTGTAGTCCGCCCAGCTGTCCCTGCCCTGGGCCGGCGTATAGACCAGCAGTCCACGCTGATCCGCCAGCAGCCAGCACTCGGAGACGTCCGCCTGATCCGGGTGACAGCAGCGCAGGCTGATGCTGGACTCCAGGCGCCTGGCCAGGTGCAGCAGCCGATGCCGGCTCTGGCGCAGGGGGCGGCTGTCGGCTACCAGCAGTCGCACCCGGGTGTGGCGGTGACGCCGTGCCAGCGCCGAGACCGCAGCGGCGAAGTCCTCGCCATCAAACAGTTCCGGTTCGAGACTGACACTGAGCACGCACAACTCGCGGCGTGCCTGCCGGGCCAGGTCCAGGGCGACTCCGGCGGTGTCCGCCACATGGAAGCGGCCGCCGTCCTGCCCCAGCAGCGCCCTAGTCATGGTTCCACTCCAGAGCGCCGCGGGCGAGCAGGGTGCGGGTCAGCGTCATCTGTGCGCTGCAGCGGGTATCCGGTACCGGCAGTGGCGACTCCAGCGGGGCATCACACCAGCCCTGCGCCAGTGCGGCACAGGCGCCCTCGCAGGTGTAGGCGTGGCCGTCGACAAACAGTTCGGTGTTGCCCTTGCTCACCCGGTACAGCCAGCGCGACGCGGCTGCCCGCAGCAGCTGCCGCCGGCTGAGCGCCCGCTGCAGTGCGGCCGTGCTCATGGTCCGCCGCGCCGGTGGGCGAGGATATTTCGGCTCCGACAGCTGCGCACCCAGCCAATGGGCCAGCCCGGCGCGATCGGCAACGGCCTCGCGCAGCAGTGCCTGCAGGCGCGTGATATCGGCCTCGCCAAGGCGTCCGGGATAGCGCGTGGCCGGACGCCGGGGGTCGGCGAAAAGGCGTTCCGTGTCCGCGGCCAGCAGGTGGTCGCACCAGCCGCTGAGCAGGGTCTGCATCGAGGGGGCGCGGAAACCCACCGAGAAGGTCATGCAGTGATCGCTCTCGGCGATACCATGGTGGGCAACGCCTGGCGGCAGGTAGAGCATGTCGCCGGGTTCGAGCAGCCAGCTTTGCTCGGCGCTGAAGTGCTGTAACTGCCGCAGTGGCACCTGCTCGCGTAGCGGGGTGTGGTGATCACAGTGCGCTCCGACATGCCAGCGGCGTTGGCCGAGGCCCTGGATCAGGAACACATCGTACTGATCGAAATGCGGCCCCACCGACCCCCCTCGGGTAGCGTAGCTCACCATCACATCATCGATGCGCCAGCCGGGAATAAAG
The DNA here is from genome assembly GCA_050485745.1 of Gammaproteobacteria bacterium. Taxonomy (GTDB): domain Bacteria; phylum Pseudomonadota; class Gammaproteobacteria; order Pseudomonadales; family CAMLJR01; genus JBJHBY01. Next base: position 10,524 of record JBJHBY010000053.1, on the reverse strand, counting down.
CGAAAGGCATTGAGCAGGGCGGCGACTTCGGGGTGCCAGTGGTCGACCGCCTGCACCAGCAGAGTCCAGTGGTCCGGCGGCAGGCTGGCAAAACGGGTTTCCGCAAAGGGGCCGTGTTCCAGGGACCAGTGGTCGTGCTTCGGGTCGTGAATGACCAGACGCGCCTCAATGTCATCCTCGCAGGCCAGGCCGGCCAGTTCCTCCGGGCTCAGCGGGCTGCGGAAGCCCGGCAGGGCGCCGTGGAACAGCTGCGGCCGCTGCTGCCAGGTTTCGGCGAGAAAGCGTCCCGGCTGCAGACCCCGGAGTTGCATCGGCTTACAGCTGCCGCGCCTGTTCAGCGGCGTTGCCGGTGTAACCGGCCGGAGTGAGCGCGAGCAGCTCCTGGCGCGCTGCCTCCGGCAGCTCGAGACCGGCAATAAAGCTCTGCAGGCTGGCCTCATTGATCGCCTGGCCGCGGGTCAGGGCCTTGAGCTTTTCGTAGGGCTCGGGAATGCCGTAGCGACGCATGACCGTTTGTACCGCCTCGGCGAGCACCTCCCAGCTGGCGTTCAGGTCCTCCGCCAGGCGATTGCGATTGAGCTCCAGCTTGCCCAGGCCCTTGAGGGTGGCCTGGTAGGCAATCAGGCTGTAGCCGAAACCCACCCCCATATTGCGCAGCACCGTCGAGTCGGTGAGGTCGCGCTGCCAGCGCGAGACCGGCAGCTTGGCGGCGAGGTGGCCGAACACTGCGTTGGCGAGGCCAAGATTGCCTTCGGAGTTCTCGAAATCGATGGGGTTAACCTTGTGTGGCATGGTGGATGAGCCTACCTCACCCGCCACCACGCGCTGCCGGAAATAGCCCAGGGAGATGTAGCCCCAGATATCCCGGTCCAGGTCGATCAGAATGGTGTTGAAGCGGGCACAGGCATCGAACAGCTCCGCCATATAGTCATGGGGTTCGATCTGGGTGGTGTAGGGGTTCCACTGCAGGCCGAGGCTTTCGACAAAGCCGCGGGCGTGCGCCATCCAGTCGACCTCGGGGTAGGCGGCAAGGTGGGCATTGTAGTTGCCGACGGCACCGTTGATCTTGCCCAGCAGGGGAACCGCGGCGACCTGGTCGCGCTGCCGTTGCAAACGCGCCACGACATTGGCCAGCTCCTTGCCCATGGTGGTGGGGCTGGCGGTCTGGCCGTGGGTGCGCGACAGCATCGCATCGTCGGCAAACTGCCTGGCCAGCGCGGTGAGCGCGTCGATGACCCGGTCCATGTAGCCCAGCAGCAGTGCGCGGCCTTCCTGCAGCATCAGTGCATGGGAGAGGTTGTTGATGTCCTCCGAGGTACAGGCGAAGTGCACGAACTCACTGATCGCGAGCAGTCCCTCGCAGCCCTCGAACTGCTGCTTGATGAAGTACTCCACCGCCTTGACGTCGTGGTTGTTGGTGCGCTCGATACCCTTGATCACCGCCGCCCCGGCTTCATCGAAATCGGTCAGCAGGCGATTCAGTCGCGCCTCGGCTTCGGCGTCGAGCGCGGGGACTTCGGGGATGCCCGGATGCGCGGCCAGGCTTTGCAGCCAGCGCACTTCCACCAGCACGCGCTGGCGAATCAGGCCGTATTCGCTGAACACCTGGCGCAGTTCCAGGGTCTTGTCGGCATAGCGGCCATCGAGGGGGGACACAGCGGTCAGCGTGGACAGTTCCATCAGTGAGTTCCGAACTTCGGGGCGGCCCGGCGCAGGCCGGGGCGCGACTTGAGAAGGCTGGGAATGATACACGATGCCCCCCGGTATTTCAGGCCGCGGGGATTCAGCCGTCCGCGAGTGTTGCGGCGATACTGGCCAGTCGGCCTCGACGGAACAGCAGGTGCCAGCGCCGGCCACCGAGCTGTCGCCACAGGTGGGCGGAGCGTATCGCCGTCAGCAACAGGGCACGGATGCGATCCGCCACCCGCGGGTCCTGTAGCTGCTGGTAACTGCCAGTGACCTGGATGCGGAACCGGAAGGTGCTGATCGTATCCTGATAAACCCCTGCAACACTGGAGGCTATCTCGTTGGTATCTTGAGAAAAATGCTCCAGCTTGCGCTCGCAGTGCTGGAGCCGGCTGCGGATGATGGCCTGCAGATCCTCGCGGCCTGCGAGCTGTCGCTGCAGTTGCAGGATGCCCAGGGCATAGCGCAGGGTCTGGCCATATTCGGGGCGGCGCTGGCCTCCGAGCAGATCACGCAACACGCCCAGCCCCGGCTGCAGGTGGCAGAGTCCACCGTAGACGGCCTCGGTGGACTCGGGCTCAAAGGCAAAAAGGCTGTGGATCATCGCATTGAAGGCCGCGTTGTCCGCCTGGCCACGCTGCGCAAGCTGATCCACCAGGAAGCAGGCCTGCATCACACCCGCCAGGGCGATAACCTGCTGGTCGATGCGCTGACGACTCATTCTGCCACCCCGCCGACGGCCCGCTCGATCACGCCACCACCCAGGCAGCGTTCGCCGTCATAGAACACCGCGGACTGCCCGGGGGTGACCGCGCGCTGGGGCTGTTCGAAGTGTACCGTCCAGGAGTCACCATCACGGCGCAGCTCACAGGCCTGATCACTCTGACGATAGCGCACCTTGGCGTGCAGGCGAGCGGGCAGGGTGGGGCCGCGGCCATCAATCCAGTGAATCTGCGAAAGGCTGAGACCCTGGCTGAACAGGGCGGGGTGGTCACTGCCCTGGGCCACCAGCAGCACATTGCGCTGCAGGTCCTTGCCGACCACATACCAGGGCGCCTCTCCGGCACCGCGCACGCCGCCAATGCCCAGCCCCTGGCGCTGACCGATGGTGTGGTACATCAGGCCACTGTGCTCACCGAGGTGGTGCCCATCCAGGTCCTCGATGGCACCGGGCTGGGCGGGCAGATAGCGCTGCAGGAAGTCGCGGAAACGACGCTCGCCGATAAAGCAGATACCGGTGGAGTCCTTTTTGTCATGGGTGCGCAGTCCATGCACCCCGGCAATGCGGCGCACCTCGTGCTTGTGCATCTCCCCGAGGGGAAACCGGGCGCGCGCCAGTTGCTCGCCGCCAACCGCGTGCAGGAAGTAGCTCTGGTCCTTGTCCGGATCCAGCCCCTTGAGCAGCCAGGTGTCCCCGTCCACATCCCGGCGCCGCGCATAGTGGCCGGTGGCAATGCCATCGGCGCCCAGGGCCAGCGCGTAGTCGAGAAAGGCGCGGAACTTGATCTCCCGGTTGCACAGGATATCCGGGTTGGGAGTGCGCCCGGCCTGGTATTCCGCCAGAAAATGCTCGAACACGCCGTCCCAGTACTCCGCCGCGAAATTGGCGGTATGCAGGTGAATGCCCAGACGGTCGCAGACGGCCTGGGCATCGGCCAGATCCTCGCGAGCGGTGCAGTATTCGGTGCCGTCGTCCTCCTCCCAGTTCTTCATGAACAGCCCCTCGACCGGATAGCCCTGCTGCTGCAGCAACAGGGCAGTCACCGATGAGTCGACGCCGCCGGACATACCGACAATGATGCGGGGAAGCGGGTTTGATGACATGGAGTCAGCCGTAAATCATGGACAGGGGATAGCGGTGACCGTCGAGGTACTGGCGCACCACTTGCCAGACCAGCGGACTGCGCAGTTTACCAGAGCTGGCGCGGATCGCCTCCGGTTCCAGCCACAGGGCGCACAGGATACCCGTATCCAGAGGCTGTTGCGGCAGGTGCTCGAGGACCTGCCCGAAGAAGGTGGTGCGGTGATAGGTTACCCCGTTGGCCGGCGCCGTATACAGCCCGATGCCGACCACGCCATCGATGCGTACCCGGTAGCCGGTCTCTTCCAGGGTCTCGCGATACGCGGCTTCCACCAGGGTCTCGCCGGCTTCGAGGTGGCCTGCAGGCTGGTTGTAGACCCGCTCACCGGAGGCGTCGTGCTCCTCCACCAGCAGAAAGCGCCCGTTGTGCTCCACCACGGTGGCCACGGTGACGTGGGGCTGCCAGGACATGTTCGGTGCTCCGTCTGCAAATCGACACATTGCTTCCCATTATACGGACTCAGCGTTTCGCGGCCGGGCGTAGCCGGCCTCGCCGCGCTGCCACACGCGGAGCAGGCAGGTGGACATCGAGCCGGCGGCTCTCTCCCGGGCCCAGCTCATCCAGGCGCCAGGGGCCGACAGCAATCCGGACCAGACGCAAGGTCGGGTGGCCAACCGCGGCCGTCATGCGCCGCACCTGCCGGTTGCGCCCCTCGGTGATGACCAGTTCCAGCCAGCAGGTGGGAATATGGCGACGCTGCCTGACAGGTGGGTTCCTTGGCCACAGTGCCGGTGCGGGGTCGAGCCGGCACACCTGCGCGGGCAGGGTAGGGCCATCGTTCAGCACCACGCCCTGGCGCAGGCTCGAAAGCGCTGTGTCATCGGGCTCGCCCTCAACCTGTACCCAGTACGTCTTGGGCAGCTTGTGCCGCGGATGGGCAATGCGGTGCTGCAGGGCGCCATCATCGGTAAGCAGCAACAGACCCTCCGAGTCGTGGTCGAGACGTCCGGCCGGATAGTAACCCGGGGCATCGATCCAGTCGGCCAGACCGGCGTGCCCCCCTTCGGCGCGGAACTGACTGAGAACCCCCCAGGGCTTGTTGAAGAGCAGCAGGCTGGCCATGTGTGACCTGTGTCGGTTGGCTGGCACGCAGCATCGCGGCGCTGTCGGAAACTGTCAAACCGGAGCGATGATGATATACTCCCCGCGCTTTTTCGTTTGGGTATTTCGGCCCGTTTTCACGCCGGGTTCGGGTTCCACGCCGTGCGCAGCTGCCCGGCGGAGCCAGACACGCCGACCCCCGGTCGTAGCTGCTCGTCGACCCCCGGCCCGCCGCGTTAATCCTTCGCTCACGAGGCGAAGACTGGATGGAGTGCAAGACCGACATGACCACCGAAGTGTCTACCATCATCTACACCATTACCGACGAAGCGCCGGCCCTGGCGACCCACTCCCTGCTGCCGGTGATCGAGGCCTACGCAAGTGCCGCAGGCGTCAGTGTCGAAACCCGCGACATCTCGCTGGCCGGGCGCATCATCGCCAGTTTTCCGGAATACCTCGAGGCACAGCAACGCCAGGCGGACGACCTGGCCGAGCTCGGCGAGCTGGCCAAGACCCCGGCGGCCAACATCATCAAACTCCCCAATATCAGCGCCTCGATCCCCCAGCTCAAGGCGGCAATCAAGGAACTGCAGGGGCAGGGCTACGCACTGCCGGATTATCCGGAAGAGCCCGCCACGGACGCCGAGCGCGAAGCCAAGGCCCGCTACGACCGCATCAAGGGCAGCGCCGTCAATCCGGTGCTGCGTGAAGGCAATTCCGATCGCCGCGCCCCGGCGTCGGTCAAGCAATATGCGCGCAAGCACCCGCACAAGATGGGCGCCTGGAGCCCTGACTCCCGTACCCACGTGGCGCATATGGAAGAGGGCGACTTCTACGGCAGCGAGCAATCCCTGACCATGAGCAGCGCCGGCAGCTTCCGTATCGAACTGCTTGGCAATGACGGCTCAGTCACGCCGCTCAAGGGTGACACCCCCCTGCAGGCCGGGGAGGTCATCGACTGTTCCTGCATGAGCCGCAAGGCGCTGCGCGAGTTCCTGGCGCGCGAGATCGAAGACGCCAGGGAGCAGGGGGTGCTGCTCTCCGTTCACCTCAAGGCCACCATGATGAAAGTGTCCGACCCGATCATCTTCGGGCATGCGGTCACGGTCTACTTCCGTGAGGTCTTCGACAAGCACGCGGAGCTGTTTGAACAGATCGGTGTGGATGTCAGCAATGGCCTCGGCGACGTCTATGCGCGCATTGCCAACCTGCCGGATGCGCAGCGCAAGGCGATCGAAGACGATATCGCGGCCTGTTACGCGAAGCGTCCGGAGCTGGCCATGGTCAACTCCGACAAGGGCATCACCAATCTGCACGTCCCCAGCGACATCATCATCGACGCCTCCATGCCGGCGATGATTCGCGACTCCGGCAAGATGTGGAATCCGGCCGGCAAGCTGGCCGATACCAAAGCGGTGATCCCCGATCGCTGCTACGCTGGCGTGTACCAGGCGGTGATCGACGACTGCAAACGCCACGGCGCCTTCGACCCCACCACCATGGGCAGCGTGCCGAACGTCGGCCTGATGGCACAAAAGGCCGAAGAGTACGGCTCCCACGACAAGACCTTTGAAATCCCCCGGGCGGGCAAGGTGCGCGTGCTCGATGGCCAGGGCCAGGTGCTGCTGGAAAACGCGGTCGAGGAGGGCGATATCTGGCGCATGTGCCAGGTCAAGGACGCGCCGGTGCGTGACTGGGTGCGCCTGGCGGTGGAGCGTGCGCGCCTGACCAGCACCCCCGCGGTGTTCTGGCTGGATGCGAAGCGGGCACATGATGCCCAGCTGATCAGCAAGGTACAGGCGTACCTGAAGGACCACGACACCAGCGGGCTGGAGATCCACATCATGGCGCCGGTGGAAGCGACCCGCTTCTCCCTGGAGAGGATCCGGGCCGGCAAGGACACCATCTCGGTGACCGGCAATGTGCTGCGTGACTACCTGACCGACCTGTTCCCCATTCTGGAGCTGGGTACCAGCGCCAAGATGCTGTCCATCGTACCGCTGATGGCCGGCGGCGGCCTGTTCGAGACCGGTGCCGGTGGTTCTGCCCCCAAGCATGTGCAGCAATTTGAACAGGAAGGCCACCTGCGCTGGGATTCCCTTGGGGAGTTTCTGGCCCTGGCCGCCTCCCTGGAGCACCTGGCCAACGCCAGTGATAATACAGAAGCCCGGGTGCTGGCCACGACCCTGGACCGCGCAACAGCCACATTCCTCGACAGCAACAAGTCGCCATCACGCAAGGTGGGTGAGCTGGACAACCGCGGCAGCCATTTCTACCTGGCGCTGTACTGGGCCCAGGAGTTGGCTGCTCAGAATGAGGATGCGGCACTCAAGGCGCGTTTTGCGGATCTGGCGCAGACCCTGTCGGCCCAGGAACAGGTCATCGTCGATGAACTGAACGCCGCCCAGGGTGCGCCGGTGAACGTGGGTGGCTACTACCACCCCGATCCGGCACTCGCTGCCGCAGCCATGCGTCCCAGCCAGACGTTCAACAAGGCACTGGCGGCTCTCGGGCAGGGTTGACCTGTCCGCTGTGGGTGCCCGCCCGATCCAGTCGGGTGGGCACGACCTTCAGCATCCTGCCCGGGGGTGCGCTGCTGGCGGGCGCAACTGCTTCCGCTCAGAGCTCCCCGGGTGCCTCTTCCCCGACGCCGGGTTCGGGGGCACCACCAGCCGACTGGATCTTCCTCGCGTGCAGGCCCTTGGGGCCCTGCTCCGCTTCGAAGACCACGCTCTGTCCGGCCTTGAGGGTCTTGTAGCCGTCCATGTCGATGGCGGAGTAGTGCGCGAAGATATCCCCGCCACCATCATCGGACAGGATGAAGCCATAGCCTTTGGCGTTATTGAACCACTTGACGATACCGGTTTGCATGACCAGGGTCCTTCTACTTCGCTCCGTCCGGGAGCTGATTCACGACGCCCGCCTGGTTATTGTGAGAGGACAGCGGGTCGAAGTGACTGGGTCCCGGCCTGTTTAATCATTTTTCAGGCAATAGTCAACCCCCGCATTGTGGCCGGAGGCCACGCCGGGCAGTATCATGCGTGGACGGCGGGCAGGGAGCCCGCATCCGGATGTGAATGACAGGCGTATTTATGGGTAAGGTCGATTTTCTTCGTCTAACATTGAGTATGAGCGACGACGAGCCAGGGCAGGGTGGTAGCGGCCTGGCGGTGGAGGCGGTGAAGCCCCGTCTGAAACCACCGCCGCTTTATCGGGTCGTATTAATGAATGATGACTATACCCCGATGGAGTTCGTGGTCGAGGTTCTGGAGGTCTTCTTCGGCATGAGCCGCGAAAAGGCAACCCAGGTGATGCTCACGGTGCACACCCAGGGCAAGGGCGTGTGTGGCATTTATACCCGGGATATCGCAGAAACCAAGGCGGCCCAGGTCAACCACTACGCCCGGGAACACCAGCACCCGCTGCTGGCGGAAATCGAAGCATCCGACGACTGAGTCAAGTTGAGGTGGCAGTATGCTGAGCAAGGACCTTGAGGCAACACTCAACCAGGCCTTCAAAGGCGCCCGGGTCAAGCGTCACGAATTCATGACGGTCGAGCACCTGTTGCTGGCCCTGCTCGACAATGATGTCGCGGCACGGGTACTGCGCGCCTGTGGAGCAGATCTTGCGCGATTGCGCTCGGACCTCACCGAGTTCGTTGACGCCACCACGCCGCTGATTCCTGAAGATGATCTGGAGCGCGAAACCCAGCCCACCCTCGGCTTCCAGCGAGTGCTGCAGCGCGCCGTCTTCCATGTGCAGTCCTCCGGCAAAAAAGAGGTCACCGGCGCCAATGTGCTGGTGGCCATCTTCAGCGAGCAGGAAAGTCAGGCGGTCTACTTCCTTAAACAGCAGAGCATTGCCCGCCTGGATGTGGTCAATTACATCACCCACGGAATCTCCAAGGTTGCCGATCACGGCAGTGACTCCGGTGTCGAGCACGGTCGCGAGCAGGCGGGGGAAGAAGATGGTGCCGGCGTCGATCCCGAGCGCAGCCCCCTCGATGCCTTTGCCACCAACCTGAATGAAGAGGCCCGCGCCGGCCGCATCGACCCGCTGGTCGGTCGCCTGCAGGAGGTCGAACGGGTCGCCCAGATTCTGGTCCGCCGGCGCAAGAACAACCCCCTGCTGGTTGGCGAATCCGGCGTCGGCAAGACCGCCATCGCCGAGGGCCTGGCGAAGATGATCGTCGAGGGCGAGGTGCCGGAGATTCTCAAGGGCAGCGTGGTCTACGCGCTGGACCTGGGCGCGCTGCTGGCGGGCACCAAGTACCGCGGTGATTTCGAGAAGCGCTTCAAGGGTTTGCTGCGCGATCTGAAGAAGCGCGAGAACGCGATCCTGTTTATTGACGAAATCCACACCATCATCGGTGCCGGTGCTGCATCCGGTGGCGTCATGGACGCCTCCAACCTGCTCAAGCCACTGTTGACCTCGGGCCAGATGCGCTGCATCGGTTCCACCACCTACCAGGAGTACCGGGGCATTTTCGAGAAGGACCGGGCGCTGAGCCGGCGCTTCCAGAAGGTCGATGTACTGGAACCCTCGGTGGAGGATGCGTACCTGATTCTCAAGGGGCTGAAGAGCCGCTTCGAGGAGCATCACGGCCTGCGTTATACCGACAAGGCGCTGCACTGTGCCGCGGAGCTGTCGGCGCGCTACATCCCCGACCGCTTTCTGCCGGACAAGGCCATCGACGTGATCGACGAGGCTGGCGCGTACCAGCAACTGCAGGCCCCCAGCAAGCGGCGCAAGCTGATCAACGTGGCCGAAATCGAGGCAGTGGTCGCCCGCATCGCGCGCATCCCCCCCAAGACCGTGTCCAGAGACGATCGCGAGGCGCTGGGCAAGCTCGAGGAGAACCTGCGCATGGTGGTGTTTGGCCAGGACGAGGCCATTGCCACCCTGGCCACCTCGATCAAATTGACCAGGGCCGGGCTCAAGCCGGTGGAGAAACCGATTGGCTCCTTCCTGCTCGCCGGTCCGACCGGCGTCGGCAAGACCGAGGTCAGCCGGCAACTGGCGCGTATTCTCGGCCTTGAACTGATCCGCTTCGATATGTCCGAGTACATGGAACGGCATACGGTGTCACGCCTCATCGGCGCCCCCCCGGGCTACGTCGGCTTCGACCAGGGAGGCCTGCTCACCGATGCGGTGACCAAGCACCCCCACAGCGTGGTGCTGCTGGACGAGATCGAGAAGGCACACCCCGAGGTCTTCAATCTGTTGCTGCAGGTGATGGACCACGGTGCGCTCACCGACAACAACGGCCGCAAGGCGGACTTCCGCAATGTCATTCTGGTGATGACTACCAACGCCGGTGCGGAAAGTATCAGCCGTCGCTCCATCGGCTTTTCGGAACAGGACCACACCACCGATGCGATGGAGGCGATCAACCGCCTGTTCACGCCGGAGTTCCGCAACCGGCTGGATGGCATCGTGCAGTTCAATCCGCTGCCGGAAGACGTCATCCTGAATGTCGTCGACAAGTTCCTGGTCGAGTTGCAGAGCCAGCTGGACGACAAGCGCGTGTCGCTGGAGGTGGACGACGAGGCACGGCGCTGGCTGTTGCGCAAGGGCTACGACAAATCCATGGGTGCACGCCCCATGGCCCGGGTCATTCAGGAGTACATCAAGAAGCCACTGGCGGAGATGGTGCTGTTTGGCTCACTGTCCGCCCACGGAGGCACCGTGCGCGTCTTCGTGCATGGGGATCAGTTGCAGCTTGAAGAGGTGGAGGAGGCGGTGGCCTGAGAGGCCACCGTATCACCCGCAATTCTCCGGTCAGCCCCGGTGAGCACTGAACCCTGGCAAAGCCTCAGCGGGCGCGGTAGGTAATACGACCCTTGGTCAGGTCATAGGGCGTCAGCTCCACCTTGACCTTGTCGCCGGTCAGGATGCGGATGTAGTTCTTGCGCATCTTGCCCGAGATGTGCGC
>JBJHBY010000052.1:7000-16700 GCA_050485745.1 Gammaproteobacteria bacterium | reverse complement strand
CCAGCGCGGCGCTGGCCTTCAGATGGCTGCGCAGCAGCCAGTCGGCGAGCAGTGTCAGCCCGATACCCGCAACCAGCAGGAATAACGGGTAGATCAGGGTGGTGGATGCGAGCCGTTGCGGCTGCCACAGGCGCAGAATCATCTCCTGCTCTCCAGCCTCGATGGCTCGCTCCAGTGCGATGTCGGGGCGCCGCCCCGGCATTGGGCTGGATCGGGCGGTGGGCGCCGAGGCCGTGTCGACGCTGAACTCCAGGCGGGTGAGCTGGTCACCGAGGTCCAGGGCCAGCAGGGTGCCGGGCGCGAACTCGAGCTGCGCAAACAGGCGCGAGATATCGACGATGGTCGCCACCACGCCGCTGACCACTTCTGCCTCCGGGCCGGCGTCGAGATGGTCCCGGTGGCTGACGGGTGCGAGCAGCACCAGCTGCTTCTCGCCGTTGGGCCAGGGGGAGCGGGTGATCCGCACCTCGCCGGCACTTCTTGCATCGCTGATGATATCCCACCAGAAGCTGGCCAGATCGAGTCCAGGCTGGAAGTGACCGCCGAGTGCGGCGGGTTCGCTGTACTGGATCGGCGCGTGCCAGGTCAGTAACCCGGTGCCGGGCAGGGGGGCGTACAGGGCGATGCCGGAAAGCCGGTGGCGCTCAAAGGGTTCGCGGCGCGGGGCCTCGAAGATCGGCGCATAGATCGCCACGACGGCAAAGGGAAAGTCCTTCAGGGCGGTTTCGGTGAAGGTATGAAACTCCTCGGCGCTGACATGCTCCGAGGCATCGAACAGGGCGCGCAGGCTGCGCGCGGCGGCAACGCTGGCCACCAGGCGTGTGGCGGCGCCGTCCAGCAACGGCGTCATATGCGCGATCTGCAATTCGCGCTGGCGCTCCTGCTGATAGATGAGGCTGCCCACCGCCAGCATCAGACTCAGCAGCACCCCTGCTGACACCAGAATCACACGAACCCTGCGGAGCGGGTTCGGGGTGTTGCTGCGTTGCGGGTCGGGCATGGCCGGGTCCGGAGTCTGCCGGGCAGAACCCAAGCATAGCAGGCCCCGGCAGGAACCCTCGGGCTCAGGAGCGCATCTGGCTCTGCAGGTAGTTCTCCAGGCCGACCTTGTCGATCAGGCCGAGCTGGGTCTCGAGCCAGTCGATGTGCTCCTCCTCGGATTCGAGGATGTCTCCCAGCAGGTCGCGGCTGACATAGTCCGCGACCGATTCACAGTAGGCGATGCCCTGCTTCAGGTCGGGCAGGCCGGCAAGCTCGAGTTTGAGGTCGCACTGCAGCATCTCGCGGGTGTTTTCCCCGATCAGCAGTTTGCCCAGCTTCTGCAGGTTGGGCAGGCCCTCGAGAAACAGGATGCGCTCGATCAGCCTGTCCGCATGCTTCATCTCGTCGATGGACTCTTCGTACTCGTGCCCGGCGAGTTCCTTCAGCCCCCAGTCCTTGTACATGCGCGAATGAAGGAAGTACTGGTTGATGGCCACCAACTCGTTGCCCAGAACCTTGTTGAGGATCTCGATGACTTTCTTGTCGCCTTTCATGCGCGGGCCTCCTTTGCGTGGTGAGCTACCCGGCATTGTGTGCGAATGTGGTGCGGTGGGTCAAATCTAAGTGATTGATTTGAAAAGGATGTGCAAGTGAGAAACGAAGTGATTCTCAGGGCTGCTACGGGTGTTGGCGGCTCAGGTTGCAGCCATCGCGGCGGGGTAGAAAAGAGCTTCGTCGACAGCGGCGCGGTCGCTCAGTGCATCGCGGAACTCGCGTCGGGCATCGATGGCGCAGCGGCCACACTGTCGTGCCAGGCCGAGCTCGCGGCGCAGGGCGGCGTAGCTGCCCACGCCCGACGCAACCGCGGCGCGGATCTGGTGATCGGTGACACCTTCGCATAAACAGATGTACATCGCGAGCCTCCGCAGGGCCGACCCGATGGGGTCGACCGCATGACTTGTGCCCAGATTAGATTAAAATGAGAATCGTTGTCAATCGTATTCCGGTGTTCGTGCTGCCACCACCGGGGGCGGAGGGCCGGCGGCTTACCAGTCACCCTGCAGGCGCTCGCTGGCGTTGTCCCAGCCGCCCAGTTGCCGCCAGCGGTTGACGATGTGGCAGAACAGTTCGGCGGTCTTGCACGTGTCGTAAAGCGCACTGTGGGCGTGGGCGTTGCTGAACTCGATGCCCGCCAGCTGGCAGCTCTTCGCCAGCACCGTATGGCCGCAGGCGAGCCCGGCGAGGGTGGCGGTATCGAACACCGAAAAGGGGTGAAAAGGGTTGCGCTTGATGCCACAGCGTTCCACGGCGGCCATGACGAAGCCGTGGTCGAAGTGGGCGTTGTGGCCGACCAGGATGGCACGGGTACAACCGTGCTCGCGGACTTTCTGGCGGATGCTCTTCAGCAGCTCACCGAAGACCTGTGCCTCGGCCATGGCCATCCGGTCCGGATGGTGCGGATCGATACCGGTGAATTCCAGGGCGGCGGGTTCCAGGTTGGCACCGGCAAAGGGCTCCACCTGGTAATCGAAGCTCTCGCCGATCACCAACTGCTCGTCCGCATCCATATCCAGGGTCACCGCGGCAATCTCGAGAATGGCATCGGTACGTGCGTTGAAACCGCCGGTCTCGACATCGATCACCACGGGCAGGAAGCCGCGGAAGCGTCGTGCCATGGGGCTGCGCTCCAGTACTTCGGGTTCCATGTCCTCAGGCCTCACTGGCGTGCTCCTCGACGCGCCAGGTGACGCTCTCGCCAGCGCGCAAAGGCGTCAGCACGGTGTCTCCCAGGGGCAGCTCCGCGGGGACGGTCCAGGGTTCGCGGCGCAGGGTGATGCGGTCCGTGTTGCGGGGCAGGCCGTAGAAGTCGGGGCCGTGGTGGCTGGCGAAGCCCTCCAGGTGCTGCAGGGCGCCCGCCGCCTCGAAGACCTCGGCGTACAGCTCCAGTGCGGCGTGTGCGGAGTAGATGCCGGCGCAGCCGCAGGCGGCTTCTTTCTTTGAGCGCGCATGGGGCGCGGAGTCGGTGCCGAGAAAGAACTTCGGGCTGCCGGAAGTGGCCGCCGCCAGCAGGGCGGCCTGGTGACGCTGGCGCTTCAGGATTGGCAGGCAGTAGTAGTGGGGGCGAATGCCACCGACCAGCATATCGTTGCGGTTGTAGAGCAGGTGGTGCGGAGTGATGGTCGCCGCCACATTGGCGGGGGCCTCGCGAACAAAGTCGACGGCGTCCGCTGTGGTGATATGTTCCAGGATCACCCTGAGCCCCGGGAAATCACGCACGACGCGGCTCAGCTGCTCCTCGATAAAGACCCGCTCCCGGTCGAAGATGTCGATCTCCGCGCGGGTCACCTCACCGTGCACCAGCAGGGGCAGGCCGGCATCCTGCATGGCCGCGAGGGCGGGGTAGAGCCTGTCCAGCGCGGTGACACCGGCATCGGAGTGCGTGGTGGCCCCGGCCGGGTAGAGTTTGGCGCCGAAGATGATGCCCGAATCCCGGGCTTCGCGGATGATCGCGGCATTGGTGCGGTCGGTCAGGTACAGCACCATCAGCGGTTCCACCTGGCGCGGGCAGTCGGCCTGGGCCGCCATGATGCGCTCGCGGTAGGCCCGGGCCATGCCGGTATCGACCACCGGCGGTACCAGATTGGGCATGACGATGGTACGGCCGAAATAGCGGGCCATGGCCGGCACCGTATGGCGCAGGGCATCGCCATCGCGCAGGTGGACGTGCCAGTCGTCGGGGCGGGTCAGGCTGAGCTGCTGGGTCATCGGGGCTTCCGCGAGTGTGACGAGGCCGCATGCTACAGGATTCGACCGGCGCTGATAAAGTTCGCCGGTCGGCTGCCGATAGACGAGAGAGAACGTCTGACCAGGCCAGAAGCCCCATGTCCCGCATCCGCCCCTGTTCGATCCTGCGTCACGGCTGGCTGTGGCCCCTGCTGTGGCTGGCGCTGGCCGCCGAGGCGGTGGTGATCTATCAGCCGGGTCTGGACCGGGTGGAGTGGCGAGTGGAGTCCTCTGTGTTTGCCTGCCGCCTGTGGCAGCCGATTCCCGACTTTGGCAGCGCCGTTTTTGAAATTCGCGCGGGTGGCGAGCTGGTGTTCCGGCTGAATCCCACCCGCAACCCCCTGCGCAGCGGGCGTGCCGTGCTTATCGCCGATGCCCCGCACTGGGCGCCGGACAAGCCGGTGACCGCCCTTGGCGATGTCACTGTGGTCGAGGGCAACGAGGCGTTGCGTCTCGGCGAATCCATGGCAACACGGCTGCTCACCGAGTTGCACCAGGGTATGGCGCCGGTGTTCCAGCGCCTGAGCTGGTATGCCGACGACGTGGAGCTGGCGGTGGCCATGTCGCCGGCGCGCTTCCGGCCAGCCTATCGGGAGTACCAGGCCTGTCTGGCGGAGTTGCTGCCGGCCTCCTTCGAGCAGATCGCCCGCAGCCGTGTGCTCTATGCCACGGACGTCTGGCAGCTCGATGAGGCCGGTCGCGCGACCCTCGACCTGGTGGTGCGCTACTTGCGCGCCGACCCCGGGGTGGAGGCTGTATTCATCGACGGCCATACAGACAGTGTCGGGCGTGGTCTCTACAATCTGGAGCTGTCGCGCAAGCGCGCCGAGACGGTGACCGAGTACCTGCTGGCGCAGGGGGTCGATGAGCGTCTCATCACCACCCGTTACCATGGCCAGCGCTATCCGGTGGTCCCCAATACCACCGAGGAAAACCGTGCCGAAAACCGTCGTGTCACCATTCGCCTGGAGCGCAGTGGGGTGTGAGCGGTGCCTGAACACCCGGTTTGCCAGCGGCGCACCGAGGCTCTAAGCTGGCGGGCTTTGTAGGGAACTTCTGCCCAACTCCCGTGTTCTCCGGTTGCAGGTCAGCCCGAAGCCTCGCGGTACGGTCCGAGGTGCACATCGATCGGCCACCTTGTGCCGCGTGCAAAGGGTTGCGTCCCATCCCCGAGGCGCCTTGCAGTCGCTTTCGGCCAGACAGGGCACGCCAGAGTCATGCAGAGGGCCCCCAGGGGTGCCGCGGATAGCAACCGGCACGGCCTGTCGCCACCGCGGAGCGCTGCATGCCCGTCCTTTTTCTGACCGTGCTGATCGACCTGATCGGCTTTGGCATCATCATTCCGATCCTGCCCTTCATGGCACCGGAACTGGGCGCCAGCGCTTTCGATATTGCCCTGATTATCGCCGTCTATTCCGTATTTGCGGGCTTTGCCGGGCCGCTCTGGGGGCGCCTGTCCGACCGCATCGGGCGCAAGCCGGTGCTGTTGGTGTGCCTGGGCGGCAGCATCGCCGGCTATATCATGCTGGCGCTCTCCAGCGAGCTGTGGATGGTCTACGCGGCGCGCATCTTTGCCGGTTGCATGGCGGGTAACTTCGGCGTTGCCTCCGCCATGATTGCCGACATGACGCCGGCGTCGGATCGCGCCCGGGCGATGGGCAAGATCGGCGCCGCCTTCGGTATCGGCATGGTGATCGGCCCGTTCCTTGGCGGTGTGCTCGCTGGCCCCGAAGGAGCCTATCACAGGGCGTTCTGGCTGGCCGCGGCGCTGTCCCTGGTGGCCCTGGTGGCGGGCTGGCTATTGTTGCACGAAAGCCTCAGCGCCAGTGAGCGTGACGCCCACCGCGATGCCCACCGGCGCGGTGACGCACCGTCGATGCTGGCGATGCTGCGCAGCACCGGCAATACCCTGCTGGCCTCCCAGTACCTGCTGCACACCGCTTGCATCAGTGCGGCGACCTATCTGTTTCCCTTGTGGGTGGGGGCGGTGCTGGGTTGGAGCCCACGTGAGGTGGGCATCGTCTTTGGCATCCAGGGGCTGACCATGGCGATCAGCCAGTTTGCCCTGATCGGGCCGCTGATCCGGATTTTTGGTGAGCTGCGCCTGCTGGCGCTGTCCGTGGGCCTGGTGGTGTCGGGTTTTTTGCTCGCGATGCTGGCGGGTGGCCCGGTCACGATGGTGGCGGCCTTCTTCGTGCTGGCGTCGGGCGGGACCTTCTGCATGCCGATTCTCAACGCCCTGACCGCGCGGCGTACACCCCTGACCCTGCGCGGGCGCATGCTCGGAACCACCTCGGCCATGGCCTCCTGGGGGCGGGTGGCCGGGCCACTGTTGGCCGGGGGTATTCTCAGCCTGTTCGGTTTTGCACCGGCCTGGCTGTTCGGTGCCCTGGTGGCGATGCTGTATCTGGCATGGGTGATCGGCGAAGTCCGCCGGGCCGGCTCTTAACCTGCATTGGCCTTCGGCCAATGGCCGGCACATCCCTGTGCGGACGATTGACCCGCCAATCAATCGAGCCGGGTTAATCGCCAGTCAGTCGACACTATCAACCGTTGTAGACAAGCCCGCCCTGGGCGGCATAAGCCTGCAGAATGACGCGGGCCTCGTCGCGCAGCAGATCGTCGGTGACGCGTACGCCCCGCTGTTCGCAGGCGGCGCGCCAGTCCGCCGGCTTGGGGCCCTCGTCAAAGCCGATGGCACGGGCGTCTTCGTCCCGGGCCGCGCAGGCGATGCGGCGCACGCCCGACCACAGGGTGGCGCCCAGGCACATGCAGCAGGGCTCGCAGCTGCTGAACAGGGCGTAGCGACCCTCGCCCAGCGCCAGTTTCCCCAGATGCTGGTGCGCGGCGGCGATGGCTACGGTTTCCGCATGCCACAGGGAGCAGTTTGACGATACCACCCGGTTGGCGCCGAGGCCCACCAGCGCACCGCTGTCCTCGCAGAACACCGCAGCCCCGAACGGCCCACCGCCTTCCTGCACGTTGCGCGACGCCACCTCGATCACCAGGCGCATGCGCGCCTCATCGTCGTGCCATGCCCTCACCGCCGCATCCCGCCAGCTTGCCAGCAACCACTCCGGCAGCTCCAGCGCCAGCTGCCGGGGCAGATTTCCCGTGTCCATGCAGGTTCCTCCCTTGTCGTTCCCCACAGTCTAGACGCCTCCCACCGTGGTGGTCCCTCCCACGAATTCCGCTGCGGAGTGTTGTAGGCTGGGTTAGCCGCAAAGCGGCGTAACCCAGCGTCACCACCTGCGGTTGATATACCGCGGAGCTCCTCACGAAGTCACCACCTGCGGTCGATGCACCGCTGAACTCCTCACGAAGCACCGGGGGACGGCTGGATAACGGGCTCCGAACCCGGCCGTGGCACGGGCTCCGGTGAAGGTGGTGACGCTGGGTTACGCGGCGTTGCCGCTAACCCAGCCTACAGCTTGCGACTCCCCTCCGCGCCGATTACCATAGCCGCCCGCAGTTCGAGCCCCGGGAGGGGCGAGTAAAACCGTTGTAGAGCAGCGCGCCAGCGCTGCCCCTCGCAGGATGCGGGAAAAGTTTGGAGAGGTGCCGGAGTGGTTGAACGGGACGGTCTCGAAAACCGTTGTAGAGGCGACTCTACCGAGGGTTCGAATCCCTCCCTCTCCGCCAAATCAAAGAGCCCGGCCTTGCGCCGGGCTTTTTGATTTGAAGGTGAGGGCGGGTGAGAAGCCTCGACAGGGTTCGAGCCGGAGCCCGCGCAGCGGGCGGAGACGACGCGGGAGCGCAGCGACGGCGCCCCGCAGGGGTGAGGCGCGCAGCGCCGAATCCATCCCTCCCTCTCCGCCAAATAAAAGACCCGGCATTGCCGGGTTTTTATTTCCCCCTTGGCGGTATAACCCGTTGCACCCAAAATGTCGCCCCATATCAGAGATTTAACTGCACAATTGTGACGTAACCATTGAATTTTTATGAACTTTTGTTGACATTCCGGTCTGGCCCTATAAACTGTGTCTGACCCGTTTTAATGAGAGGGTGGGTCTCTACCACGGAATTCTCATGTCAAAAAGGATGGAATGATTATGAAGAAGACAACTTTGTCACTCGCGGTTGCCTGCGCCATGGGTCTGAGCGCCGCGGCGAATGCCTACCAGTTCGAGGTCAATGCCGGCTTTGATCGCAGCCAGATCAGCAACCTCGACGACGATGCCTGGTCCATTGACGGCACCATGTACCTGGCTCCGGTTGATAACAGCCAGGGCCCGCTGGCCGAAGCCGCTTTCCTGAGCAAGGCATCGTTCATTACCCTCGGCTACAGTTACCTGGATGGCGATATCGCCTACGACGGTGACCGTTACAGCATCGGCGGCGAGTACGTGGTCGAAGGCAGCAACCTGATTCTGGGCGCCCGTTACACCCGGTTCAGCCTTGATGGCACGGATGTTTTTGATGCGGGTAACGGGAATGTCTACGCTCTGACGCTGGGTACCTACCTCAACGACATGACCACCCTGCGCCTGAACTATGAGCATCAGGACTGGAGTGACGCTGATATCAACGATATCTCCGTGAGCGCGCGTCACCTGATGGCTGACATGGGCAATGGTATGCAAGTGGCCGTTGAGGGCAGTCTCGGCTGGTTCGAGATTGATCCAGACGGCACGGGCAGCGATAGCGCCTGGACTGCCGGTGTTGGCGCCGACCTCTACCTCAACCGCCAGTTCAGCGTTGGCGCAGGGGTTGATTTCGCCCACGGCGACAATGACGTAGAAGGCTACGGCTGGGATATCCGCGCGCAGTATTTCTTCGCGCCGGAGTTCGCCGTCAATGTCGCCTACGGTGAGCTTAACCCGGATGGCCTCTGGGCGATGGGTGCCCAGCCTGCCTTTGGCCGTACGGTCAAAGCCTGGACCCTCGGCCTGACTGGCCGGTTCTGATCCTGGCCCCTTATCGGGGCCAGCCAGTAGCAATAAAGGGGCGCAAAAGCGCCCCTTTATTGTTTGCAGGCCTGCTCGGTTTTCCTTCCTTCCCTCCTGTTTGTGGCTGTCTACCTGTCCGAGGAAGCCGGGGGTCGCTTAAGTGCCTGAGATGAAAGTTGACTCAGTGACTTAATCCACTAGAATCTTGCCGTTCTGGTTTGTCGTCGTCGAGGCAAGCCGGCTGTAGTTGGGGCATGACCTTGGAAACTCGGGAGCGCGCGCCGACTTTGGGTGAAACAACAAATATAGATATGGAGCTTACACAAATGACTTTCTTCAAGGAAAAGATGCGGCTGGGAGCAATGGCTTCGGCCATTGCGGCTGTTGTGGCATCTCCGCTTGCTGTCGCTGAAGATGCCTTCACCGGTTTTTATGTTGGTGGTGCCATTGGTATTTTCTCGGATGTGACCGCTGATACCGAGTGGCCAAACGGGTGGTCTGCGAAGTTCGGGGTGCAGGATACCCTGTATACCCGCCTCGACGTGCGTGCTGGTTATGGGCATGTGCTGGGGAACAATATCTATCTCGGGGCGGAGCTCAGCTATACGTTGCACGATAATCTTGATGATACGGTTGAACGCTGGACGGATGGTGAGTTCGAGGTGGCGATCGGCGATGGTTATGCGCTCAAGGCCCAGCTGGGCTACGCCGTTTCCTCCAATGTGCTTCTTTACGGCACGGTCGGCTACCAATCCCGGAATATTGAGGTCAAGTATCGCGACTCCCTGTTCAGTGGCAAAGGTGACAAGGATTTTGATGGTTTTGGTTATGGCTTTGGCCTGCGCTATGCCTTTACCGAAAACCTCATGCTGACTGCCGAAGTATTCCATGTGGATTATTCGTCAGAGAATGCCTTTGACGTCAAGATTGACCCGGCGGAAACACAGTTTGATATGGGTTTGGTCTTCAAGTTCTGACGCTCTTCCAGGTATCCATTCATGATCGGTATCGATGGAAAGCCTGAGTGAAACAGCAAAGGGGAGGCG
>JBJHBY010000052.1:0-6990 GCA_050485745.1 Gammaproteobacteria bacterium | reverse complement strand
CGTCAGCGATAACGCATCCGTGTTCCTTTCTCCACGGACATGCGGATTTCCTCCGCACTCAGCTCCTTCGGGAAATAACAACCCGAAATCTTTGCGTCCGCCAGGCTGGCGCCTTCCAGCTGACATTGGCGGAAGTCGACACCACGCAGGTCCGCTCCCCGCAGATAGGCATCGCGCAAGTCCAGTCCAGTGGCATCCAGGCCCCGCAGGTCCATGCCGCGCAACAGCACGCTGCGCAGGTCGCCGTCGCCGCCAAGTCCGCGCTGGCGATTAAAGGCCTCGACGTCTTCGTCCAGAAGCAGTTTGTAGAGTGGATTGTCGGTACTCATCGCGATGCCCTCAGCCGTGCCGGAAGTCCAGCGCTCTATCTCCACTTATAGCAGATGGGTGCTGGTCGTGCGGATCGGAACACGAGGTGTGGTGAGGGGGAGGCCCGCAAGCGGGCCTCCGTGGGAGGGTCAGAAAGAGTAAGTCAGTCCGACGGATAGGACATCGATATCCCCTTCTCCTGTTTTGTTCTTGTCGCCCACATCGAAAAAGCGCACATAGGAGGCGCGAACAGCGACATTCTCAGTAAAGCTATAGGACGCGCCAAAGCCGAGGTTGAATACGAAATCCTTGGAGCTGTCATTGAAAGTCGAGTTGATGGCAAACGAGCTGATATCCTGTGACCACTTCCAACTCATTTCGGTCTTGATGTAGGCAAGGCCGCCCATGACGTCCAGGTTGAAGCGCTCCGTCAGTGGCAGGTGGCCGATACCGCGAGCGCCCAGGCCCTTCGCCTCGACTTCGATCTTGTCCCGCCCAAAATCCGTGCCGCCGGGGCTGGCGTCAACGGCCGTGGCCTTGGCATCGAAACTGCCCAGGTCATACCAGGCGAGTTCCAGCGAGAAATTCCGGTGCAGATTAAAGCCCACACCAAAGCTGTATGCCATGGAGTCGTCGCTGGTGCTCGTGGAACAGGATAGGCCTAGGGATTCGTAATGGCTGCACTCTTCGCGCAATTCCTTCTTGGCATCATCCAGATCGACTTTCGCCTGCCCGATATCAACAAACAGATAGGGATTAAAGTCCAGGGCCTGAGCCGTGGTGGAGAGACTTGCGGCAACGACGGTCAGGGGGAGTAGTGCTTTTTTAATTTTCATTTTGTAACGTCCTGATGTTGGCCAGGGCCCGTCCCTGGCTCAATGGGCATCCTAAAATCCGGGTGCGTGCTGATCAACGACAAATCATGCAGTCAGCATGACTATTTGTTCATGCTGGCTGTGCTGACAGGATGGATCTTCTGTGGTAATCGGTCTGGTGGTCCGAGAGGTTTGCTTCGGCGTGCTCTCAGCAAACAAACCGTATAAAGTGCCGGTTTTTCACAGGCCTGATGCCGCCATGCCCGACGATATTCACGACTATCGCCAGCTGTTTCTTGATGACACGCCCTTGCTGGATGTGCGTGCTCCCGTCGAGTTCGGCAAGGGCGCGTTTCCCGGTGCCACCAATCTGCCCCTGCTGGACGATGACGAGCGCCACCGCATCGGCATCTGCTATGCCCGCGAGGGGCAGGATGCAGCCATTGCCCTTGGGCACCGCCTGGTCAGCGGCAGCGTGCGTGAGGCACGTCTGCACGCCTGGCTGGACTGGTGTCAGCGTCACCCCGAAGGCGTGCTGTACTGCTTTCGCGGTGGTTTGCGCTCGCGTACGGTGCAGCAGTGGCTGGCGCAGGCGGGGTGTGAGCGGCCCCTGGTGGTGGGTGGCTACAAGGCCATGCGGCGCTTTTTGCTGCAGTCCTTTGAGCGCGATATCCAGCGCCAGCCCCTGCGCCTGCTGTGCGGTCGCACTGGCACAGGCAAAACCCGGGTGATCGAGGCGGTGTCCGACAGCATTGACCTCGAAGGCCTTGCGCATCATCGCGGTTCCGCTTTCGGGCGCCGCCCCGGCGGGCAGCCGGCGCAGATCGATTTCGAGAATGCCCTGGCCATTGCCCTGCTGCGGCACCGTGCTGACGGCGAACGCCCGCTTTTGCTGGAAGACGAAAGCCGCCTGATCGGCCGCTGTTATCTGCCGCCGGTGCTGCAGGCACGGATGAAGCAGGCGCCGCGGGTGGTGGTGGAGGAGGACCTGGACAGCCGCGTACAGGTCACCCTGGAGGACTATGTGCTGGCGCCGCTGGCGGAGTTTCGCGCGGTGTACGGCGAGGAGCAGGCGGCACAGCGCCTCGGGGAATCCCTGCTCGACAGCCTCGATCGCATCCGCAAGCGTCTCGGCGGTG
This sequence comes from Gammaproteobacteria bacterium, assembly GCA_050485745.1. GTDB lineage: Bacteria > Pseudomonadota > Gammaproteobacteria > Pseudomonadales > CAMLJR01 > JBJHBY01. The sequence goes on along the minus strand of JBJHBY010000052.1, from coordinate 4,727 downwards.
CCCGCCATGCGGCGTTGCGGGTGATCCTCGAAGACGCCCTGCAACAACAGCGCGACAGCGGCGAATTGGCGCGCCACCGCGACTGGATCCTGCCCCTGCTGCGGGATTACTACGACCCGATGTACGACTACATGCTGGACCACCATACCGGCCCGGTGTGTTTTCGCGGTTCCCGGCAGGCGGTGCAGGTCTGGCTTGCCGGCACTGACTGAGCGGGCCGTAATCGGTTTACAATGCGGCAGCCGTGGTGTCTGTCCGGACACGCCACGGTGTTGATGATGTCCGGTTGCTCACTCCCCATTGACGGAGCGACACCCCATGAAAGCACTACTGCTGGCCGTTGTGGCCTCGGTGGGCCTGCTCGGCTGTGGCCAGAGCGAGGCCCCGGATCAGGCCGCCACTCCCGTGTTCACCTTCACCGCAATTCCCGACCAGGACGAGGCGCGTCTCGTAGAGCGCTTCTCCAGCGTCGCCACTTACCTGGAACACGAACTGGGTGTCAGCGTGCACTACGTGCCGGTTAAATCCTATGCCGCGGCGGTGACCGCCTTCCGCAACGACGAGGTGCAGCTGGCCTGGTTCGGCGGGCTCTCCGGCGTACAGGCGCGTCTGCTGGTGCCGGGCAGCCGGGCCATCGCCCAGGGCGCCGAGGACCCGTATTTCCTCACCCACTTCATCGCCCATCGCAGCACCGGCATCGAGCCCGGCGACGCCCTGCCGGAGCAGATCATCGGGCGCAGTTTCACCTTTGGTCCCAAGGGCTCGACCTCCGGTCGGCTGATGCCTGAGCACCATGTTCGCGAGCTGCTGGGTGATGCACCCGAGGCGTTGTTCTCCCGGGTTGGCTACAGCGGCCACCACAATGCCACCATCGCCCTGGTGGAAAGTGGCGCCTACGAAGTCGGTGCGGTGAATTACAAGGTCTGGAACCAGGCACTGGCCGAGGGCAGTGTCGATGCCGAACAGGTGCAGGTGATCTGGACCACGCCGCCGTATCCCGACTACCACTGGGTCATTCGCGGTGACGTCGACGCGCGTTTTGGCGAGGGCTTTGCCGGACGCGTGCAGCAGGTGTTGCTGGCCCTGGACGACCGCAGCATTCTCGATGCCTTTCCGCGCGAGCGCTTCATCGAGGCGAGCAACGAGGATTACCAGTCGATCCTCGACACCGGGCGCCGCATCGGCCTGATCGACTGAACCGTGGCGACGCTGTTTCAGCTGCGCGGGCAGAGCATCCGGCGCGGTGGCCATGTGGTGCTGCCGGAACTGCAGCTGCGCATCGACCGGGGTGAGCGCGTGGCTCTGCTCGGCGTCAGTGGCGTGGGCAAGACGACGCTGCTGGAGACCCTGCGCGCGCAGCTCCCGGGTGAGGTCGCCTGGTGCCCGCAGCAGGGCGCCCTGGTGCCGATGCTGAGCGTGTTCCACAACATCTACATGGGGCGACTGGACCGCTACCCGGCGTGGAAGAACCTGCGCAATCTGCTGTGCCCGGAGCGCGCAGAGGTGGCCGCTGTTGCCGCCGTGGCGCGGCAGCTGGAGCTGGATGACAAGCTGTTCACCAGCATTGACCGACTCTCCGGCGGCCAGGCCCAGCGCACTGCCCTGGGCCGGGCGCTGTACAGTGAGCGCGGTATTCTGCTGGCGGACGAGCCGGTGTCGAGCGTTGATGAGTACCAGGGGCAGCGCCTGCTGCAGCAGGCGCTCGAGCAGCACCACACCGCGGTGCTGGCCCTGCATGATCGCGCCCTGGCCCTGGCCTGTTGCAGCCGGGTGGTGGGTCTGGTGGCGGGGCGTGTGGTGCTGGATAGGGCAACGCAGGGGCTGAGCCCGGGCGACCTCGATCGCCTGTATCCGGCATGAGCCTCGATAGGGAGGCGGCCCTCGACACCACCGCGGCGCGTTACCGTCGCGCCAGCCTGTGGCTGGCCCTGGCCGGGTTCGCGGCCCTGTTGCTGGCGGACCTGGAGATCACCACCCGCACCCCGGGCGCCGAGTTCGGGCGCATGGGGCTGGGCTTCCTGACGCCGGACTTTTTCGGCCTCGAGGACGTCTGGCGTGCCCTGGCCAATACCCTGGCCTTTGCCTTCCAGGGCGTGGCCCTGGGGGCGGTGGGGGGCTTTCTGCTGGCCCTGGCCTGGGGGTCGCGCGGGGTGCGGGCGCTGTGTGCGGTTTTGCGCGCGGTGCACGAGCTGTTCTGGGGCCTGCTGTTCCTGCAGGTGTTCGGGCTTTCCGTGCTGACCGGCGTGCTCGCCATCGGCGTGCCCTACATCGGTATTTTCGCCAAGGTCTTCGGCGAGTTCCTCGAGGAGAGCGAGCGCGGCCCACAGCGCGCGTTGCCCGCCGGCAGCGGTGTCCTCTCGGCCTTTCTGTTCACGCGCCTGCCCCTGGTGTGGGGAGCAATGCGCCGCTACAGCGCCTATCGCCTGGAGTGTGGTATCCGCTCCTCGGCGATCCTCGGCTTCATTGGCCTGCCGACCCTGGGTTTTCATCTGGAGACCGCCTTTCGCCAGGGGGATTACGCCGCGGGTGCGGCGCTGCTGTATCTTCTTCTGTTGCTGATCGGAACCCTGCGCTGGTGGCTGCGCGGGCGCCTGCTGCCCCTGTATCTGCCCCTGGCCCTGTGGTGGTCTCCGCCCGCCGGCTCTGCCGCCGGTGGCACCCTGGCGCGCTTTCTCACCGAGGACATCGTGCCCGCGCCCCTGCGTCGCGACGAGGGCTGGAGTGCCACCGCCGACTGGCTGGGTACGCTGCTCTGGACCCAGGGCCTGCCCGGGCTGTGGCAGACCCTGGTACTGGGCACTGCGGCAATGCTGGTGACGGCATTGCTGGCCCTGTGCCTGATGCCGCTGGTATCCCCCCTGTTTGGCAATCGCGCCAGCCGCGCCGGGGGGCACCTGCTGCTGGTGGGTCTGCGCAGCACCCCGGAGTTTCTGCTGGCCTTTATTTTCCTGCTGCTGCTGGGGCCATCGATGCTGCCGGGTATTCTGGCCCTGGCCCTGCACACCGGGGCGATCATCGCCTTTCTCTGTGGCCGCTTCAGCGTCGACCTGCGCCTGCGCCAGGATGCGGCGCGCGGGGTCGAGCGCTACTGCTGGGAAGTGCTGCCGCGTCTGTATCCGAATTTTCTCGCCTTTCTGCTCTATCGCTGGGAGATCATCATGCGCGAGACCGCGATCCTCGGTATCCTCGGCATCACCACCCTGGGCTTCTACGTGGATTCCGCCTTTGCCGAGATGCGCCTCGACCGGGCCGTGGTCCTGATCGCCCTGGGGGTGCTGCTCAACCTCGGTGTGGACGCTCTGTCCCGGGGCTTGCGCGCGCACCTGCGCCTGCGCGAGCAGGGTGGTCGTCGCGAAGGGGTGGTGTGATGCCCCCGGCAGTCTGGAGACAACACCCTTGAACACTCTGCCCGCACAACGCGACCTGGTCCTGGTGGGGGGAGGGCACAGCCACGCCCTGGCGCTGCGCATGCTGGCCATGAGGCCTGTGCCCGGAGCGCGCCTGACCCTGGTCTCCCCGGATGTTCTGGCGGCCTATTCCGGCATGTTGCCGGGGCTGGTGGCCGGGCATTACGACGTCGCACAGACCCACGTCGATCTGCCCCGCCTGTGCCAGTGGGCCGGAGCACGCTGGGTGCAGGGCCGTGTAATGGCGCTGGATGTCGATGCCCGCGAACTCACGCTGGATGACGGCAGCCGTCTGGGCTTCGACCTGCTCAGCCTTGATGTTGGCGCCACGCCGGAGCTGGCCTCGGTGCCCGGTGCGGCGGAGCACGCCATCGCAGTGAAGCCGGTGGCGGATTTCCGGCGGCGCTGGTCGCGATTTCTCGAGGAGTTGGACCCGCGGCGGCCGCTCGCGGTGTGTGTGGTGGGTGGCGGTGCCGGCGGTGCCGAGATGGCGCTGGCCATTGCCCACGCCCTGCGTCAGCGTGACCAGGCTGCGGAGGTCACCCTGGTGTGTGCAGGAACATTTCTGCAGGGCTATCCGGCGCAGCTGCGGCGGCAGATGCGGGCCAGGGCCCTGGCACTCGGTGTGATCCTGCGGGATCGCTCACGTGTGCACCGCGTCACCCCGGGCATTGTCCATGGCGAGGCCGGCGAGCAGCGCTTCGATGCCCTGTTCTGGTGTACCGGGGCGGCGGCGCCGGGGTTTCTGCGGGATACCGGTCTGGCGCTGGATGCGGCCGGCTTTGTGCAGGTCGATCGGCAGTTGCGCAGCGTGTCTCATCCGCAGGTGTTCGCGGCCGGTGACTGCGCAGCGTTTCCCCTGCCGCTGCCGAAGGCCGGGGTCTATGCGGTACGCCAGGCCCCGGTGCTGGCCCACAACCTGCACGCGACCCTGAATGGGGGCCAGCTGCGCGATTACCGCCCGCAGCGGCGCTTTTTGTCCCTGCTCTCCGCCGGGGGGCGTGATGCCGTTGGCAGCCGCGGGGTGTGGACCTTGTCCGGCGCGTGGGTGTGGCGCTGGAAGGATCATATTGACCGGCGTTTCATGACCCGCTTCGAGACGCTGCCGCCGCGACGCATGCCCACCCCGGCCGCGACGGCCGAGACCATGCACTGCGCCGGCTGCGGCGCCAAGGTTGGCGGCGAGGCCCTGAGCGATGCCCTCAAGGGGCTGCAGCCCTTGCGCGGTGAAGGCGTGGTGTCCGGCCTCGAGGAGCGTGAGGACGCCAGCAGTGTGCGCTGGCCCGCTGGCACGCTGCTGGTGCAGAGCCACGACTACTT
>JBJHBY010000051.1:0-16716 GCA_050485745.1 Gammaproteobacteria bacterium | reverse complement strand
GTGTACGGGCATGTGCGCCGCCTGCGCCACCATGCGGCCCTGCTCATCGAACACGGCGCATGAGTAGTCGCGCCGCTCCTTGATGTTGGGTGAGTAGGCCGTGTGCCCGAGCGCCTCGCCCATCTCCTCGGCGATCGAGGTGAGCACGGCATCGGCGATAGCGAGGTCCGAGGCGGAGAGGGTCATACGGTTCGCTCCAGCAACAGGTTGCCGTGGGCGTCGACGGTTGCGACCCACCCCGGCTCGATCAGGGTGGTGGTATCGAGTTGCTGCACGATGGCCGGGCCGGCGATCGACAGTTACAAGCACCACGCCTGGGCCTGACACACAATCTCGGTGGTTTTCCCAACCGCAATGTGTGCAGCGTGTCCCTGTTCGGCGCGTACTGACCCATGAATTCAACGGCGGAAGTTGTTGTCAATCGCCTCGAGCCCCACGACGGAGTCGTCATGAATAACGCTTTCACTCTCGACCAACGCACCATTCTCATTACTGGAGGCGCCCAGGGCATCGGCCGTGCGCTCGCCGAATGTGCCCTGCAACTCAATGCCAATGTCGCGATTGTCGACATCAACGCGGATGTATTGCAGGCCACCCTTGAAGAGATTGACCACCCACGGCTCGCCGCCTATCCCGGAGACATTACGGATGAGACCTTCGTCGACAACACAGTGAACGCTGTCATTGACCGCTTCGGTGACCTCTTCGGCCTGATCAACAACGCCGGCATCGTTCGCGCCGCCCTGTCTCACGATATGAGCCTCGCGCAATGGCAACAGGTCATCGACGTCAATCTTACTGCCGCTTTTCTTTGCCTGCGACGTGTCGGACAACACCTGATCGAAAAGGCGAAGCAGAGCGATAGCCGACCGGGCAGTATCATCAATGTGTCTTCCGACGCCGCCCGGCGTGGCACCATCGGCCAGATCAACTACGGCGCAGCCAAGTCCGGAATGCTTGGCATGACCATGTGCTCCGCGCGGGAATGGGGTCGCCACGGTATCAATGTGAACAGTGTGTGCTACGGCCTGGTTGAAACCCAGATGACCGAGACCATTCGCCAGGACAAGTTCCGTGACAAGTACCTGAGCCAGATTCCACTGGGCCGCTTTTCCTCAGCTCAGGATGTGGCAGCTGCAACCTGCTTTCTTCTGACCGATGCAGCTTCATACATTACCGGGCAACACTTGAGTATCGACGGCGGGTTCTATATCAGCTCCTGAGGCCAGGCACTATGACCGAAGAGGTCGAGATCAATCAGTCCGGGGGTATTCTCAGGATAACCCTGAACCGGCCACAGGCACGCAATGCCATAACCGGCGCCATGTACGACAGCATGCGTGAACATTTTTCGGCTGCCGCCAGGGATGATGCGGTACATGTCGTGTTGTTGACAGCCGTGGGCAAGGCTTTTTGTGCCGGCAACGACATCCGGGGATTCTCATTGATTCGCGACATACCCATCGCCGATCGCCCCGGATTTCGCTTCATGAATGTGTTCGCGCGGTTCCCAAAGCCGATCGTCGCCTGTGTGCAGGGCGACGCGGTCGGTATCGGCGCCACGCTGCTTCTGCATTGTGATCTGGTTTACGCCGTGGAACGTGCCAATCTGGTCTTTCCGTTCCTTGAGATCGGTCTCACGCCAGAATTTGCATCCACCTTTCTGCTTCCCCGGCTCATGGGCCACCCCAGGGCCTTCGAGTTACTGTCCCGGACCGAGCCTTGTCCTGCCACTCGCGCCGTTGACCTGGGGCTGGTCAATCAGATAGTCGCGGATGCGCGTATTGACGCCCACGCTCTGGAGGCTGCACATGCACTGGCTCGTTTGCCGCTGCCGGCCCTGATCACCACCAAGCAGCTGATGAAACAGCCACTTGACGCCCGGTTGACCGAAACCATCGCCAGGGAAATGCACGAGCTCAACCAACGCCTGATGGACACCGCCACCCACGCCGCCCTGGGCGACGGCATCAAGCGTCAACCAGGCTGACTCGCCATGCCGAATGTACTCACACCTCAACAGCTTCCAACACTGCTGCGGCCAGGGAACACCGTGTTCATCCAGGGTGGGCCCGGCGAACCATCAGCCATTCTTCAGGCGCTGGCTCTCGACGCAGAGGCCAGTGCAGGGATTCATTACATCGGTGTGTCAATTCCCGGTGTGAATGATTTCAATCCCGCGCGCTTTCATCCCGATGCGCGCTTTAGTACCTTTTTTGTTCATGGCGACCTTTCCCTTCCTGAGTACGCCGAACAGATCCGTTTCCTGCCGATGCACTACCGGTCGATCTATGACTACCTGGCCACGCTGCCACGCATCGATATCGCCTTGATTCAGCTGAGCCCTCCGGACTCGAGGGGCATGTGCAGCTTTGGGCCGTCTGTCGACTTCGTGCCTGCAGTTCTGGGCAGGGCTCAGTTGGTGGTCGCCCAAATCAATCGGCGCCTTCCGGTAACGTCGGGTGCGCCAGAATTGCATTTTGAGAGTCTGGATTACGTCGTGGAAGCGGACCATTCGTTGCCGGAGCCACCCGTTTCTCTCCCATCGACTCAACTGGAGGCGATTTCGGATAACGTCGCGAAGCTGATTGAGGACGGCGACACGCTTCAAACCGGTATTGGAAGACTTCCCGCTGCGATCTTGCAGAAGCTGGAACACCACCGTGATCTGGGTTTGCACAGCGGCATGCTTACCGCCGAGGTCCGTTACCTGATCGAGGCCGGTGTCATGACCGGATCCAGGAAGAGTATTGATCGCGGCCGCCATGTTGCCGGCATCGCAGTGGGTGACAGTGCGCTGTATCAGTGGAGTGCCGACTGCGGGAATATCGATTGGCGGCCGGTTGCCTACACCCATGATATTCGCACCCTGGCGCAGATTGACAATTTCGTTGCCGTGAATTCCGCACTGGAAGTTGACCTTATGGGTCAGGCTAATGCAGAGATGATCAACGGGCGCCAGGTCAGCGCCACCGGCGGCCTGCTTGACTTCATCCGCGGCGCCCGGCTGTCGCGCAACGGTCGCTCGGTGATCGCCCTGCCCGCCACCACCTCAGGGGGGCAGACATCCAGACTGGTCGCCCGGCTCGGCAGTGACTCGATCACCAGCGTTCCCAGAAGCGATGTCGATTACGTCGTGACCGAGTATGGCATTGCCAGGCTTGCGGGTGCTTCGCAGCACGAGCGGGCCCAGGCATTGATCAGTATTGCCGCACCCCGATTCCGGGACGAACTGGCCCGGCAATGGCATGCGGTGAATTCGAGGCGAGTATAAAGCGAGCCCGGTTACACCATAGGATTTCCACTAGATGTACCCCCACGGGACGACCCATGTTTGAATTCACGCCACTTCGGCTACCCCCACATACCTCAAAGCTGCGCAGCGCGGTAAGGGCGTTTGTCGATGATCGACTGCAGGGCTTTCCTCCGGAGCAGAAGGCTCGCAGCTGGATCGGCTTCGACGCGGACTTCAGCCGCGAGCTGGGCGAGCGCGGCTGGATCGGAATGACCTGGCCAGAACAGTATGGCGGCGGCGAACAGTCCTTTGTCGATCGCTACACGGTGCTTGAGGAACTCCTTGCCGCGGGAGCGCCGGTGGGGGCGCACTGGATCGCCGACCGGCAGAGCGGCGCGTTGCTGCTTCGCTATGGCAGCGCCACGGTTCGGCAGCGCTATCTGCCCCGAATTGTGGCTGGCGAGTGTTTTTTCTGTATCGGAATGAGTGAGCCCGATGCCGGATCGGACCTGGCGTCCATTCGAACCCGCGCGGTCCGCGCCGACGGCGGATGGCGGATCAACGGCTCCAAACTCTGGACCACCCATGTTCATCGCTGTCACATGATGATCGCGCTGGTTCGCACCTCGCCTCTGGACGAAAACAACCGACACGCCGGACTCAGCCAGCTACTGATCGACTTGTCCGCGCCCGGCATCACCATCAGACCAATCATCGATCAAACGGGGGACCTGCACTTCGGTGAAGTGTTCTTCGACGACGTGTTCGTCTCCGACGATATGCTGCTGGGCGAGGAGGGCGCGGGCTGGCGTCAGGTGACCGAGGAACTGGCGCTGGAACGCAGTGGGCCGGAGCGCTACCTCAGCAGCTATCGCCTTCTCGATGAACTGGTGGCCGCTCTGGACGACGACGCTTCTGAACTGAGCGTCCAGCTCGTCGGCTGCCTGGCGGCTGAGTTGTGGACGCTGCGCCAGATGTCGCTCTCCGTGGCCGGCCGGCTGGAACGTGGCGAGGATCCAGCGCTGGAGGCGGCGCTCGTCAAGGACCTGGGTGCCAGCTTCGAACAGAATCTGCCACATAGAGTACAGGCAATGCTCGGTGACGATCTGACCGCAGACCGGCTCGACGCTGTCGAGGAAACGCTTTCGTATCTTCTCAAGGCTTCACCCTCGTTCTCGCTGCGCGGTGGTACACGGGAAATCCTGCGCGGAATCATTGCCCGGGGGCTGGGACTACGATGAGCGAACAAAGGCAGCTTCTTGGCGACACCGTGCAGCGACTGTTCCGCGATCTGATGGTCAACTGGCGTGATCCCGTGACACCGAACAACTTGCCGATGCACGCCTGGCAGGCGATCGAGGACATGGAGCTGACCAGCCTCCTGCAGCCGGAAGCGGCCGGTGGCTACGGCGGAACCTGGGTCGATGCGCTGGTGGTATTCAATGCCATCGGATTTCATGCGGTGCCATTGCCCATCGGAGAAACGCTGATCGCACGACACTTGTTGGTCAAGCACCAGCTACCCGTACCGGGGGGTGCCATCAGCCTTGGCGTGAGCCGGGATGCAGAACTTAGAGTCGACAGCGGTACCGGGCTCTGGACACTGTCGGGGAGTGTCGCAGATGTGCCCTGGGGGCTTGCCGCACAGTCATTGCTGGTGGCTTGTTTGCGCGAGGATTCGGAATATCTGGTATTGCTCTCAACGGACTCCGCACGCACCAAGCGCACAGCCCTCAATGCTGCCAATGAGCCACGGGCCACATTGCATTTTCTCAACGCTCCCATTGCTGCGATCCATCACGGCGAAGAAGCGGAGACCAATGGCGTCATGCAACTGGGCGCACTGTTGCGCGCATCCCAGGCGGCTGGCGCAATGCATGCCATCCTTGAGCAGAGCGTTGAATACGTCGTTGAGCGCAAGCAATTCGGTCGCGCACTTGGAAAGTTCCAGGCAATCCAGCATCAGCTGGCACAGTTGGCCGAGGAAACCGCGGCAGTGCGCTGCGCGGTGTCCTCAGCGGGCCTGATGGCCGATGCAGGACATGCAGGGTTCGAGATCGCCGCGGCGAAGCTGCGTGCCAGCCAGGCGACCGCGCTCGCGGTTTCGATCGCCCACCAGGTACACGGCGCCATCGGCTTTACCCAGGAATACCCTCTGCACACCCGTACGTGCCGCCTTCTGGCCTGGCGCCAGGAGTACGGCAACGAGCGCTACTGGGGTCAGTTTCTTGGACGTTACGTACTGCGCCAGAAGGTGCCGCTCTGGCGGCAACTGACCGAGCGCGGCGACCGCCTTCAACCGTTGGACGACGTCGAATAGACCGGCACGGTGCCAATGTCGAAGCCGAAGCCGGAGCCGGAGCCGAAGAGGTATGCCATGATCCAACCACCAACCCTGACCGATGCGCGCCTGGAGGTGAACGACGGCATCGCGATGCTGACGATGAATCGTGATGACGTACGCAACGCTCTGACCGGGACCGCGCTGATCACCGATATTCTCTCGGTCTGCGAGTGGATCAACAATGATCACCGCGTCGGGGCCCTGGTTCTGACCGGTGCTGGAAAAGCCTTTTCCGCCGGCGGCAACATCAAGGATATGCAACAGCGGGAAGGCGTGTTCGCGGGGGGCCCGATCCAGATCCAGGACAGCTATCGACGCGGCATCCAGCGCATGGCACTGGCACTGTATCGGCTCGAGGTACCATTTGTCGCTGCCGTCAATGGCGCAGCCATCGGCGCCGGCCTGGATCTGGCCTGCATGGCCGACCTTCGCATCGCTTCGTCACAGACGAAGGTGGGGGAAACCTTCGTCAATCTCGGCATCATTCCCGGCGATGGGGGTGCGTGGTTTCTACCTCGCATCATCGGCATGCAGCGCGCAGCAGAGCTGACCTTCTCCGGCCGGATCATCGATGCACATGAGGCGCTTGCCATCGGGTTGTTTCTGGAGCTCGTCCCGCCGGACGAACTGTTGCCGCGTGCGATGACCATCGCAGCGACGTTCGCCAGCCGGCCCCGGGAAGCATTGCGCATTGCCAAGCGCCTGTTGCAGGCCGGTCAGCGCCTGCCACTGGATGACTTTCTCGATCTTTGCGCAGCACAGCAAAGCCTGTGCCACAGCCATCCCCAACACCACGAAGCCCTGACGGCATTGCTGAGTCAGCACGCATGACTGGCATGGGCTCGCGCCGCGGCCCCTCGTGGCCACAGTCATTGCAGGTATCCCTATGACCGTACAATACAATCCCTATTCGGAAGCCATACTGGAAGATCCCTGGCCGGTGTATCGCGCGCTCCGCGATGAGCAGCCCGCCTACTACATCGAGGATCTGGACGCCTGGGCACTGTCCCGCTTCGACGATGTATGGAAGGCAAGCATGAATCGCGAAAGCCTGACCGCAAGCCGGGGCACTTCGCTGGACGCGCTGGTGCAGCGCAATATGCCCTCACCCCATGTGTTCCTGTTCATGGACCCGCCGGAGCACCGTCAGCACCGCGACCTGATCGCGCCCATTTATCAGCGTGACAGCATCGCCGGCCTGGAGAGCAAAGTCAGGACCACCGTCCGGGAGCTGCTGCGAAAAGAGCTGGCCCACGGCGAGATGGATGTGTACAGCGTTGCCGGTCAGGTCGCCCTGCGCGTTATGGGTGACATCATCGGGCTGCAACTGGAGGAAATCCAGTACATCCGGTCCTGCATCGATCGCTTCTACCTGCGCGAGCCCGGACACCGGGGCACCACGCCCAGTGGCCAGCAAGCTTTTCTCGAGGCGCGGGAGTTCATTCTCGATCTGATCAAAGGCTTCCGCTCGCGCCCGGCTCCGGAGGGCAGCCACATTCATACCTGGATGAACGCGGAAGTCAACGGCACGCGCATGAGCGACGAAGAAGTCTTTTTCAGCACGTTCGCCCTGAGCATTACCGGATCGGACACCATGCCATTGAATACGGCGGGCACTGTCTATCAGCTGGCCCGACACCCCGAGCAAATGCAGGCGGTACGTGCTGATCGCAGCCTGGTGCCCTACGCCTTTGCAGAAACAGCACGCTACGATCAACCCACCAATATTCTCGGCCGCTTCGTGACCCGGGATTTCGAGCTGCACGATAAAACATTGCGAGAGGGGCAGGTGGTGTTGTTCCTTTTTGCTTCGGCGAATCGGGATGAGCGTGAGTTCGAGAACCCGGATACTTACTCGATTCACCGCCGGCCCAGGCGAGTACTGTCGTTTGGTGCCGGGGTTCACTCCTGCCTGGGGCAGCACCTTGCCCGGTTCGAAGGTCGCATCATCCTGGAAGAGCTGTTTGACCTGATTCCTGCGTTCGAAGTGCTCGAGGACGACTGCCGGCGTATTCGTGGAGAGTTTCTTCAGGGTTACTGTTCAGTGCCTATTCGATTCTGAATGCCACTTCCCGCCTCTGAATGCCACTTCCCGGATCGGGCTGTGAGTGCCCGCTCCGGGAAAATCAGTTCACAATCAGTTTACTACTCACAATCAGTTTACTAGAGGAAGCCCCAGTTTACGCCGGGCAATAATGTTCTTCTGAATCTCCGACGTGCCAGCGCCAATCGTGTCCAGCGGTGTGGCGCGATAGGACCACTCCCACTTACCTCCGATCGGGGCATCGCTGTCATCCTTGTGCAATAACCCATCGGCACCAAGAGCATCCATCGCAGCGTTGCTGATGCGCTGATGAAGCTCCGTACTGTACAGCTTGCACATCGCTGCCTCAATCGATGGCACGACCCCCTTCGAGGCAGCAAACACGACCTTTCGCTGCAGCATTTTTGATGTCTCGACGTCGGTGGCAAGCCGTGCCAGTCGCTGCCGTATCCAGGGCTGATCGCTGAGCCTCATGCCATCGCGCTCGCGCTCTTCAACCAACGCACAGAAGGCGTTCATTTTTTCCTGCAACGGGCTGAAGGTGTAGAACGTGAAGCGCTCATAGTCCAGGGCTTCACAGATATACGTCCAGCCTTTGTTGACCTCGCCGACCAGGTAATCTTCATGCACCCAGACATCATCGATGAACACCTGGTTGGTGACGTGCTCGCCGAGGGTTTCGATCGGATGAATGGTGATTCCCGGAGCGTCCATTGGCACGAGAAACAGGCTGATTCCCTTGTGTTTCGGTGCTTCCGGGTCCGTTCTGGCAGCGAGCCAGTACCAGTCGGCGAAATGTGCCGACGTGGTGAACATCTTCTGGCCGTTGAGCCGCCAGCCCGCACCATCACGCTGCGCCCGAAGCTTCAGCGCGGCCAGATCAGAGCCTGCACCGGGCTCGGTGTAACCCAGAGCGAATTCAATCTCGGCCTTGAGAATCTTCGGAAGAAACTCTCGCTTGAGCTTCTCCGAGCCATGCGCGATCAGCGTCTGGCCGATACAGCCCACACCCTTGCCAATCAACGGTGCGCCGACCCTGGACAACTCCTCATTCAGAAGGTACTCGTAGATACCCGGCCTCTCCTGACCGCCATACGCCTTGGGCCATGACAAACCCAGATAACCCTTCTCGGCAAGCTTTCGGTTGAATCGCTTGCGCGCCGGGGTGTCCGCAAGAATCGAATCGGACTCGCGATTGGGGTTCATCACGTCCGCCGCATCCGGCTCCATAGCCTGCTCATCAAGGAACGCCCGAACCTGCGCTACGAATGACTGCTCTTCCGCACTGAATTCGAAGTTCATTACTCACTCCACGAGACTACTTGGTCAGATAGTTCAGCACCGCAAGAGAGAGGTTTTCGACCAGCTCCTCGTCCGAGAGCTTTGGCGAGTTGTCCTCGATATAGGCATTGATACTGCCAACAACGAGATGCTCGGTGACAAACATGGCGGTTTCGATATTCTTCACCTGAATCTCGCTGCGATGCTGCAGGTAATAGGAATGTATGGTGGTGTAGAGGAATTTTTCGGTGGTCACCTGCTGATAGACGTTTCCCAGCTTGGGCACTTCACGGGGCAGCCGCAGAAAGACAAAGGCGTTCTGTTTTCTTGTTTCCAGAACCAGACTGACAAGTTGTGGAATACTATCCGCCAGCGGTAGTGTCATGCACTCCAGCAGCTTCTCGCGCAGCGACTCCGCCGCATCAACCACTGCCTTTTCCACCAGTGCGGCGACGATCGCCTCCTTGCTCGGGAAATACTGATACAGCGAACCGATGCTGACGCCCGCCACATCGGCAATGTGATTGGTGGTGGCGCGCTCGTAGCCTTCCTTGTGAATAATGCCCCGGGTGGCTTCCAGGATACTGTCCACGGTCACGCGGGCGCGTTGCTGTCGAGGCTGCTTGCGCGGCGTCAGGACTTCGTTGTCTGTGCCCATGTCCCCCCCTCCATTTTTGTTATGGGTTTTCGATGATCTGGCTGTCGCACGACATACCGCCATCTTCCGAACACCGGGCCTGGGGATTCCAGGCCCGGTAACGGCTCAGAAGGACTTTCTGACGGAGGCACCCCATTCCCGGGGACGATTGTAATACCCCTCTACATGACCAAAACTGTCCAGCGTCGACAGGCCGTTGACCAGGTAACGCTTATCGGTGAGATTGGTGCCGAACAGTGCAAACTCCCAGCCACTTGCCGGCAACTCATACTGGAGGCGCGCATTGAAGATGCCATGGCTTTGCCGCTCCAGCTCTGCCGTGTTCTGGATGTCCGCGTAGCTGCCGCTTTCGAACGCCCAGTCGCCTCTCAGGGTAAACTCACCGTTGCCCCAGTTCCAACTATAGGCTGCCCCGGCGCTCAGCGTCCATCGGGGCGTGCGCGGCTGCTTCGAGCTTTTCGTCACGCCCGGTACGTCGGCATCCAGGTCAGTAATGTCGAAGTGAGTGTAACCGGCAGCCAGCATCAGCTCCAGCCCTGCGCCGGGAACCGCCATGACCTCAAGCTCCGCGCCACTGATCGTCGCTTCACCGACGTTGTCGATGGTTTGCACCAGGCCGCCCGTGTCGGGATTGAAGACATTGGCAGTGAACTGCATATCCGAGTAGTCGCTGTAGAAAGCCGCGGCGTTGACACGCACACGGCGCTCCATGAACTCGGACTTCATGCCCACTTCGTAGGAGAGGACGTACTCCGGATCAAAGGACTGCACGGACGCGACGCCATCCAGTGGACGGCCGTTGAAGCCACCGCTCTTGAAACCTCGCGACACCGAGGCATAAACCATCATCGATTCGCTCAGCTGATAGTCCGTGCTCACCATGGGCGTGAAGGCGGACCAGTCGTCATCCACCTTGGTGTACGGAACGGCAAAGGTCCCGCTCGCCATGCGGCGATGTTCCAGTTCGTAGTCTTTTGTCTCATAGGTGTAACGCAAGCCCGCGGTCACACGCCATTTCTCGGTCAGATCATACGTGGCCTGCCCGAACACGGCCCAGCTCTCACCTTCAATCCGGTTGAATACGTCGAGTTCAATGTCCAGAAGCGCATTGATCGGATTCCCGGGGCAGCCCGGGGCCGTCATGCTGCCACAGGGATTGCCATCAATTTGTGCGGGCAAGCCTTCGAGGGCATCATAAAGGCCAGGCAGGGCCAGAACCTCGTTGCGATCCGTGTTTTTCTCCTCGAAGTAGAAAACCCCGGCCAACCATTGCAGCCGATTATTGAAGCTCATGCCGGAGAGCTGAAATTCCTGGCTGATCTGATCCTGCTCCTGGTCATTCAGCGTGTGGCCCCAGACAATGGGCGTACCATCCCCATCCCGACCGAAGGTCGCATCGAAACCGCGGGCACCGGTAATCGACTTCAGCGTCGCCCAGCCCATGTCCCATTCAATGGTCAGCGCCAGGCCCCATTGGTCGATATCGCTGACATTGTTGCTCGGGCCATAGCTGACATCTTCACTTCCTGTGATGAAGTCCGTACTCATCGGTGTTCCGGCGGGTATGCCTACCAGGCCGTTCCATAGATCACCCAGCCCCTGACCGCCGCCGGTATAGGCCAGCAGTTTCATCGGGATACTTTTCTCGCGGCCTTTCGTGTAATCACCGACGAGATCAACGGACACATCCGCGCTGGGTAACCAGCGCAGCGCCAGGCGAGCGCCCAGCTTGTCTTCGTCCATCCCCGTGTCGATCTCGCGACCCGGCGTTGCCGTGGGGATATCGAAATCCCGGATGCTGACATGACCATCACGCCGCTTGGCCAGCACCGAGGCTCGGGCAAAAAGTGTCCCGTCGATCAGGGGTACATCCATACTGCCGCGGAAATCCCGGCGGTTGAAGCGACCAACCGTGACCTCACCGTAGCCGCCCAGCGTTTCACCCGGGCGCGTCGACACCACATTGATGGCACCACCGATGGTGTTCTTTCCGAACAGCGTGCCCTGGGGTCCACGCAGCACCTCAACGCGCTCCAGGTCCAGCAGGTCCAGGACCGAGCCGACCGATCGGGGCAGATAGATGCCATCCACATAGATACCGACACCGGGATCGGAGGTCGCGAGGAATTCGGTCTGACCGACACCACGTATGTAGATCGAGCTGCTGTTGCTGCCGCCACCACTGCTGGCTCCGGCTGACACCGAGACGTTGGGTGCGAATCCGGCGATGTCCATCAGGTTGTTCAGGCTCTTCTGTTCGAGATCCCTGCCGGAAAACGCACTGACGGCAATGGGTGTATCCTGCAGGCTTTCCGCGCGCCGCCGGGCAGTAACCACAATTTCCTCCAGCGCTGTGGCCTGTGGACTGGGCTCAGCGGCAGCAAGCTGGTGGGCAGGAATAGCGGACAGGGTACATGCCGCGACTACGGCGCTGGAGAGGGCGAGCCGATGCCTCGATGCGCAGATCCGAGTGGCACTTTTGACGTGATGTGACAATGGATTGGGGCGATACGATGGCATGCTGCCTCCTTAATTTATCGATTTATGCTGGAAACCCCCTATCATGCCCTGGTATTAAATGTGAATAAGCGCTCATGTTGAACTCGTATTTACCCGGAAGCCTGAAATTCGGTGTTAGAGCCAGGAGACTACTGTTCTATCAAGCCGAGATCTGCCCTGAGAACCGCACCATTCAGCACTGGCTCATTGGCACAGAAGTAAATCGTCCGGGCAATTTCTTCCGGGGCAACCAGTCGGCTCATCGCGGATCTCGCGGCCAGCATCGGCATAGCGTCTCCGGCAAAATGCCGCAGCATTTCAGTGTCCGTAAAGCCGGGGCAAACACACACACTATGGATTCCCCGGCCAGCCAGGTCCTGGCAGGTGCTGCGCATCAAGCCAACCACCGCGTGCTTGCAGGTGACGTAGGCGGCGGTTCCCGCAATGGCCTTCAAGGCAAGCGTGGATCCCAGATAAATGATCGAGGAGCCAGCCGCCATCCGGTCGACCAAAAGACGGTTAAGCAGTGCCGGGGCCAGGATGTTTACAGCCAACATCTGCTGCCAGTCGTCTTCCGAAAGCTGGTCGACAGCACCATCCAGCTTCAGCGCGCCATTGTGGACCAGGGTGATCGATGTGGCATTGTTCAATGCGTCCAGCAACGGCGCTTCAGCCTCGCGCTGCCAACCTTGCCGTGACAGATCAACGTTGATCTGAATGGCGTCGGACAGGGAGGTAGAGGAGCGCGACAGATTGACGACCCGGTAACCCTGCGCAAGAAAATGTGTGGCGGTGGCCAGACCAATGCCCTTGCTGCCGCCGGTAATCACCAGCACCTTGTCGTCTGCATACGCGCTCATACCGGCGTCAACTCCATCAGCTCAACGGTATTGCCATCCGGGTCCTCAATCATGGCGGCCTTGAGCCCGGGCCGGGGCGAGACCGTGTCGACCGCAATGGTGATACCGGCTGCGCGACACTGTTTGACGATCTCCTCCAGGTTGCTCACCGTGATACAGCAGTAACGGTATCCCGTGGCGACCGTGTAGCCGCCACCGCGCACATGGTGCTCGATATCGCGTTCCAGCAGCAGAATCTTGAGTATGCTGTCCCCACACTGAAGCTTCTTCAGCACTCCCTGGCCCGCGATCGGCACTTCGCCGACTTCCGGGAAGCCAAGAAGGTCGCGGTAGAACGCCAGTACTGCATCGCCATTATTGGTGACCACGCCCAGGTCCAGAGCCGGTTTGGCCAGGTTCACGCTCATGACATGCCTCCGTTTCCCGAGTGATTTCAGTGGCGCCGCAGCAGTACAGCGCCATTGGGTGTGCTGTCGCAGGTGGTGATCAAGCAGCTCTCTGCGTCGCTGATCTGTGTGATGGCGGTACCCCGCAGCTGTCGCACCCCCTCGGTCACGAGGTTGAGCCCGTGGATGTAGACCTCGGACAGGCTGCCACCGGAGGTATTGCAGGGCAGGGCACCCGCGGCACCGATGCCGCCCTCGGCGACAAAGGCAGCGGCTTCGCCGCGCCCGCAGAAGCCATAGGCTTCAAGGCAGAACAGAAGCAACGGTGAGAACGCGTCATAGAATTGCGCCACACTCACGTCCCCGGGCTGGATATCCGATTGGCGCCACAAGTTGGCTGACGTGGCCCAGGATGAACTGCGCAGTGGATCCTCACCATGATAGTCCGTCATCAGCTGATGCTGCCTCGACATGCCCTGGGAGAATGCATGCAGGTACACCGGCTTCTGGCGCAGGTCGCGCGCATACTCAGCCCTGGTGATCACCAGCGCGACTGCGCCGTCGCTCTCCAGGCAGTTGTCGTACAGGCACAGCGGGTCGGCGATCATGCGTGCGTTCAGGTAATCCTCGCGATCCAGCGAGCGACCATGCATCAGCGCCCGTGGATTGCGATTGGCATATTCACGCAGAGTTAACGCCACCTCCGCCAGCTGTTCCCGGGTGGCGCCGAACTCGTGCATATAACGGCGCATCATGATGGCGACTTCATCGACCGGTCTCAGCAGGCCGTGGGGACGCGACCATTTCCAGTGGTCCGCGACGCGCGCCTGCACGCCCGCCCACTGGCGCTTTCCGGGATCGCCACGCTTTCTGGAACGCCACACCACGCCAACATTGGCGACGCCGGCGGCAATGGCGAGGGCAACCTGTCCAATGGCACCGCACACCGCACCACCCCCGTAAGGCACCTGACTGAGAAAATGCACGTCGCCAAAACCAAGGCTGCGGGCAATATCGAACTCGGTGGTGGTCTCCTGGGTGAAGCAGGACATCGCATCAACCTCTTCGGCAGCAATGCCGGCATCATCCAGTGCTGCCTTGATGGCGCGGCAGGCCAATGCGAATTCGGTGTCTGGAAGCTGCCGCGCGAACTCGGTTTCACCGATACCCGCGATCGCCGTTTGGTCCTTATACATCGCAATCCCTCATCCAGGGCCACTTCATGTATTCTCCGGCTGCCCACCGCAAGGGCGAGGAGCACGCCGGATTCAATCACGCCCGTCCACCTGGGGCGGCTTGACGCCGTCGTGGAATGGATAGGGTTTGCCCAGCATCCCCAGTGCACCGAACTCGGAACACAGCTTTGGAAAGTGCTCACAGAGGCTGTCCAGGTGCCATCCCCCCGGCTGGATCAAGGTGCGTCCATAATGGGGCTGCACCATGTGCGCGACCCGCTCGCCGCCGCTGCCAAAGATCTGGCCGCTGACGGCCTCGGCCCTGTCGCTGCACAGAAACACCACCAGAGGCCCGTTGGAGGCGGGGTCAATGTACGGCAGGGCAGGCGCATCGCTCCCGACCGTCTTGAAGGTTTCCGACATCTTCGTGGTGCCGGTCGGACCAATGGCGTTTACGCGGATGCCATAGCGCGCCAACTCAATGGCCCAGGTGTAGGTCATCGACGCAATCGCGCCTTTCGCCGCAGCGTAGTTGCTTTGTCCGAAGCTGCCGAAGTGTGCGCCCGAGGTGGTGTTGATGATCGCGCCACCATGTCCCTGCTCTCGCATGACACGGGCCGCGATCTGGCTGCATACGAACGTCCCCTTCACGTGCACCTGCCAGACCGCATCAAACTCCTCATCGCTCATCTTCAGGAACGATCGATCCCGCAGATTGCCGGCATTGTTGATCAGAATATCCACCGACCCGAAGCGATCCACACAAAACCCGACCAGTGAGGTCACATCCTTTCGGCAGCTGACATCGCCGGCGAACGCCATGGCCTGGCCTCCCGCGTCACGGATTTCCCGCGCGACGCCCTCCGCCGCGTCCGGCAGCTGATCATTGACCAACACCAGGGCTCCTGCCCGCGCCAGATGCAGACAGTGGCCACGGCCAATACCACCCCCGGCGCCCGTGACGATGGCGGCTTTACCCTTGAGCAACTGCATGGGTTGTTTCCCCTCGAATGACATTCAATGAATAATCTGTGCTTGCGGCACGGTTTGCGCCGCGGCTTTCAGGCGTGCTCGCCAACCTCCTGGATCTTTACCCTGCCCACACCCTCCTGCGGATTCTCGAACTCCGTCAGTAGCTGCGCCTTGCGCTCTTCCGTCATCCGGATGTGACGATCCTTGACCACGTCGTAGCCGCGGATCTGTTCGGGGAGCGAAGCGATCTCAACCGCAATGTTATAGTTTGCGGCGGTGAGGCGCGGCAGCAGCGTCTCAATGGTGCGCTGGTAGTCTTCGATCAGCTGCCTTTCCTCACGCCGGTGGACACTGTATCCGAAGACATCGAACGGTGTACCCCGCAACACCTTGAGCCGTGCCAGCACCCGGAATACTGAGAGCATCCAGGGCCCAAAGCTTCGTTTGGGATAACGACCCGTTCGCGGATCCCGCCCACCGAGCACGGGCGGTGCCAGGTTCAGTTCGATGCGAAAATCACCGTCGAACTCGCTACGCAGCTTGCGCATGAAATCCGGATGACTGTGCAGCCGCGCCACTTCGTACTCGTCCTTGTAGGCCATCAGCTTGAAGCCGTACTCGGCAACCGCAGCACTGAGCTTCTCGCCCAGCCCCAGGCGGGCGTCAACATCCCGGACACTGTCGACCAGACCACGGTAGCGACGCGCATAGGCGGCGTTCTGGTAGTCGATCAGGAAACGCTCGCGGCGGGAGATCTTCTCTTCCAGGGATTCCTTCGCGCGATTTACGATCACCACTGCGTCGGTGCCGGCAATAGCTTCCACCTCGTCCCAGTGGGCGGCAGCCAGACGGCCCCAGGCGAGGCTGCGCTTGTTCATCTCCACCGCGACAGCGTTCAGCTCGATGGCTCGCTCCAGTGCCTCGATACCGATGGGCAGCAAGCCCTTCTGCGCCGCATAACCCACCAGAAACATGTTGGCCGCGACCTCCGTGCCGAGCAGGGCGTAGGCCAGTTGCGTTGCTGCGATAAAGTCCGCATGACCTTCGCCGGCTGCCTCTTCGAGCGCGTTGCGCATCGCATCCGGGGTCAAGTCCATATCCGGGTTGGTGGCAAAGCCCGAAGTCGGTGCCACATGGGTATTGATCACCAGGTGGGTGCGGTCGGGCCTCACTTTGGTCATCACTTCCGCGCCCGAGGCGACGACAATGTCGCTGCCGATCACCACATCCGCAATGGTGATGCGGCTCGCACGCAGTTGTTC
>JBJHBY010000050.1:0-17352 GCA_050485745.1 Gammaproteobacteria bacterium | reverse complement strand
AGCGCACCACACTGGGGGTGTGGTGGTCGCAGGTTCAAATCCTGCCGTCCCGACCAATCAATTAAAAAGGGCACCCAACGGGTGCCCTTTTTAATTGACGGTTCAGCACGCAAGACTTGTTCTTTAGCGAGCGCGCAGCGCGAGCGTACACGGGTTCACCAATCGCATCGCGATTGGCCACGAGCCGCAACGCGGCGAAGCCCGCAGGGTCGCAACAGGCCTGAGTCTTTTGCCAGATGATCCGGATTGCTCGGTAAGGGGACTAATGTACTTGATATTCGGTCAGCGAAGCAGCGAATCAGTGGTTGATGCGCTGATCAGGTTTGGCTCTCTTCCACACGAACCATATTGATGGACATCATCCGCTGCAACAGCGGCGCACTCGGATCAACTGATCTCGCTTCTCTGCAGGCCTTTGCCATTGCATCGGGTGAAATTGCATTCCATTCGATGCCGAAGCCCTGAATTCCTGCGAGTTGATCTATCAATACTCGCTGGCTTCTGCCGTTACCTTCGCGAAACGGATGAATTTTGTTGATCCATCCGAAGAAGAACCCCAGGCGCCTGGCAAACATCTGTTCGTCCAGGCCTCTCAATAGATTCTCGGAATGCAGCTGTGTAAAGCAGGCTGCGGCTTCCTCCTCGATGAGCCTGAATGGCAGAAAAAAAAGCTCGCCTTTTGAGATTTCCATGTGGCGAAGTTCGCCTGCGAAAGGGTAGATTTGATCGAATATACGACGATGGATGGACCGCAAGTGGCCAAGGTCAAAAGTAAGTGGTACCGGATTTACTGCCAAATCAGCCAAGGTTAGTAAAGTAATCTGCTTTTCTGCTTCATTCAAATCGGCGGTGTTCGTCAAACCGAGCAGATTTTGCAGACAGGTCGAGCCGGGGATCGAGTAGGGATCTTCATCGGAGGGGTCGTACTGAGAAAAATCATCCACGCGTTAATAATCTTGCGGGACAGGAGGTCAGCGCGGCAGGTGTTGAGTTCGAATTTGTTCAGCTACCTGGCGAGCAGCCGCTCTTCCGTCTACTTCACCGGAAATAATCGACTGCATGAGTCTCTCTTCGGCACGAGATACAGAAATACCCTCAAGCCGACATGACCCCGCCAACTGGGAGGCAATATATCCTGCTGTCTTGAGACGTACGACCATAGGGCCTTAACTCTGCGTGTCTGAATAGACATGATCAAGCGCTATTCAAAATTGAGTAGCGCTATAGTAGCGTAATCCGGATTCGGATTGTGGTCAAGAAAGCGGCACGTTTCCGGATCGCCACAAAGCATCAGTCGATTTTTAATAAAATTATATAAATCAATTGGTTATTGTTCTTTTTGCAAGGCTTTCGATCTTTGCCGAAGGTTTCCAGCCTGCTTTGGCCTGTTCCTGATCCGGCCTGCACCCCAGAGCCCAGGGCAGACCTTGACGGCGGTCTGTACCGATAAGGCTTACGCCTTGAGATTGGCCACGAGCCGCAACGCCTCCTCATCCTCCGCACTTCCCGCAACGTTCTTTTTTTGGCACAGTGAACCGAATCGCGGTTGGCGCGCGCGCCCTCATACTGCCGGACTGGTATGCATCAGGCGTTGCGCCATGTCTTCGCAGGAAAGGCCCGATCCCGGGATGGGGGTGGTCGTCAAACCCGGGAGCATCTGCCGAATGAACAGGGTGTCTGATTTCGATCCTGTGCTGGAACAATTGGCGCTGGTGGTCACCGAATCCCGTGATCTCGAGCAACTGGTGAGGCCACTGCTGGAATTGCTCGAGGCGGTGACCGGCCTGGAGTCGACCTACTTCACGCATATCGATACGTCGCGTGAGACGCAGAACGTGGTCTATGCCCGCAACTCCCGGGAACTCCAGATTCCCGAGGGTCTCACTGTGCCCTGGGGCGATACCCTCTGCCGCCGGGCTCTGGAGGAAGGGCGCAATTTCACCGATGACGTGGCCGCCTGTTGGGGCGATTCCGGTGCTGCCCGGGAGCTGGGCATCGCTACCTATCTGAGTGAGCCGGTGCGGGTGGCTGATGGCGAACTTTACGGCACCCTGTGTGCCGCCAGTGCCTCGCGCGCAGAGCTGGAGCCCTCCGCCGAACGTCTGATCAAGCTGTTTGCGCAGCTGATCGCGCGCCAGATCGAACGCGAATGGCTGCTGGCGCAGCTGCAGGCGGAGAACCGCAGAATCACTGATTACGCCTACTCCGATCCGCTGACCGGGATTTCCAACCGGCGCGCGCTGCTGCAGGAGTTGGTGCGGATTCTGGCGCGCAGTGCTCGCGACCACTCGTCGGTGCATGTTGCTTTCATCGATCTCGATGGCTTCAAGGCCATCAACGATGATTACGGCCACGACGAGGGCGATCGTTTTCTTATCGCCATGGCCAGAGCCCTGTCGTCGGGGCTTCGGGGCGGCGATCTGGTGGCGCGTTACGGCGGTGACGAATTCGTGGTGGTGGCGGTGACCACTTCCCTTGATCCCGCCGATGCCCGCGTCGAGATTGCTGAGCGCCTGCGCGGCCTGACTCGCGGACGCTTCCAGCTACAGGAAATGGTGCTGGACTACGCCGGCCCGAGTATTGGCATTGTCACCGCGGACGCCGGCGAGCGTGATGCCGAGGCACTGCTGGCCCGGGCGGACGAGGCGATGTATCAGATCAAGAAGCAGCGCAAGGCGGGCTTGTCCTGACACTGAGGCAAGCGGTTCAACAGTTCGCGCCAGGCATATTCAGGTATGCTCTGGCTGCCCGGACGGCCGTTTCGGGGCTGTTGTCGCTGGACTGCTCTGCGATAATACGCGGCAAAACATAATGAGGACGCGACCATGATGCACTGTCGACTCTCCCTGCACCGGCTCGTGGTCTGGCTTCTGCCGCTGACTCTGCTGGCCCCGGCTTGGGCGGACGAAGCCGCGGAGCGGCCCTACCGGGTGACCGAGGAGCGTGAGGCCTGCGCCCGCTATGAGCCCTTGCGGCGCCCCTTCTTCGGCGATACCCACGTCCACACGCGCTATTCCCTTGATGCCTCGACCCAGGAAACCCGCACCACACCGGCACAGGCCTATCGCTTCGCCAGGGGTGAGCGACTGGGCATCCAGCCCTGGACGGAGACGGGTGAGCCGATGCGCGAGGTTCAGCTGCTGCGCCCCCTGGATTTCGCCGTGGTGACGGACCACGCCGAGCTGTTTGGCGAGGTCAACATGTGCCAGGACCCTGATATGGAAGGGTTCGGCTCCTGGCAATGCCAGGTTTACCGGCGC
This sequence comes from Gammaproteobacteria bacterium, assembly GCA_050485745.1. Lineage (GTDB taxonomy): Bacteria > Pseudomonadota > Gammaproteobacteria > Pseudomonadales > CAMLJR01 > JBJHBY01. The sequence goes on along the minus strand of JBJHBY010000050.1, from coordinate 14,092 downwards.
TGGCCGCGGGCCGCGTTCTTCCTGTTCAATACCAGCGCTTCCAAGGCGCGCCGCCTTGGCATGTGTGGGCGCGACGGTGAGCTTTGCCGGGAAGCCGGGCGCCCGGTCTGGGAAGAAATGCAACAGGCGGCGGAGGATGCCTACGATCGCAGCAGCGACTGTGGCTTCAGCTCCTTCATCGGTTACGAGTGGACCGGCGCATCCCGCAATCTCGGCAACCTGCATCGCAACATCGTGTTCCGCAACGACCAGGTCCCGGACCTGCCGATCAGCTTTGTCGATGCCCCCTCCGCCGAGAAGCTCTGGCATGCCCTCGACGCCCGGTGCAAGCGCTCGGGCGGCGATTGTGATGTGATCGTGATTCCGCACAACTCCAATATCAGCGACGGCTTCATGTTCGCCCGGACCCGCGACGATGGCGCACCGATCACGCCCCAGGACGCGGAACTGCGCGCGGATATGGAGCGTCTGGTGGAGATCATGCAGCACAAGGGCAGTTCGGAGTGCTACTTTGGCCCGCTGAATACCAGCGATGAGCTCTGCGCCTACGAACAGTTGCCCTATGACAAGTTCAGCGGCAAATTCCAGCCCTGGCTGGCGCGGCCGCCGAAGCCGGACAGCGGCTTTGTGCGTGAGGTGCTGAAGGACGGTCTGCAGGAACAGGCCCGGATCGGCGTCAACCCGTTCAAGTTCGGCTTTATTGCCAGCACCGACACCCACCTCGGAGCGCCAGGCCTGGTCGACAAGGAAGACTTCCCCGGACATGGTGGTGCCGGTGTTCCGGCGGATGAGACGATCCTCGACCGTCTGCCCGATGACATTGAATTCAATCCCGGCGGCCTGGCGGTGCTGTGGGCCGAGGAGAATACCCGTGATTCCCTGTTTGCGGCGATGCAGCGGCGTGAAGCCTACGGCACCAGTGGCCCGCGCATGACCCTGCGCTTTTTCGGCGGCTGGGACTATCCCGCGGCCCTGTGCGAGGACGACGCCTTTGCCGAAACCGGCTACCGCGATGGTGTGCCGATGGGGGGGGACTTGCCCCGGCAGCCGTCCACGGCTGCGGCCCCGCGTTTCGCCGTGTCGGCGTTGATGGACCCCGGCGTTGCACAAAGCCCGGGCACACCGCTGCAGCGGGTGCAGATCATCAAGGGCTGGATCGACGACGAAGGCAACACCCACGAACAGGTGTTCGAGGTGGCGGGGGACCCGGACAACGGCGCGGGGGTCGATCTGCGCAGCTGCCAGGCCCATGGTGAAGGCTTCAGCCAGCTGTGCACGGTGTGGGAAGACCCGGACTTCGATCCCAGCCAGGCGGCGTTCTATTACGCGCGGGTCGTCGAGAACCCGACCTGTCGCTGGAGCCAGATGATGTGCGCGGCGCGGCAGGTGGATTGCGAGCGACCGGAGACCATCGCCAAGGGTTTCGAGGCCTGTTGTTCGTCCCTGCATCGTCCGACCATTCAGGAGCGCGCCTGGAGTTCACCGATCTGGTACACCCCGGAGGGGGTGACCCAGGCCAGCCGGTGAGGCCGGGTCCGGCATGAGCGCGGCCTGGCGTGCTGCGCGGCCGCTGCTGACGCTGTTGGCGGCGGGGCTGGTGTTCGCGCTGCTACTGCCCCTGCTGCTGCCGGCACCGCGGATGCTGCTCGCGGCTCCCGGCCCGGAAGCCCTGGCCGAGCGCTATGCGGAGTGGTCGCGGCAAAGCGGCGCGCCCCCCGATGCACGGCAGCGTGAGGCACTGCGCCAGCAGATCCTGGATGAAAGCATGCTGCTGGAGGAGGCCCTGCGCCTGGGGCTGCATCGCAGTGACCCCGTGGCGCGTGAGCGTCTGCTGCAGAACATGCGCTTTCTGGGGCTGGACGAGACTCGCGAATCAATACTCCTGCGCCACGCGGAGCAACTCGACATGCACCGGCGCGACCCGGTGGTGCGGCGCCGCCTGAGCCAGCGACTGGAGGCCCGGGTGCTGGCCGCGCAACCGCTGCAGCCCGGCCCCGGAGAGCTGGAGGCCCTGTATGCGGAGCAGTTGCCCCAGTTGCAGCGGCCCGCACGCATAGATCTGTTTCATGTGTTTGTTCCCGGGGACGAGGCCGCGGCAGCGGCGGTGCTGGCACAGCTGCGGGCGGCGGATATGCTACCGGACGCCGGTGCTGCCGCGCTGGGACGGCCGTTTCTGCACGGGCATCGTTGGCGCGGAGTCTCGGAGCGTGAACTGGGCAATCTGCTGGGGCCGGGGTTCATGCCTGTCCTGCGCGAGCAGGGCCTGGAAACGGGGCGCTGGTTGGCGCCGGTTGCCTCCAGTTACGGTTGGCATCTGGTCTGGATCGAGAACCATGAAGCGGCACAGCCGCTGAGTTTCGAGCAGGCCCTGCCGCGCCTGCGGGCGCAGTGGCGCGCGCGCGAGGAGCACGAGCGCTGGCGCGCTTATATCCGCGAATTGCGTCAGCGCTACGTGGTGATCAGTTCCGCGGCCCCGGATAGCGACGCATCTTGATCAGCGGGTGAAAAGCCAGCTCGATCCCCTCCTGCAAATGGGTGTCGCTGCTGAGCAGGTTGCGGCGGCGCACAAAAGCGGGGCTGGACATGCGCAGATCGATGGCCTGCAGGGTATCGAGTCCGCCACGGCTGCTGAATACTCCCTCGAGATCGACCGTGAGCACGTTCACCACCACGGAAGCGGCTCTGACCGACTGGTTCCAGTCGAAGTCGGCGGGCACGCCGGAACCCGGCCCCTGCAGCGCCGGGCGTCGCGTCACGCCGAGCCAGCGTGCGTGGTGTTGCATGCCGGAGTTGTGCTGCACGTCGTGCTCGATCACGTCGGCGAAGATGATCGCATCGATGTTGCCGGCCTCCTGCAGGGCCTGGGCGGTGGTGATCATCACTGCCTGCCAGGTACGCTGGTCGACACGGCCGGTGGTCGGGTCGTAGATTTCCCCGTAGGTGCGGATGGCCTGGTTCCAGGCATTGTCAAAGAGGTGGTCCGGCGCCACCTCATAGCCATTGCGGCGCAGATAGTCCTTGATCAGGCTGTGCACGCGGCGTGCACCGGGTTGCAGGTGGTGACGTGTGGGTTCGCCGCTGAAGTTTGCGCTGGCCACGATCACGCGTTTGATCGGCTTTTCCGCCAGCAGCTCGCGGTTGATCTGGTACTCGAAGACGGTCGGGTTGGTGCCGCCACCGGCGCCGCCGCAGCTGGCGAGCAGAAGCAGTACGGAGAGGCAGGCGAGAGCGCGAATCATGGATATTCCCCGGCTATTTTTGACTTGATACACTGCCGCATTCTATCAGTCCGCCGCAAGGGGAACACCCGTTGATGACGTCGTCGTGCCACACGGGGACGCCACCGTGAGCGAGCTGCAGCTGCACCAGCGCAGCCTGGGCCAGGGCCCGCCCCTGTTGTTGCTGCACGGTCTGTTCGGCAGTGGCGACAATCTGTCCGCATTGGCCCGAGCCTGCGCGGCCCGGCATGAGGTCTTGCTGCCGGACCTGCGCAATCACGGGCGCTCCCCCTGGTCCGATACGATGGACATCGCGGCCATGGCGGATGATGTGCTGCGCCTGCTCGATGCCCGGGGTCTCGGGCGTATCGCACTGCTGGGGCACTCCCTGGGGGGCAAGGTGGCAATGCAGCTGGCCCTGGCCAATCCACATCGGGTACGGGCCCTGGTGGTGGCCGATATCGCCCCGGTGGATTACCCGCGGCACCATGACCGGATCCTTGATGCGCTGAGCTCTCTGCCCCTGGCCACAGTGCGGTCCCGCAACGCGGCGGACGCCTGGCTGGCACAGCATGGTGTGGCGGAGGAGGGCGTGCGGCAGTTCCTGCTGAAGAGTCTTTACCGCGACGCTGGCGGTTTCCACTGGCGTTTCAACCTCGCCGCCCTGCGCGATGGCTATGATGAGCTGCGCCGTGCGCCGACGGCACAGGGTCCCTATGCCGGCCCGGTACTCTGGCTCAAGGGTGAGCACTCGGATTACATTCGCCCCGAACACGAGGCACCGATGCGCGAGCGCTTTCCCAGGTTCCGGTTTCGCATGCTGGCGGGTACGGGCCACTGGCTGCACGCGGAAAAGCCCATCGCCTTCCAGCGCCTGGTGTGCAACTTCCTGGCGGAGTCGGGAGCGGAAGCCGACACAGGCTGACGGGCGAGACTGTCCTGCCAGTGCGGCTGCGCGGGCCTCAGTCCGGGCGCAGCATGTGCATCAGCTGGTCGAGCAGGGCGTCCTGCTGCTCCTCGTCGGTCAGGCACACCCCTGTCACACGATGGGTCATCGGTGCCACCAGCATCACGTAGAACAGCGCTCCGGAGATGATGTGCAGCAGGTGCAGCGGCGAGCCCTGGGGCAGCACCCCGGCCTGCTGGGCGAGGCCGATGAAGCGCAGGCCGTCGTCGAAATTCTTGCGCATGCAGTGCTCGATCAGCCAGTCCAGGCGAGGCCCGGGATAGGCGGACTCCCGGAACACAATGCCCATCCAGGCACGGTGATCCCGGGCGAAACGCAGAACCTGGCGAAACACCGCGCGAACCTGCTCCGGGCTGGAGGCGGCTTCGACGTCGGAGACGTAGTGCGGAAATGCTTCCTCGAGCTGCTGCCAGAGATGCAGCATGGCCTCGCGCCAGAGGTTGTCCTTGGTCTCGAAGTGATACTGCACCAGGGCCTTCTTCACGCCACTGCGGCGGGCAATCTCCCCCATGGACGCGGCATCGAAGCCCAGCTCGGCAAAGACGCGCACGGCGCCCTCAAGGATGCGTGCCCGGGTCTGGAGCCTGCGCAGTTCACGGCTGTTGCTGGCGGTCATGGTTCTGGGGTCCATTTCGTGCCGGCGGCTGCCCGGCAATTGACACTACGATCGCATAGTGAAACGATGGCGACCCCGGCATTGTGCCGTGTTGCCCGCAGGAATGCGATAGCCGGATTGCCGGCGTGGCGAGAGTGACGACGCGAGGAGCAGCATGAAGATCGACGGACCCTTCTACGCCGACCTGGATCAGGCGGCAGATCAGGCGGCCCTGCTGCGGCAGGCCGGCTACGATGGCGTGTACACCCTGGAAGGCAGTCGCGACCCGTTCCTGCCCCTGGTGATGGTGGCGGAGCACTGCCCGGGAATGGACATCGCCACCGGTATTGCTGTGGCCTTTCCGCGCAACCCGGCGCATATCGCCTACCAGGCCTGGGACCTGCAGCGCTTTTCCCGCGGACATTTCCTGCTGGGGCTGGGGTCGCAGATCCGCACCCACATCGAGAAGCGCTTCGGGGTGCCGTTTTCGCCTCCTGCGGCGCGTATGCGTGAGTACATCCAGGCGGTCAAGGCGCACTTCGACTGCTGGCAGGATGGCGCGCCCCTGCGCTTCGAGGGGGAATACTTCCGCCACACCCTGATGACGCCCATGTTCAATCCAGGGCCAAACCCCTGGGGCAAGCCCCCGATCCTGCTCGGTGCACTGGGGCCGAAGATGACCACGGTGGCGGGTGAGGTGGCGGATGGCCTCATCGTCCACCCGTTCAATACCCTGCCATTCGTGCGCGATGAACAGTTGCCAGTGGCGCTGCAGGCATTGGCGGCGAGTGGCCGGTCGCGTGAAGCCTTTCAGGTGGAAATCGCGGCGATCTGCGTGACCGGGGATACCGAGGAGTCCTACCGCAACGCGGAGCAGACGGTGAAGGGCTTGCTGGCCTTCTATGGCTCGACGCCGGCCTACCTGCCACCGATGCAGGCGGTGGGCTACGGCGATCTGCACCCGGAGTTGAACCGCCTGTCCAAGGAGGGCCGCTGGCAGGAGATGTCCGGTCTGATCGACGATACCCTGCTGCGCCATTTTGCGGCATGCGGCGAGCCTTCCACTATTGCCGCGCAACTGTGGGACAAGTACGGCGCCCACGCCGACCGTCTCAGCATCTACGCGCCCTACGACGCCGGGCCCGGGGTGTGGCCGGGTATCATCGCAGACCTGAAGCGGCTGGCCGGGCGCTGAACCCGGCCCCCGTGCCTTACTTCTTGATCTGGCCGCTGAGGATCTTCTCGATCTTTTCCCCGTAGGGGGGCAGGGTGCCGGCCAGTTTGGCCAGGTTGACAGCGCCCTGCCTGAATACCGAGCGGGCGTGGCTGAAGGTCTTGAAGCCCTCGAAGCCGTGGTAATTGCCCATGCCGCTGGGGCCGACGCCACCGAAGGGCATGTCGTCGCAGGCAAAGTGCATGGCGATGTCGTTGACACTGACCCCGCCCGAGATGGTGTTCGACAGCACTTTTTCCTGCTCGGCCTTGTCCTTGCCGAAGTAGTACAGGGCCAGCGGGCGCGGTTTGTGGTTGATGTAGTCGATGCACTCGTCGACGCGGCGATAGCTCTTGATATTGAGGATCGGCCCGAAGATCTCGTCCTGCATGCACTTCATGTCCTCGGTGGGCTCGATCACCAGGTGCAGTGGAATCTTGTGGCGGCCGCGGTCATCCCAGTTCTCGCCGCTCGGGTTGAGTTCGACGATGCGTGCGCCCTTGTCGCGGGCGTCATCCAGGTAACTGCGGATGCGATCGTAGTGGCGCTCGTTGATCATGGCCACGTAGTCAGGATTGTCGACAATGCTCGGGTACAGTTGCTCGATGGTCTCGCGGCAGGTGGTGATAAAGGCCTCGAGGCGGCTGGCGGGAACAAAGCAGTAGTCCGGTGAGATACACAGCTGGCCGGCATTCATTGCTTTGCCGGTGATGATTTTTTCCGCCGACTCCTGGATGGCGATGGAGTCGGAGACCACCACCGGCGACTTGCCGCCCAGTTCCAGGGTTACGGGCACCAGGTTCTCGGCGGCGGCGCGCATCACCAGGCGGCCGATGCTGGTGGCTCCGGTAAAAATGATGTGATCGAAGGGCAGGGCGCTGAAGGCTGCGCCGACCTCGGGGCCACCGGTGACGACGCTGATTTCGGTAGGCTCGAAGTAGCGCTCGAACAGCCCCTGCATCACCTCGGCGGTGGCGGGGGTGAACTCCGACGGCTTGATCATGGCGCGGTTGCCGGCGCCGAGCACATCGGCGAGCGGGCTGAAGATCATGTTCACCGGCACGTTCCAGGGGGTCATGATGCCGATCACGCCCTTGGGCTGGTAGTGGATCACGCTGCGCGCGCCGAACAGGTTCATCGGAACCGGGGCGCGGCGTTTTTCCGGCTTCATCCACTTCTTCAGATTGCTCTTCACGAACTTCAATGAGCCGACCGAGGTCATGATGTCCGTCATCAGGGTGACGTGCCGCGAGCGGCAGCCGAAATCCTGGTTGACCGCGTCGCAAATCGGTTTCTGGTTATCGACCAGCAGGGCGATACATCGGTCCAGGCGGTCGAGGCGGGTTTCCAGTGCCACCGGCCCTTCGGCATTGAAAGCATCGCGCTGGCGTTGCAGTTGTGCCTGCAGCGTGGCGCTCAGTTCTTGCAGTGGTTGTCCCTGGCTCATGGCGGTCTCCTGACGGGTCAGTCGGGTGGCGGCGCCACCCGGGGGCAATGGCTCAGCCGTGGTGCTCGGCGAGGATCATGTCGGCGCACTTCTCCGCGATGACGATACAGGCGGCGTTGGTGTTGCCGGACAGAATATCGGGCATCACCGAGGCATCCGCGACGCGCAGGCCCTGGATGCCGTGAACCTTGAGTTGTGCATCGACCACGGCGTTCTCGTCCTGGCCCATGCGACAGGTACCGACCGGGTGGTAGACGGACTCCCCCTTGTCGCGGATGAACTCCAGCAGGGCCTCGTCCGACTGGACATCGGCACCGGGCAGGATTTCATGGGTGCGGTAGCGCTTGAGGGTTGGCGCCTGGAAGATCTCCCGGGTTTTGCGCACCACCTTCAGGGTACGCTCGCGATCGTGTTCCGTATTGAGGTAGTTGGCGCGGATCAGTGGCGGTTGTGCCGGGTCGGCGCAGCGCAGATGAGCCCAGCCGCGGCTGGTCGGGCGCAGGAAGCACACGGTGGCGGTGGTGCCCGGCACCGTGGTCATATGGCCCTTGTCATTGTATTCCCCGGCGGCCGGGGCAAAGTGGATCTGCGCATCCGGGCGCTCCACGTCGTCGCCGCTGCGGAAGAACACGCCGACCTGTGCGGCGGGATGTACCAGCAAACCCTCGCGCTTGATGGCAAAGCGCAGCAGGTTACGCAGCATGGCCAGGGGGCGCGTTTCCTCGTAAAAGGTGTTCACTCCCTTGAGTCCATGCTGGATATTGATGGTGAGATGGTCCTGCAGGTTTTCGCCGACGCCGGGCAGATGCTGCACCAGCTTGATGCCGAACTGCTGCAGGCGTTCCCCCTGGCCAACTCCGGAGAGCTCCAGCAATTGCGGACTGTTGATGGCACCGCCACAGAGGATCACTTCGCCGCGGCAGTGGGCATCGATCACCGAGTTCTTGTGACGGTAGCGCACACCGACTGCGCGCCGGCCCTCGAACAGGATGCGCTCCGCCAGGGCGCCGGTGGCGATGGTCAGGTTGGGACGTTTCTCGCACAGTTTGAGGTAGGTGCGGGCAGTACTCTGGCGCAGGCCGTTGCGGATGTTGACCTGATAGTAGCCAATGCCTTCCTGGCGCGGGCCGTTGAAATCGTCGTTCGGTGGGATGCCGCTCTCGATGCCGGCCTGGATGTAGAGGTCGGAGAGTTCGAAACGGTTGGCGACGTTGTCCACCCAGAGGGGGCCGCCGCTGCCATGCCAGGCATTGGCGCCGTTGACGTTGTTCTCGCTGCGCTTGAAGTAGGGCAGGAGTTCTTCATAGCTCCAGCCGGCATTGCCCTGTGCCGCCCAGCCGTCGTAGTCCTCACGCTGGCCACGGATGTAGACCATGCCGTTGATCGAGCTGCTGCCCCCCAGCACCTTGCCCCGTGGCCAGGCGATACGGCGCCCGTTCATGTGGGGCTCCGGTTCGGTTTCATAGCACCAGTTGAGCTTCGGGTGCTTCATCAGAAAGGCGAAGCCGAGGGGTACGTGGATCATCGGGTGGCTGTCGCGCTCTCCGGCCTCGAGCAACAGCACCCTGCGGCTGGCCTCGCGGGACAGGCGCCAGGCGAGAGCACAACCGGCTGAGCCGGCGCCGACAATGATGTAGTCGAATTCCCGGGTCGTCGTCATGTGGGGTTCCGTGTCCTTGGGCGGTCCGGCGACATGGCCCGGCGCGAGCCGGGCCCGTCCCGGGCAGGGGTCAATCTAGCGAGAATACTGTACGGGTGTAAAGCGGGGGGGAGGATGATGGAGCGATGGTAATGTGCCGAGCCGCGCGATAGCGCGGCTCTGGTGAAAGCGGGTCAGTCGGCGGTGGCATCGGCGAGTGTGTCTTCGCTGCCGATCCAGCCCCGAATCAGTTCCAGCGCCTGTTCAATCTCGTCCGTGCCGAGGGCGCCGTCCCGGAACAGGGCAACCTCGCCATCCGGGCTGACGATGGCCACAGCGGAGCCCTGCGGTGCCAGGCCCCAGTGGCTCAGGCCCTTGCCCTGCTCATCCACTACCATGATGGCGTCGGCGTGTTTCTTCTTGTTGCTCTCCAGCTCGCGCATGACGAAGCCGCGGCTGCCCCAGAGGATGTCGTCGAGGTTGAGAATCGTAGTGATGCGCACCTGTTCGGGTTCGAAACCGGCGGCGTCCAGGGCATCGGTAAAGGGTTCGTTGATTTTGCTGGCGGACAGGCGCGCGGCCATGTACTGCAGTACCTGAACCTGCCCCAGTCCGTGGTCCGAGTGCCAGGGTTCGAAGGCACGGCGGCCATCGCGGATTACGATCTCGCCCTGGTTCTCGATCGCCAGTGGTGGCAGGGGCGCGCCGGTCTGGATACGGGTTTCCGCGAGCGCCAGTGTGCTGGCGAGAGCCAGTGCCAGCAGGGTGGTGAGCCTGCGCCAGTAGCGCGCGGTGGAGTGGGGGCTGCCGGTGAGGCTCATGCTGAACTCCTTGTACCGTGGCTCCGTGTCACGGAAGCCTTCAGGTCGATCCATGCTCCCATGGTAACCAGCTCCGGCAGGTGGCGGCAATACCGATCGGATGACCGATCATTGAGGTTTCAGCTCTGCAGGCTGGCCACCGCGCGCAACATGCCGGCGCTCAGGGCGTCGAGGTCGACGTCCTCCATGATGTAGGGGGGCATCACATAGACCAGCCTGCCAAAGGGGCGTACCCAGATACCTTCGTTGACCAGGCGTGGCTGGAAGCTGGCCATATCCACCGGCTGCCGCAACTCGATCACGCCGATGGCGCCAAGCACCCGGACATCCGCCACTGCCGGTAACTCGCGCGCCGCAGCCAGACCCTGCGCGAGGCGCGCTTCAATGCGCCGGATGTTGCGCGCCCAGGGCTGTGACACCAGAAGGCCAATGCTGGCGCAGGCGACGGCGCAGGCCAGGGGGTTGCCCATGAAGGTGGGCCCGTGCATGAACACACCGGCCTCGCCGCTGCAGATACCCTCGGCCACCGCGTCGCTGCACAGGGTTGCGGCCAGGGTCATATAGCCACCGGTGAGAGCCTTGCCCAGGCACAGGATATCCGGGCTGATACCGGCGTGCTCACAGGCGAACATCCTGCCGCTGCGGCCAAAGCCGGTGGCGATTTCGTCGGCGATGAGCAGTACCTCGAACTCATCGCACAGCGCGCGCAATTCGCGCAGGCAGGCGGGGCTGTAGAACCACATGCCTCCGGTGCCCTGCACCACGGGTTCGAGAATCAGTGCCGCCAGTTCGTGGTGGTGCCGGATGAACAGCTGTCGCAGCGTCGCCAGTTCGCCGGCATCCGGGGTTTCATCGAAGCGCGCCTGTGGCCGCGGGGCAAACAGGTGCTGTGGCAGATTGTCACGGAACAGGTGATGCATGCCGGTGACCGGGTCGCAGGTGGCCATGGCACCGAAGGTGTCGCCGTGATAGCCACCGCGCAGGGCGAGGATGCGGTGCTTGCCGGGGCGGGTGTCACGCCAGTACTGCAGGGCCATCTTCAGTGCCACTTCCACCGCCACGGAGCCGGAGTCGGCGAGGAAGACGCGATTCAGCCCCGCGGGGGTCAGGTCCACCAGCAGCTTTGCCAGCCGCGCCGCGGGCTCGTGGGTCAGGCCGCCGAACATCACGTGCGCCATCTGCGCGGTCTGTTCCTGCAGCGCGGTATTCAGCACCGGGTGGTTGTAGCCGTGGATCGCGGACCACCAGGAGGCCATACCGTCGATCAACTCGCGGCCGTCCGCCAGTTGCAGGCGCACGCCCCGGGCAGCGCGCACCGGGTACACCGGCGCGCCAGGGCGAATACTGCCGTAGGGGTGCCAGATATGATCGCGATCGATACCGAGCAGCGTGTCTGTATCGAGCATGCCGCGTTCTCCCGGAGCTGTTCCAATGTGGGTTCAGGCGGCGCATTGTAACAGCCTGTCGCGGAGCTCCGTGTATAATGCCGCGATGCTGGATGACGCCCTCAGAATACTTTCCGATGTCTATGGTTATGACCGCTTTCGCGGTCCCCAGGCGGACATCATCCAGGCCCTGGGCGCGGGTGAGGACGCCCTGGTATTGATGCCAACGGGCGGCGGCAAGTCCCTCTGCTACCAGATCCCGTCGCTGCTGCGTGCGGGCACCGGTATCGTCATCTCGCCGCTGATCGCACTGATGCAGGATCAGGTCGAAAGCCTGTGCCAGCTTGGGGTCCGCGCTGCCTACCTGAACTCCACCCAGGACCCGATGCAGCAGCAGGCCATCGAGCAGTCCCTGCGTGCCGGGCAACTGGACCTGCTCTATGTGGCGCCGGAGCGCCTCACCCAGGGGCGAACCCTGGCGCTGCTGGAGCAGGTGCCACTGGCCCTGTTCGCCATCGACGAAGCCCATTGCGTATCCCAGTGGGGGCACGATTTCCGGCCGGACTACCTTGGCCTGGCGATACTGGCGGAGCGTTTTCCCGGAGTGCCGCGCATCGCCCTCACCGCCACCGCGGACCCGCGCACCCGCGAGGAAATCGCCCGGCGTCTGTCTCTGCAGGACGCGCGTCGCTTCATGTCGGGTTTCGACCGGCCCAATATCCGCTACCTGGTGCAGCAGCGCGACGGTGGCCGCCGCCAGTTGCTTGAATTCCTGCGTGGCCGTGATGGCCAGTCGGGCATCGTTTACTGCCTGTCGCGGCGCAAGGTCGAGGCCACCGCCGCCTGGCTGGTGGAGCAGGGCTGGACGGCATTGCCCTATCACGCGGGCCTGGAGGCACGTCTGCGCGAGCATCACCAGCGCCGTTTTCTGGCCGAGGACGGCGTGGTGATGGTGGCGACCATTGCCTTTGGCATGGGCATCGACAAGCCGGATGTACGCTTCGTGGCGCACCTGGACCTGCCCCGGTCGATCGAAGCCTATTATCAGGAGACCGGCCGTGCCGGCCGCGATGGCGAGCCCGCGGATGCCTGGATGGTGTACGGGTTGCAGGATGTGGTGCGCCTGCGCGCGATGCTCGATGCCGGGGATGCGGAGGAGCAGCACAAGCGCCGCGAACGGCAGAAGCTGGACGCGCTACTGGGCTGGTGCGAGGTTACCCGCTGCCGCCGTCAGGCCCTGCTGGCCTATTTCGGCGAGACGGCGCCCGAACACTGTGGCAACTGCGATATCTGTCTGAATCCACCGCGCACCTGGGACGCCACGGAGCCGGCGCGCAAGCTGTTGTCCTGCGTGTATCGCAGTGGCCAGCGCTATGGTGCGGCACACATCATCGACATCCTGCTGGGGCGCGACAACGAGCGGGTGAGCAGCAATGGGCATGCGCAGCTCAGCACCTTTGGCATCGGCCGCGATCTGAGCGAGGATCAGTGGCGTTCACTGGTGCGGCAATTGCTGATTCACGGCCACCTCAGCCTCGATGTGCACGGCTTTGGCGGTTTGCAATTGACGTCGGATTGTCGCGCCCTGCTGCAGGGAGAGGAGCGCCTGTTCCTGCGCGAGGACGCCGCACCGGCGGCACCGGCGCGCAAGGCCGGTGCCGTCGACCTGCCGGAGTCCCTGCTGCCCCTGTGGCAGGCGCTGAAGGCCTGTCGTCTGCGCCTGGCCCGCGAGCAGGGGGTGCCTCCCTATGTGATTTTCCATGACAACACCCTGCGGGCGATGGCCGAGTACCAGCCCGTGACCGAGGAGGCAATGATGGGGTTGAGCGGTGTCGGTCGGCGCAAGCTCGCCACCTATGGCGAAGCCTTTCTGGAAGTGATTCGAGAGTTTTCCCTGACCGGCATGGCGCCGGAGCGTGGTGCCTGAGGTGGGAACGACGGATGTGATGGCACTGGACGGTGCTCCCTCAACTGTTCCTGAACTGGAGTATTCGGTGCGCTTTCAGCACCGTCGCACACTGGCTCTGCATGTTCTGCCCGATGGGGCAATCGAGGTGCGCGCGCCCCATGGCCTCGCGGACAGGGAGATCGTAAAGTTCGTGCGTTCGCGTTTTGGCTGGCTGCTGGCGACCCGGGAACGCATGCTGCGGCGCAGCCAGCGCCTGCGCGCGGGTCGGGGCCTGGAGCCGGCACTGAGCCTGTTGGGCGAGGAGCTGCGCCTGTTGCTGACGAGCGGCCCCAGCCGGGTGCGGCGCGAACTGGATGCCCTGCATGTCAGCCTTCCCGACCCGGAAGATCTGGCCTCACGCGAGCGTCTGCTGCAGCGCTGGTATCGCAAGCACGCCCTGGAGGTCTTCAGTGAGCGTCTGGCCCGGGTGACAGCGCGCTTTGACGGACTGCTGCATGCGCCGCCGCCACTGCGCCTGCGGCGCATGCGCCGGCGCTGGGGCAGTTGCTCCTCGCGTGGCGTGATTACCCTGAACACGGAGCTGGTGAAGCTGCACGTCGGCTGCATCGATTACGTCATCGCCCATGAGCTCTGCCATCTGTTCGAGTTCAACCACGGCCCGGGCTTTTATGCGCTGTTGCAGCGTGTCATGCCGGAGTGGCGTACGTGGGAGCAGGAGATGCGCCTGCTGTAGGCTGGGTTAGTGCAAAGCGCGTAACCCAGCGTCACCCCTATGCCAGGATGCTTTCGGGAGTTGCTTGCGAAGTGCCCCGGGGCCGCTCCGGAACCCACTTCGGTGCGGGGCTCGATGACGGTGTGGACGCTGGGTTACGCGCTTTGCGCTAACCCAGCCTACGGC
>JBJHBY010000049.1:0-17407 GCA_050485745.1 Gammaproteobacteria bacterium | reverse complement strand
GCTGTACAGGCGGGGCTGGTTTTATATACAGTATTCCAATCATTACCCGCAGCTATTGGAGGGGTTGCCCATGACGACCACCGTGACCGGAGAAGACGGCAAGGCGCGTTGCCGCTGGAGTGCGGCCGCGCCCGAGTTCATCGACTACCACGATCGCGAGTGGGGCTTCCCGGTTGATGACGACCGCCGCCTGTTTGAAAAGCTCTGCCTGGAGGGGTTCCAGTCGGGCTTGAGCTGGCGCACCATCCTCGCCAAGCGCGACAATTTTCGCGAAGCCTTCCACGACTTCGACCTGCAGCGGGTGGCCCGATTCGGTGCCCGGGATGTCGAGAAACTGTTGCGCAACGAGGGCATTGTGCGTCACCGCGGCAAGATCGAGGCGACGATCAACAACGCGCGCCGCGCCCTTGAGCTGGTCGAGCAGGAGAGTTCCCTTGCCGCCTGGTTCTGGCGCTGGGAGCCCGCTGCCGGGACCCTGGCCGCACCGCAGAGTGTGTCCATGAGCGAGGTGTCCAAAGCGCTTTCCAGGGACCTCAAGAAGCGGGGCTGGGCCTTTGTTGGCCCCACGACGGTGTATTCCTTCATGCAGGCCATGGGTCTGGTCAACGATCACGTCGAGGGCTGTCACAGCCGCGCAGTCGTGGAGCGCGCACGGCGTGATTTCACGCGGCCGGGTGCCTGAACCTGCGGCCTCGCCGTCGCCCGGTGTAACCTGCGCTGTCGCTCCAGGCCTGGCAGTGAGCGTCGGTTTTCTTTGCAGAAATTCAATGAATTCCCCGGCGGGTTCACTGGACCTGTGCTCAACGAATTGAACGGCCAAGCAAAAAAAATTCTGGCGAAAGAATTGCTAATCAGCTCTCGCTAAAGGATGTTCCGTCGCCGATGCGACGGATTGTGACTGGAGTGTCACTCCCCGTTCCGAGATCGCCGCCCCGGCCATGGATTGTGGCCGGGGCGGCTGCCGTTGCCGTTCCGGATCGCGTGACAGGAACCTGCCCTGCTGCGCTGAAACGGGGCAGGTTGGGAGGTCTCCAGTGCGTTTTTCACGAACGTTATCTTCTTCATATACAGGGAGTCCAGCCGTCATGGTTCGTTGCGTGCGTCATTCAATGCTGTGGGTTCTGTTGCTGAGCCTCGTGGCCTGTGGTGGTGGGGGCGGGCCAGATATCCGGCGGGATTTTGAACACCACGTCAAGGAGAACTGGCAGCCCTGGGAGGTCCGGAGTTTCAAGGTGACCGCCAGCCAGAATGTGGGTACCGAGGTGCAGCCGGTGCAGCATATCCGCTTCGAGGCCGTGGTTTCACCGGCGGAGGCGTTGTACCTGCGCAGAGCCAATATCCTTGGCACCGATGTGCTCGAGCAGGTGCAGAAGAAAGGGCAGAAGTTCAAGGTGCACGGTGTGGCCGAGTCGGTCTATTACGGTGGCAAGTGGGAATCGGGGTTCCACCTGGAGGGGGGCTACCCGGAAGACGAAGGTGGGCCGGCAGCGCGTTATGGCCAGCGCCAGGTGGTGAAGGATACCTCCGCCTACCGCAAGTTCATGAAGGAAGTGCGCTCCGAGATCAGTAGCATGGAAAAGGCCGTGGCCAGCGAGGATGAGAATCTGCGCAAGGCGGTGGTTTCTTTCGATGCCCTGCAGCAGAAGCTGATGCAGGAGGTCAATGCATCCAATGCGATGCTGGCCGAGCTGCAGCGTCGTACCCAGGAGCAGCGCAACGCCCTGAGCCAGCAGTACTCCGAGGAGCAGCGGGCCAGCAGTGCCCAGCAGCGCTCCGGGCGTGCCGAACAGGATGCGGCACTGCAGGCGGAGCAGCGTGCCGCCAACGAGCGCATCGAGGCCACTTATCGCCAGGCCATGGAGGCGATTCGCGTCGAGCGCACCGCGGCACAGCAGCTGCGCACGGAGCAGCAAAACCAGGCCCGGGCGCGTCACAACGCAGACCTGCAGGCTACCCGCGCGACCCTCAGCAGCGCCGATTACCGCACGTATACGGCGGAGGCCAACGCCCGCCTCCAGGTGGAGCGCCAGGCCATCGATGCGCGGTATAACCAGACGCTTGAGGCACTGAAGCAGCGCGAGAATGCGGCACTGGCACAGCGGCGCGAGCAGTCCAACGCGGTCACGCAGGACTACCGCCAGCGCAGCGCAGCCATCAGTGAACAGGCCAGCCAGCAGGGGCGTGCCAGCAGCGATGAAATCCGCAGCCAGTACCAGGAAGCGATCGCCAAACTGGATGCGGACCTGAACAGTGCCCGACAGGCGCACCAGACCCTGCAGACGCAATCCAGCCAGCAGATCAACGCGGCGCGCAGCGATATCCAGCGCCAGCAGCAGGCGCTGATGCAGAAGCGCAGCCAGCTGCAGCAGGCCAGCCAGCAGCTTGCCGCGCTGGAGTAGGGCCGGGTTGGCGGGTGGGGCGACGGCCTGAATATCGAACCAGCCGCCGCTTCCGGGCGCGATGCTCTTGCCGGCACCGCCGGCGCGGGTTTAGATGGCGGGACTTTCCTGTTCATCGCTATGGAGACCCGTCATGTCGCGCCCCGAAGCCCTGCAGGGCTGCAAGATCCTGTTGACCGGCCCGGCCGGGCAGATTGCCTTTCCCCTGGCCGAAGCCCTGGCCCGTGACAACGAGGTCTGGGGTATCGCCCGCTTTTCCGAGGCCGGATCCCGCGAGCGCTGCGATGCGGCCGGCTTGATCACCCGGCAGGTCGATCTTGCCCAGGGGGACTTCGGCGATCTGCCGGAGGACTTCGATTACCTGCTGCACTTCGCCGTATTCCAGCAGCAGGGCCTGGATTATGACCACGCGCTGCGCGTCAATGCCGAGGGTACCGGCCGCCTGATGAGTCATTGCCGCTCGGCCCGGGCCGCCCTGGTGATGTCCACCTGTGCGGTCTACGCCTGCCACGACGATCCCGCGCATGTGTTTCACGAGAGCGACCCGCTCGGAGACAGCCACCAGCCCTATTCGCCCACCTATGCGATTTCCAAGATCGCCCAGGAGGCGGTAGCGCGCTTTGCCGCACGGGAATTCGCGCTGCCCACCACCATTGCCCGCATGAATGTGTCGTATTCCGGCAACGGTGGTTTGCCGGCCTATAACCTCGATGCCATCCTGCAGGACCAGCCGATCGCGCTGCCCCCGGGTGGTCGTGCCATGTTCTCGCCCATCCATCAGGATGACATCAATGCCCAGGTGCCGGCCCTGCTGGCCGCTGCCGGAACCCCTGCCACGATCGTGAACTGGGGTGGTGACGAGGCGGTGGATATGGCGGAGTGGTGTCGTTATCTGGGCGAGCTGGTCGGCAAGACGCCGCAGTTTGTCGAATCCGGGGCATCGATTCCGTCACGGCTCACCGATTCCGCGCGGCGTATGAGCTTCACCGGGCCCTGCACGGTGAGCTGGCGCGAAGGTCTGCGCGAGATGGCGCGGCGGCGTTATCCGGAGCAGGTATCCGGCTGAGGCGGTGGCGCCTGCCCGGACTCAGCCGCGCGGCGGCTGTGCGCTGAGCTGCTGGCCGGTGACGCCGCGGCTGTCCGGGCCCATCAAATAGAGGTAGGCCGGCATCAGGGCCTCGGGCACGGGGTTGCTGGCCGGGTCCTCCGCCGGGTAGGCGCTGCGGCGCATCTGCGTGTTGGTGGCCCCCGGGTTGAGGCTGTTGACGCGGATGCCGTCGGTGTTTTCCAGCTCCTGGGCCAGTACCTGGCTCAGGCCCTCGATGCCGAACTTGGATACGGCGTAGGCGCCCCAGTAGGCGCGGCCGCGACGGCCGACCCCGGAACTGGTGAACACCACCGAGGCATCCTGCGACTGGCGCAGCAGGGGCAGCATGGCCTGGCTGAGCAGGAACGGTGCGGTCAGGTTGACCTGCAGGACTTCATCCCAGCTCGCCGGCCGGGTGTGCTCGATGCTGCTGCGCGGCCCGAGGATGCCGGCGTTGTGCAGCAGGCCGTCGAGCCGGCCGAACTCCCGCTCCATGGCCGCCGCCATCGTGGAGTAGTCGTCGGGGCTGGCGCCCTTGAAATGGATCGGATAGATGGCGGGCTGGGGCAGGCCGTCGGCCTCGATGGCGTCGTACACCGCTTCCAGTTTTTCCACGGTCTTTCCGGCCAGGATCACGCTGGCGCCGTGGCGGGCAAAGCTCAGGGCAGCGCAGCGGCCGATGCCATCCCCGGCACCCGTGACCAGGATCACCCGTCCTGCCAGCAGGTCGGGACGAGCCTGATAGTGCCACGGAGTCTCCAGCGTATTCATCAAATAAACCTCTTTTAATCAATCTATTAAATAAGTATTTTAAAGTCGATTCGATGCCGGGGTTGGCGGTGCTGGCGTGCTCAGCAGCCCAGTTCACCCAGCACCGACAGGATTTCCCGCGCCTCCTGCACCGTCCAGTCCGCGGCCCATTGCGTGGCGGGCTCGTCCTGGTGCACATAGCCGTAGGCGCAGGCGATGGTTCGCATGCCCGCGTTGCGGCCGGCCTCGATATCGCGGCGGTGGTCGCCGGCGTACAGGGCCTGAGTCGGCTCGATACCGATCTGCCGGCAGGCCAGCAGCAAGCCCTCCGGGTCCGGCTTGCGCTGGCGCACATGGTCCGGGCAGATCAGTGCCTGGCAGCGGCTGGCCAGGCCGAGGGCATCCACCAGGGGCGTGGCATACAGGCTGGGCTTGTTGGTGACGATGCCCCAGTGCAGCCCGCGGGCGTCGAGGGCATCGAGGACTCCATCCATACCCGGGAACAGGCGGGTATGCACCGCCAGGTGATCGGCGTAGCGGGCCAGCAGTTCCTGGCGCAGTACCTCAAAGCCGGCGTCGTCCTCGGCCAGGCCAAAGCCGAGGGTGACCAGGGCGCGGGCGCCATCGGAGACGGTCTCCCGCACCCGCGCGGCGGCCAGCGGCGGCAGGTTGCGGTCCGCGCGCATGGCATTGAGCACCGCTTCGAAGTCCGGCGCGGTGTCGAGCAGGGTGCCGTCGAGGTCGAACAGCAGGGCCCGGGGCGGTGATCGCATCGTGTTGCTCATCCCCGCGCAGGCCCGCTCGTTGCCGGCTGCTCCGGCTTGCGCACATGCACCAGGTAATTGACGCTGACATCCCGCGGGTGCAAACGGTATTGCCGGGTGAGCGGGTTGTAGAGCATGCCGGTGAGCTCGGCCAGGTCGAGACCGGCGGCGCGCAGCCAGGCGGCCAGCTCCGAGGGGCGGATCAGGCGTGCGTAGTCGTGGGTGCCCCGGGGCAGCAGGCGCAGGATGTACTCGGCGCCAACGATGGCGAACAGAAAGGCCTTGGGATTGCGGTTGATGGTGGAGAAATACAGGTGGCCGCCGGGCTTGCACAGGCGTGCGCAGGCAGCCACCACGGCGCCGGGGTCGGGCACGTGCTCGAGCATTTCCAGGCAGGTGACCACGTCGTACTGTTCAGCGGCTTCGTCCGCCAGTTGTTCCGCGCTGATGTGCCGGTAGTCGATGTCCAGGCCGCTCTCGAGCTGGTGCAGGCGCGCCACACCGAGGGGGGCCTCGCCCAGGTCGATGCCGGTGACGCGGGCACCGCGACGGGCCATGGCCTCGCTCAGCAGGCCGCCGCCACAGCCGACATCGAGCAGGCGCTTGCCCGCGACCGGCGAGCGCTCATCGATGTAGTTGGCGCGCAGGGGGTTGATGTCGTGCAGGGGCCTGAACTCGGATTCCGGGTCCCACCAGCGGTGGGCCAGGGCCTCGAACTTGGCGATCTCGGCGGCGTCCACGTTGTCGTGGCGGGCGCGGTCGGTAGTCATGCTTCAGCCCTTTGTCATCAGCTGCTGCCAGTGTGCCACACGGGCGCGCAGGCTTTCGGTATCGATCGTGGTCAGGCGGCGCTGCTCCAGCAACAGGCGCCCGGCCACCCAGGCGTGGCTCACGCGGCTGCCCACGTGGGTGTACACCAGCTGGGATACGGGCTCGAAGCTGGGCTGGTTTTCCAGTTCACCCAGGTCGACCGCAATCAGATCCGCGGCCTTGCCCGGCAGCAGGCTGCCGATCTCTTCGTCCAGACCCAGGGCGCGGGCGCCGCTCAGGGTGGCCATGCGCAGGGCAGCGTGGGCGGGCAGGGCGCTGGCATCGCCGGCGACAGCCTTGGCCAGCAGGGCCGCGGTGTGCAGTTCGCCGAACAGGTCCAGGTCGTTGTTTGAGGCGGCGCCATCGGTGCCGATGGCGACATTGACGCCGCTGTCCAGCAGGGTCTGCACCGGGCAGAAGCCGCTGGCCAGCTTCAGGTTGGATTCCGGGCAGTGCACTACGTGGCAGTTGTTCTCCGCCAGCAGCTCGATGTCGCTGGCGTCCAGGGCTACGGCGTGTACGCACTGGGTACGCGGGCTCAACAGGCCGAGCTGGTGCAGTCGTGCCAGGGGGCGTTCACCGCTGGCGGCGAGGGCGTCGCTGACTTCGCGCTGGGTCTCGTGCACATGGATGTGGATGCCTGCATCCAGCTCCGCGGCAAGGGTGGCAATGCGCTGCAGCGGGCCGTCGCTGACGGTGTAGGGGGCGTGGGGGCCGAAGACCACCTGCACCAGTGGGTTGTGTTTGTAGTCATCGCGCAGGGTCAGGCCCTTGGCGATGTACTCGTCGGGCCCGCTGCCCCAGTTGCTGGGAAAGTCGAACACGGGAAAGGCGATCTGGGCGCGCAGCCCTGTGGTCGCGGCCACCCGTGCGGTCTCTTCCGGGAAGAAATACATATCCGAGAAGGTGGTGGTTCCGGAGCGCAGCATCTCCGCCACCGCCAGCTGTGCGCCGTCGTGGACGAAACGATCGTTGACCCAGCGCCCCTCGGCGGGCCAGATGTGGTCGTTCAGCCAGGTGTGCAGCGGGTGATCGTCGGCGTAGCCGCGCAGCAGGCTCATGGCTGCGTGGCCATGGGCGTTGACCAGGCCTGGCAGCAGCGCGTGCCGCGGCAGCTCGATGTGCTGCCGCGCGGGCAGGGCGCGGGCCTCGGCGCTGGGCAGGATGGCGTGGATGCGGCCGTCGGCGATGGCCAGGCTGTGGCCTTCGAGCACCTGGTCGAAGGGCTCCACGGGGATGATCCAGCGCGGGTGAACCAGTGTGTCGATGAGGGTGTCGGTGCCTGCTGCTGGGGTTTCGGGCATGGGAATACTCCGCGTTGACAGGGTCCGGGCCGGCGGTGGCGCAGTATACACGGGATGGGCGTCGCGATGGGTCTCCGGGCTCTGGGTATCGTCTTGATATATGGTATGATTCCGCCCTTGTGTGCGAGTCAGGGGGCGGGCCCCGATCGGTGCCCGCGCCACCGCCTTGTGAGGCGGGCGGCAGCCCCTCCCTGCCGCTGGCACCAGGCCGCGGTCCATGATAAGGAATACCAGCCCCATGGGTGAAATCGCCAAAGAAATCCTGCCGATCAACATCGAGGACGAACTCAAGCAGTCTTATCTCGATTACGCCATGAGCGTCATCGTCGGGCGCGCCCTGCCGGATGTGCGCGATGGCCTCAAGCCGGTGCACCGGCGCGTGCTTTTTGCCATGCGCGAGCTGGGCAACGACTACAACAAGGCCTACAAGAAATCGGCGCGGGTGGTCGGCGACGTCATCGGTAAGTACCACCCCCATGGCGATTCCGCGGTGTACGAGACCATCGTGCGCATGGCCCAGCCGTTTTCCCTGCGCTACATGCTGGTGGACGGGCAGGGCAACTTCGGCTCCATCGATGGCGACTCGGCGGCGGCGATGCGCTATACCGAGATCCGCATGCAGAAGATCGCCCATGAACTGCTGGCCGATCTGGAAAAGGAAACCGTCGATTGGGTCGACAACTACGACGGCACCGAGCGCATCCCCGAAGTCATGCCGACCAAGGTGCCGAACCTGCTGATCAACGGCTCCTCGGGTATCGCGGTGGGCATGGCCACCAACATTCCGCCGCACAACCTGCGCGAGGTGGTCAGCGGCTGCCTGGCCATGCTGGATGACGAGGACATCGACGTCGATGCCCTGATGCAGCACATCCCCGGGCCGGATTTCCCCACCGGGGGCATCATCAATGGCCGCGCCGGCATCGTGCAGGCCTACCGCACCGGCCGTGGCCGCATCTACGTGCGCGCCCGCGCCGAGGTCGAGGTCGACGAGAAGACCAGCCGCGAGACGATTATCGTCCACGAAATCCCCTACATGGTGAACAAGGCGCGGCTGATCGAGAAGATCGCCGAGCTGGTCAAGGAAAAGAAGATCGAGGGCATCAGTGAGCTGCGCGATGAGTCCGACAAGGACGGTCTGCGCGTGGTGATCGAGCTCAAGCGCGGTGAATCCGGCGACGTGGTGCTGAACAACCTGTACGCCCAGACCCAGCTCGAAAGCGTGTTCGGCATCAATATCGTGGCGCTGGTGGACAACCAGCCGCGGGTGCTCAACCTGAAGGAGTTGCTGGAGCTGTTCCTGCGCCACCGCCGCGAGGTTGTGACGCGGCGCACCGTGTACCTGCTGCGGAAAGCGCGGGAGCGTGGCCACATCCTCGAGGGTCTGGCGGTCGCGATTTCCAATATCGACCCGGTGATCGAGCTGATCCGTGCCTCCGCCACCGCACAGGAGGCGCGCGAGCGCCTGCTGGCCCGCGCCTGGGAGCCGGGCGATGTGATGGCGATGCTGGAGCGGGCCGGCGACACCGCCTGCCGCCCGGATGACCTCGAACCCGAGTACGGCCTGCGCGACGGGCGTTATCACCTGTCCCCGGGCCAGGTGCAGGCGATTCTCGACCTGCGTCTGCAGAAACTGACCGGCCTGGAGCATGAAAAGCTGCTGGCCGAATACAAGGAAAAACTCGAGGAGATCAGCAGCTACCTGCAAATTCTCGGCGACCCGGAGCGCCTGCGCGCAGTGATTCGCGAGGAACTGGAGCAGGTGGTGGCGGAGTACGGCGACGAGCGCCGCAGCGAGATCACCGCCTCGCGCCTGGACCTCACCGTCGAGGACCTGATCACCGAGGAAGACCGCGTCGTCACCATCTCCCACGGGGGTTACGCCAAGTCCCAGCCCCTCGATGCCTACCAGGCCCAGCGCCGCGGCGGCATGGGCAAGTCCGCCACCGCGGTCAAGGATGAGGACTTCGTCGAGCACCTGCTGATCGCCAGCACCCACGACACCATTCTCTGCTTCACCAGTGTGGGCAAGGTGTACTGGCTCAAGGTGTACCAGATTCCGGTGGCGGGGCGGAACTCCCGCGGCCGCCCGATGGTGAACCTGCTGCCCCTGGACGAGGGTGAGCGCATCACCAATATCCTGCGTGTCAGTGAATACCTCGACGATCACTTCATCTTCTTTGCCACCGCCGACGGCACCGTGAAGAAGACCAAACTGGTCGACTACTCGCGGCCGCGCAGCGTGGGTCTGCGCGCCATCGAACTGGACGAGGGTGACTGGCTGGTGGGTACCGCCATCACCGATGGCTCCTGCGATGTGATGTTGCTGTCCTCCGGCGGCAAGTCGGTACGCTTTGCCGAGGACGCGGTGCGCTCCATGGGCCGTACCGCCCGCGGTGTGCGCGGCATCAGCCTGGAGCCGGGGCAGCGCGTGCTGGCGCTGATCATCCCGCAGCCCGAGGGCCGCGTACTGACCGTGAGCGAGAACGGCTATGGCAAGCGCACCCCGGTGGAGGAATTCCCCACCAAGGGCCGCGGTACCAAGGGCGTGATCGCCATGCAGGCCAGTGATCGCAACGGCGCCCTGGTGGGCGCGGTGCAGGTGTTCGACGGTGACGAGCTGATGCTGATCACCGACCAGGGCACCCTGGTGCGCACCCGCACCGATGAGATTTCACTGCTCAGCCGCAACACCCAGGGCGTGCGGGTGATTCGCCTCAAGGAGGGCGAGAACCTGGTCGGCGTGGAGCGCATCGAGGAAACGGAGCTGAGCGATGCCGATGTACTGCCTGAAGGCAGCGACGGCGAAGTCGCAGCCTCGCCAGCCGAAGCGGAGCAGGGACCTGAACAGGACACGGACGCCTGAGCCCCCGCCAGGCCGTCACCCGGAATCAACGACCAGCGAGATCATGGCATGACACGCAAATACAATTTCTGTGCGGGCCCGGCAGCACTGCCGGAGCCGGTTCTGGCACGCGCCCGGGACGAACTGCTCGACTGGCAGGGCCACGGCCTGTCGGTGATGGAAATGAGCCACCGCTCCCACGAGATGGTCGGCATCGCCGCCTGGGCGGAGCGCGACCTGCGTGAGCTGCTCGCCATTCCCGATGATTATTCCGTGCTGTTCCTGCAGGGGGGGGCCAGCGCCCAGTTCGCGGCCATTCCGCTGAACCTGCTGCCGGAGGGCGGCGTTGCGGATTACATCAACACCGGGCAGTGGTCGAAGAAAGCGATCGCAGAGGCAAAGCGTTTCGGCAGCGTCAATGTCGCGGCCAGCGCCGAGGCGAGCAACTTCAGCACCATCCCCGCGCGGGACAGCTGGCAGCTGTCGAAGGATGCCGCCTACCTGCACTACACCCCGAACGAAACCATCGGCGGCGTCGAGTTCCTGTGGACGCCGGAAGTGGATGCGCCGCTGGTGGCGGATATGTCCTCGACCATCCTGTCGCGCCCGATCGACGTGTCGAAATTCGGTCTCATCTATGCCGGCGCGCAGAAGAACATCGGCCCGGCGGGCCTGACCATCGTGATCGTGCGCAACGACCTGCTCGGCCGCGCCCGCGCCAGCTGCCCGACCATGCTCGACTACAAGGTCGCGGCGGACAACGAATCCATGTACAACACGCCCCCGACCTTTGCCTGGTACCTGGCCGGTCTGGTGTTCCAGTGGCTGAAGGAGCTGGGCGGGCTGGAGGCCATGGAGGCGATCAACCGCCGCAAGGCGGAAAAACTGTACAGCTACATCGATGGCAGCGGCTTCTATTCCAACCCGGTGGACCCGGAGTGCCGCTCGCTGATGAACGTGCCCTTTATCCTCCACGATCACAACCTCGACAAGCCGTTTCTCGAGGAGGCCGAGGCCGCAGGCCTGCTCAACCTCAAGGGGCACCGTTCGGTCGGCGGTATGCGCGCCAGCCTCTACAATGCCGTGCCCGAGGCCGCGGTCGACGCCCTGATCGACTTCATGAAGGACTTTGTCGCGCGCAAGGGCTGAGCCCTGGCGTGAAAGACACGGACCCACAGGTGGAACAGGTAGACCGGAAACGTGTGGAGCGGGAGAAAGGACACAGCATGAGCGATCTGCCGGGCCTCGATGACCTGCGCCAGCGCATCGACGCAATCGATACGGAACTGCTGCGGCTGATCAGCGAACGCGCCGGTGTGGCGCAGCAGGTCGCCAGTGCCAAGCTGGCCGCCTACGAGCGCGAGAACGGCAGTGCCGACCTGTCCGCGGTGCTGTTCTATCGCCCTGAGCGCGAGGCGCAGGTGCTGCGCAAGGTCATGGCGGGCAATCCCGGCCCTCTCGATGATCGCACGGTGGCGCATTTGTTCCGCGAGATCATGTCCGCCTGCCTGGCACTGGAGCGGCCGATGGAAGTGGCCTATCTCGGGCCCGAGGGCACCTTCACCCAGGCCGCGGCGATCAAGCACTTCGGCCACGCCGTGCTGAGCCAGCCCCAGGCGACCATCGGCCAGGTGTTCCAGCAGGTGGAATCCGGACAGTGCAACTACGGCGTGGTGCCGGTGGAGAACTCCACGGAGGGCATGGTCAGCCACACCCTGGACAACTTCATCAATTCGCCGCTGAAGATTTGCGGCGAGGTGGAAATGAAAATCCAGTTGCACCTGCTGGCGCCCGCGCACACCCCGGCGGAAAAAGTCACGCGCATCCTCGCCCACCAGCAAGCTCTGGCCCAATGCCGGCAGTGGCTGGACCAGCACTGGCCCGGGGTCGAGCGCGAGGCGGTGTCGAGCAATGGCGAGGCGGCGCGGCTGGCGGCGGCGGGGCAGGGCGTGGCCGCGGTGGCGGGCAGCATGGCGGCGGAGCAGTACGGCCTCATGCCCCTGGCGCAGAACATCCAGGACTACCCCAACAATTCCACCCGCTTTCTGGTCATCGGCCGCGAAGCGGTGGCGCCGAGCGGTGCCGACAAGACCTCGCTGGTGGTGTCGACCCACAATCGCCCCGGGGCGTTGTTCCGCCTGCTCGAACCCTTCCAGCGCGAGGGCATCAGCCTGACCCGCATCGATACCCGGCCATCGCGCACGCAGAACTGGGCCTATGTATTCTTTATCGAGTTCGAGGGGCATCAGCAGGACGAGCCAGTGGCGCGGGTGCTGGCGCAGCTCGAAGAGCAATCCATCCTGATGAAGCCGCTTGGCTCCTACCCCCGCGCGGTGCTCTGAGCCGGCGGTTTCCAATCACGACAGCGGAGACGTGTGTGAGCTGTGATTTCATCGCCCTGGCCAGCCCCGGGGTGCAGGGTCTGACGCCCTACCAGCCGGGCAAGCCGATCGAGGAGGTGCAGCGCGAGCTGGGCCTGGAACGCGTGGTCAAGCTGGCCAGCAACGAGAACCCCCTGGGCCCCAGTCCGCTGGCGCTGGAGGCGGCGCGCGTGGCACTGGCCGGCAGCCATCGCTATCCCGACAGCAGCGGCTACCTGCTCAAGGGCAAGCTGGCGCAGCGCCTCGATGTGGAGCCGTCGCAGCTGGTGCTGGGCAACGGCTCCAACGATGTGCTCGACCTGATTGCCCGGGCCTTTCTCGGCCCGGGTACCTCGGCGGTGTACTCGCGCCATGCCTTCGTGGTCTACCCGATCGCGGTGCAGGCCTGCGGCGCCCGTGCCCTGGTCACGCCGGCAAGGGACTGGGGGCATGATCTCGACGCCATGGCCGCGGCTATCGAGGCGGATACCCGGGTGGTGTTCATCGCCAACCCGAACAACCCGACCGGCACCTGGGTGCCCCGGGCGGAGCTCGAGCGCTTCCTGCAGCGTGTGCCCGAGCACGTGGTGGTGGTGCTGGACGAGGCCTACAACGAATACGTCGAGGCGCCGGAGTTCCCCGATGCCCTGGCCCTGCTGCGGCAGCACCCCAACCTGGTGGTGACCCGGACCTTCTCCAAGGCCTATGGGCTGGCCGCCCTGCGCGTCGGCTACAGCCTGTCCAACCCGCAGATCGCAGACCTGCTCAACCGCGTGCGCGCGCCCTTCAATGTGACCTCCGCCGGTCTGGCCGCCGCGGCGGCGGCGCTGGACGATGCCGACTACCTGCGCGACAGCGTGCGCGTGAACCGCGAAGGCATGGCGCAGCTGGAAGCCGGGCTGGAGCGCCTGGGGCTGCGCTGGATTCCCTCGGTCGGCAACTTCATCGCGGTGGAGTTCGAGCGCGAGGCGGCGGCGCTCTACCAGGCCCTGCTGCGCGAGGGCGTGATCGTGCGCCCTGTCGGGGTCTACGACATGCCGCGGCACCTGCGCGTGTCCATCGGCCTGGCCGATGAAAACGCGGCCTTGCTCTCTGCACTCCAGCGGGTGCTGGCATGAGCCTGCGCCTGCGTCGCCTGGCGATTCTCGGCCTCGGCCTGATCGGCGGCTCGCTCGCCGCGGCGCTGAAGGCGCGTGGCGCGGTCGACGAGGTGGTGGGCTGGGGCCGGCGCGAGAGCTCCCTGCAGGAGGGCCTGGCGCTCGGCGTTATCGATCGCTTCAGCCTCGATCTGGCCGAGGCGGTGCGCGATGCCGATATGGTGGTGGTGGCAACCCCCACCCTGATCGCCGAGGACGTGATTGCCCAGCTGCCCGGCCTGCTGGCGCCGGATGCCATTCTCACCGATGTGGCCAGCGTCAAGGGCAATATCGTTGCCGCCGTGGCGCGCGCCTTTGGTGGTTTGCCGGCCTGCTTCGTGCCGGCCCACCCGATTGCCGGTTCCGAGCGCAGCGGCGTGGCCGCAGCCCGCGCCGACCTGTTTCAGGCACACCGGGTGATTCTCACACCGCTGCCGGAAACCGCCGCCGGGGCGACGCAACAGGTCACCAGCATGTGGGTGGAGACCGGCGCCGAGGTGGTGTCGATGCCGGTGGCGGATCACGATGCGGTGCTGGCCAACACCAGCCATTTGCCCCATGTGCTGGCCTTTACCCTGGTGGATGCCCTGGCCTCCAGCCCCCGCGGCGAGGACATTTTCCGCTTTGCCGCCGGCGGTTTTCGCGACTTCACCCGCATTGCGTCCTCGGATCCGACCATGTGGCGCGACATCGCCCTGGCCAACCGCGAGGCCCTGCTGGCGGCCATGGATGATTTCTCCGGCCATTTGCGCGATCTGCGCAGCGCCATTGACGCCAGCGATGGCGCCGCCATAATGGCCGCCTTCGAGCGTGCCCGGGCTGCCCGGGAGCGCTTCCTGCAGCAGGCACCCGCGGCGCGGGCGCGCCACCAGGAATAGTGGCCGCTGCGGGTGGGTGGCCAACAGGATTTGATTGAGAGAACCGACATCGTGGATTTTCTGGTACAACCCGGTGGCAGCATCCGGGGCACTCTCCGGGTGCCCGGCGACAAGTCCATCTCCCATCGCAGCATCATGCTGGGCTCGATTGCCGAGGGCGTAACCGAAGTCACCGGCTTCCTTGAGGGCGAGGATGCCCTGGCTACCCTCAATGCCTTTCGCGCCATGGGCGTGCGCATTCAAGGCCCCGAGGGTGGGCGCGTGCGCATCGAGGGCGTCGGCCTGCGTGGCCTGCGCGCACCCGCCGCGGCGCTGGATCTGGGTAACTCCGGAACCTCCATGCGCCTGCTGGCGGGGCTGCTGGCGGGGCAGGATTTCACCTCCGTGATGACCGGCGATGTATCCCTGTCGAAGCGGCCGATGGAGCGCGTTGCCGCGCCCCTGCGGCAGATGGGCGCGGTGGTCGAGACCACCGGCGAGCGTGGCACGCCACCGCTGACCGTGCGCGGCCAGGGTGCCCTGCGCGCCATCGACTATACGCTGCCGGTCGCCAGTGCCCAGGTCAAATCCTGCGTGCTGCTGGCGGGCCTCTATGCCGAGGGCGAGACCCGCGTCACCGAACCGGCCCCGACCCGCGACCACACCGAGCGCATGCTGGCCGGGTTTGGCTATGCGGTGCAGCGCCAGGGTGCCAGTGCCAGCCTGCAGGGTGGCGGGCGCCTGCGTGGCACGCAGATTGACGTACCGGCGGACATTTCCTCCGCGGCTTTCTTTATGGTCGCCGCGGCGATCGCACCGGGTTCCGATGTGACCCTGCAGCATGTCGGCGTCAACCCCACCCGCACCGGCATCATCGATATCCTGCGCCTGATGGGCGCGGATATCGAGCTGCAGAACCTGCGGGAGATCGGCGGTGAGCCGGTGGCGGACCTGCGCGTGCGCCACGCGCCCCTGCGCGGCATTGATATCCCCGAGGCGCTGGTGCCCCTGGCGATCGACGAATTCCCGGCGATTTTCGTCGCCGCGGCCTGTGCCGGGGGGCGTACCGTGCTGCGCGGGGCCGAGGAGTTGCGGGTCAAGGAGAGCGATCGCATCCAGGCCATGGCCGACGGCCTGCACATTCTGGGAGTCAGCGCAGAGCCGACCCCGGACGGCATCGTCATCGAGGGCGGCGAGGGCTTTGGCGGTGGCGAGGTCGACTGCCACCACGATCATCGTATCGCCATGTCCTTTGCCGTTGCCGCCCTGCGTGCCAGCGCCGCGGTGCGGGTGCGCGACTGTGCCAATGTGGCCACGTCCTTTCCCGGTTTCGTACAACTGGCCGCGGGCGCCGGCCTGCGCATCCAGGAGCAGGGCTGATGAGCCTGCCGGTGCCGGTGGTGACCATAGACGGGCCCAGCGGCTCCGGTAAGGGAACCCTCTGCCAGTTGCTGTCCAACCGTCTGGGCTGGCACCTGCTCGACAGCGGCGCCCTCTACCGCCTGGTGGGTCTGGCGGCGGTGGAGCGGGGCATTGCCTTCGACGACGCCGGGGCCCTGGCCCGCCTGGCGCGTGCCCTGGACGTGCGCTTCCTGCCCGGGGCCCCGGGGGAGCCGGTGAATATCCTGCTGGATGGCCGCGATGTCACCGCCGATGTGCGCAGCGAGGTTTCCGGTGGTTATGCCTCCCATGTAGCCATCCACGAGGCGGTTCGGGAGGCCCTGCACGACCTGCAGCGAGCTTTTGCCCGGGCGCCGGGGCTGGTGGCCGATGGCCGCGACATGGGCACGGTGGTATTCCCCGATGCGCCGCTCAAGGTGTTTCTGACAGCCAGTGCCGAGGCCCGTGCAGATCGCCGATATAAGCAGTTGAAAAACAAGGGCGAAAATGTTAGCCTCGCGACCCTTTTAGAGGACATCCGCGCCCGTGACCAGCGCGACCGCGACCGCGAGGTGGCGCCACTGCGCCCCGCGGCGGATGCCGTGCTGATTGACAGCACGGCGCTGGATGTCGAAGCGGTGCTCTCTCGCGTGCTTGAGGCAGTGCAGGCGAGGGGGCTTGTTTGAGATTGTCGCCCTCCGCATGGCGGGGGTAACAGGGCTCGCTCCCGGCGAAACACCAGCTGTCGCCGGGAGTGGGGATTGCAAGCAGACCCGTGCCAGCTGGTGGTGCGGTTATGTCGGCGGTAATGACACTGCCACAACTACATCAGGTAACGCGTAATGAGCGAAAGCTTTGCTGAACTTTTCGAAGAGAGTCTGAAGACGATTGAAATGCACCCGGGCGCCATCGTCACGGGTGTGGTGATCGACATCGATGATGACTGGGTCACCGTGCATGCCGGCCTCAAGTCCGAGGGTGTGATTCCCAAGGCGCAGTTCCTCGAGGACGGTGGCAGTTTCGAGCTCAACATCGGTGACGAGGTCCAGGTCGCCCTGGAAGCCGTGGAAGACGGCTGGGGCGAGACCCGTCTCTCCCGCGAGAAAGCAAAGCGTGCCGAGTCCTGGAAGGAGCTGGAAAAGGCCTTCGAGGCAGAGGACGTGGTCAAGGGGATGCTCACCGGCAAGGTCAAGGGTGGCTTCACCGTCGACATCAACACCATTCGCGCGTTCCTGCCCGGTTCGCTGGTCGATGTGCGCCCGGTGCGCGACACCGCCCACCTCGAGGGCAAGGTTCTCGACTTCAAGGTGATCAAGCTCGACCAGAAGCGCAACAACGTGGTCGTGTCCCGTCGTGCCGTGCTGGAGAAGGCCAACAGCGCCGAGCGCGAGGCCCTGCTGGGCAGCCTGCAGGAAGGTATGGTCATCAAGGGTATCGTCAAGAACCTCACCGATTACGGTGCGTTCGTCGACCTGGGTGGCGTCGATGGCCTGCTGCACATCACCGACATGGCCTGGAAGCGCATCAAGCACCCGGGCGAAATCGTGGCCGTGGGCGACGAGATCGATGTCAAGATCCTCAAGTTCGACCGCGAGCGCAACCGCGTTTCCCTGGGCCTGAAGCAGCTGGGCGACGACCCCTGGGTCGACATCACCCGCCGCTACCCGGAGAACACCCGGGTCAAGGCGCGCGTCACCAACCTCACCGACTACGGC
>JBJHBY010000048.1:0-17414 GCA_050485745.1 Gammaproteobacteria bacterium | reverse complement strand
AGATATGGCTGGGGCTTTGGCTTCCTTACCTAGTGGATTCAAGGGGTTAGTTTGAGCGTGTCGGGGTTGGTGGTCAACAAGAGGCAGCTGGCTGAGATCATGGGAGTCTCGCAGCGGACCGTGACGGACTGGCAACAGAAAGGGATGCCGGTGCGACACCTGGCGGATCGCGGGCACGACAACCAGTACGACACGGCGGAGGTGATTGAGTGGCGACTGCAGCAGCTTCTGGCCGGGGAAAAGCGGGAGAGCCAGAAGGAACGACTGGAGCGGCTGCAGGGTGATCGCCTGGAGCTTGAGCTGATGCGCAACTGCGACGAGCTGGCCGAGGCCATCGCCGCGGACTCGATGTGGGAGCACGCAGTGCTGGCAGCCCGTGGAGTGATCCTGGGGCTGGGCAGACGGATCAAGCCCGAGATCGACCAGCGCTACGACATCGATCTGGACCTTCGGATCGTGGACCCGATCACCGACGAGGCCCTGACCCGCCTCAGTGAATACCATGCGGCGCCGGAGATTGATGACGTCGAAGAGCTGCCAGTTGTCGAAGAGGTTGATGAATGAGCGCGGTCATGCCCCTGCAGGCCTACCGGCCGCGCGACTTGTCGCCGCACCTTCGCGTGCAGATGCAGCGTGCGGTGGCGAAGCGGGTGTCGCGCGCGATGGTGCGGTTCGCGCCTCCTGAGCGGATCGGCACGCTCGAGTGGGCGGAGAAGTATCGGTTCCTGTCGTCCGAGGAGACCGGCCGCCCGGGCAAGTACCGGTCCGAGGTCACACCCTGGGTCCGGGGGATCCTTGAGGCCTGCGACGACCCGAACGTGGAGATGGTGGTGGCCATGAAGGCCGCGCAGGTGGCGTGGACCTCCGGGGTGTTGAACAACGTGATCGGCCGGCGGATCCACACCTGCCCGACGCCGATGGTCCTGATGTTCCCCAAGGAGGGCGCCGCCAGGGAGTACGCCGACGAGAAGTTCGCGCCCATGGTCAAGAGCACTCCCGTGCTCTGCGACCTTGTCGATCTGCGGGCCCGCAAGGACGGGAACCGGGCGTTGTTCAAGAAGTTCCCGGGCGGGTTCTTGAAGCTAGTGGGATCGAACTCGCCCAGTTCGGTGAAATCCACGCCGGCGCCGTTCGTTGCCGTGGAGGAGCCGGACGACGCAAACACCAACGTCAAGGGCCAGGGCGACACGATCAAGCTGCTCGAGGAACGGAAGAAAACCTACGACGACGCCTTCATGCTCTACGGGGGCACGCCGACAATCAAGGGCCTGTCCGCTGTCGAGGCGGCCTACGAGATGTCGGACCAGCGCCGTCTCATGGTGCCCTGCCACGAGTGCGGCGACGAACACGTCCTCACCTGGGAGAACGTGGCGCTGGACGAAGACCCGGCCCGGCAGGATCCGGTCTACGGCCCAGGAGTCCCGGAGTCCGCGCGCTACGCTTGCCCGCATTGCGGATGCGTGTGGAGCGACGACCAGCGCATCGCGAACGTGCACGTGGGTCGCTGGGTTGCCGGCAAGCAATTCAACGGCGTGGCCGGATTCCACATCCCGGAGCTGCTCGCGGGCTGGAAGGCCTCGCGCGTCGTGGCCTTGGCACGCAAGTATCTGGCGGCGAAGCACAAGCTGGCCACCGAGGGTGACGAGGGCGACCTGATCGCGTTCGTCAACTCCACCGAGGGCCTGCCCTACGAGTACACCGCCGGCCAAGTGGAAGCGGAAGTCCTGGCCGAACGCGCCGAGGACTACCCGCCGCTGCAGGTTCAGGAAGGCGGGCTGCTCATCACCGCCGGCGTCGACTTCCAGCACGACCGGATCGCGGTCAAGCTCAAGGCCTGGGGGCGTGGCGAGGAATCGTGGCTCCTGTACGCCGACGAGATGTATGGCGTGGTGAACGACCGCAAGGATCCCGTGTGGGAGCACCTGGAGGCCCGGTTATTCAGCCCGGTCCAGCACGTCAACGGGCGTGAGATGTTCGTCTCGGCCATGACGCTGGACTCCTCGGACGGCAACACCAACGACGCGGTTTACGACTTCGTGCGCACGATGCAGCGCAAGTACCCGCACCTGCGTGACTACATCATGGCCGGCAAGGGAGACAGCGAGCGGGACGGCAGCCGCGAGATCTACACCGTCCCATCGCGCCGATCCATCGACCCCATGCGCCCGACCAAGGCCGCCAAGTACGGCCTTCGGCCCTACATGGTCGGAACCTCCAAGGCCAAGGACCTGATCCTAGGCGGCCAGGAGAACACCGGGCGAATCAACCTGCGCGGCGACGGGCCCGGGCGGATGCACTGGTTCAAAAACGTGAGGGCCGATTACTTCGACCAGCTGCTGGCGGAGGTCAAGGCGCCCAGCCGCCGGCACCGCGGCAAGCTGGTATGGCAGCAAAAAGCCGGCAAGCCCAACGAGTTCCTGGACTGTGAGGTCTATGCCCTGCATGCCGCCCGCAGCCGCAAGACGCATCTGATGACACCGGCGCAGTGGGATGCGCTCGAGAAGCGGATCCTGCAGGCGGATCTGTTCTCTGAGGGCTCGACCAAACCCAGGGACAAGACAGAGCCGGGGGATGTTCCACGGGGAACCGTGGCTGCGACAGCCACGAAGCGCCAGCGGCCGCGGCCGCGGCGCAGTGGTCTCGGCTCTGACGACTGGGTCTTGTGACCGAGGCCTGCGCCATCCTCGATGCCATCCGGGCCACCATCGTGGAGGCGGCGCAGGAGCGGCACCTCGCGCGCGAGGACGGCGAGGCCATCGCGCAGCGCGTGGAGACCATGCTGCGGCGGGACTTCGGCCCGGACAAACATTACATTCCCGGCGAGGGGCGCATCAACGATCGTCAGATGGCGCTCGATCTGCTCGGCCAGGGCTCGGATCCGGAGGCCGTCGCACGCAAGGTCGGCGTGCATGTGAGCACCGTGTATCGCTGGCGCTCTGGGCAGGTACGCCGCAAGCGCTCGCCCGGGCTGGGCTCGGATGAATGGGTGCTCTGAAATTTATTCGCAATTTTTGCCTTAAAATGCGAATCCCCCAGCGGCATGCTCGCCTGCATGTCCTTCACCCAGGTCGATCTTGACGCCGTTCGCCGGGCCATTGCCACCGGCGAGTTGACCGTGCGCCAGGCGGACCGCACGGTCACTTACCGCAGCATGGACGAGCTGCTCAAGGCGGAGCAGCGGATCGCCCTGGCGCTGGCCAACAAGCGCAGGCCCCTGCGCTTCTCCGTGGCGGACTTCTCCGATGGGTAACCTCATCGACAGGGTCGTCGCGTACCTCTCCCCGGAGCGGGCCATGCGCCGGGCACACGCGCGCCGTGTGTTGTCCTACTACGAGGCTGCGAAGCCCTCGCGCTACCGCAAGGGCCGGCGTGAGGCGGGCAGCGGGGACGCCGCGGTGCTGCGCGCCGGCACCAGCCTGCGCGAGCAGGCCCGGCACCTGGAGCAGAACCACGACCTGGCGCGCGGGATTCTCGACGTCCTGGTGCAGAACGTCGTGGGACCCCACGGCATCGGCATCGAGCCCCAGCCCCGGCGTGCCGATGGCAGCATCCACGAGGAGTTCGCCCGCGAGATCCTTGCCCTGCACCGGGACTGGTCACGCCGCCCGGAGGTGACCTGGCAGCACCACTGGCCCTCGGCGCAGCGTCTCGCTGCGCGCACCTGGTTCCGCGACGGGGAGGCGCTGGCGCAGCGCCTTGCGGGCCCCATAGCCACCCTGGACCACGGCACCCGCACGCCATACAGCCTGGAGCTGATGGAGCCGGACCTGCTGCCGATGGACTACAACGACGCCGGCCGCAACATCGTCATGGGCGTGCAGCGCAACGCCTGGGGCCGCCCGACCCGCTACCACGTCTACAAGACCCACCCCGGCGACCGCCTCTACCTGGCCCAGCCTCAGGACCTCAAGGCTGTGCCGGCCGAGCGGATGCTGCACGTGAAGATGGTGGACCGCATCGGCCAGATCCGCGGCGTGAGCGTATTCGCCTCCGTGCTGTCCCGCCTGGACGACATCAAAGACTACGAGGAGTCCGAGCGCATCGCCGCGAAGGTCGCGGCGAGCAAGGCGGCGTTCATCATCAAGGGCGCACCGGCCCTGTACAACCCCGAGGGTGGCGGCGACGAGGAACCCCGGGACATCAAGTTCCGCCCCGGCATGGTGTTCGACGATCTGGAGATCGGCGAATCCATCGGCACCATCGACACCAACCGCCCCAACACCAACCTGGAAAACCACCGCCGCGGCCAGCTGCGTGCCGTGGCCTGCGGCACGCGCGTGCACTACTCCAGCGCGACCAAGGATTACGACGGCACCTACTCCGCGCAGCGCCAGGAGCTGGTGGAGGGGTATGGCGCCTACGGCGTGCTGGCGTCCGAGTTCATCGGGCAGTTCGTGATGCCCGTGCACGAGGACATGGTGGCCACCGCCATCGCCAGCGGCACGTTGCGCGTGCCGGCCGACGTGGTGCTTGAGACCGTGGACGACGCCCTGTTCATCCCGCCCCAAATGCCGTGGATCGACCCCGACAAAGAGGCCAAGGCTCTGGAGCGGCTGGAGCGCAACGTCCACGCCAGTGGCCCCGAGATCATCCGCCGCCGCGGACAGAACCCCCGCGACGTCCTCGAACAGGAAGCGAACTGGCGCGAGCAGTTGCGCCGCCACAACGTAGCCAGCGATGCCGACCCCGCCACGGACGCTGGCATCGAGCTGGAGGAGACCGACGATGACGAAGAAAACGCACCGCCAGGGCGCCAGCGCCCCACCCGCTTCCGGGCGTGACTGGTATCGCATCCACGCCCGCGGCGGCCCCCGGGCGCTCGCCGATAACGAAGCCGAGATCGATATTTTCGGCGACATCGGCGAGGACTGGTTCGCCGAGGAATCGAACACCGCCAAGCGCCTGATCGACGACCTGCGCGCCCTGGGCGATGGCGTTGAGTATCTCACTGTGCGCCTCAACAGCTACGGCGGCTCGGTGTCGGACGGTCTGGCCATCTACAACGCGCTCAAGCGACACCCGGCGGCCGTGACTGTCACGGTCGAGGGCGTCGCTGTCTCCATCGCCAGCCTTATCGCCATGGCCGGCGACACGGTCATGATGCCAGCCAACACGCTGATGATGATTCACGCTCCGTGGTCATTCGCGGTAGGCAACGCCCGCGACATGCGCGAGCACGCCGACGTGCTCGACACCTACGCCGAGGCGATGGCCAGCAGCTACGCGGCGAAGACCGGCCGCCCCATTGCCGAGATGCTGGAGCTCCTGCAGGACGGCGAGGATCACTGGTACACCGCCGCCGAGGCCGTCGAAGAAGGCTTCGCCGACACCATGGTGCAGGAGATCGCCTCGGCGGCCAGCCTGCGCATGGATCGCTTTCACGTTCCGGCGGCAGTGGCCGCCGACCACCCTGCGGCACCCGCCGCTTCATACAGAGAGGAAAGGACCATGGCACTGAAAGACAAGGCCACGGCGCCCCAGGCGGACGGCAACACCAACGAGCCGCAGGGCACCACCAACGTCACCGAGATTGAGAAGGCCGCCGAGGCCCGGTTGCGCGCCGAGATCCAGGCGCGCAACAAGGACATCGAGGCCCGCTTCAAGCCCTTCCTGGGCCGCGATGGCGTGAGCGCCCTGTACCACGAGGTGCTGGGCGATACGCAGATCACGGCTGACCAGGCGGGCCAGAAGCTGCTGGCCAAGCTCGCCGAGGGAGCTGAGCCGCTGAACCCGCAGGGCTATGCTCCGCGTGTGGAGGCTGGCGAGGATGATCTCGACAAGCGCCGCAAGGCCGTGAGCGCCGCGCTGATGGTGCGCGCCGCCGTGGCCACCCCGGAGATCCGGGCCAGTGTCGATGCCAGCAACCCCTATCGCGGCATGCGCCTGCTGGATCTCGCCCGCGCCTCACTGGATCGCGCCGGCGTGAACACCAAGGGCATGAGCCAAATGGAAGTGGTGGGGGCAGCCTTCACCCACTCCACCAGCGACTTCCCGATCCTGCTGGAAGACGCCATGCACAAGACGATGCTGCAGGCGTATCGCACCGCCCAGGATACCTGGTCGCGCTTCTGCGCCACCGGCTCCGTTTCGGACTTCCGCCCGCATCACCGCTATCGCTCGGCGAGCATCGGCAACATGCAGGTGGTCAACGAGAACGGCGAGTTCAAGAACGTCCCCATCGCAGACGGCGAGAAGGCCACCATCCAGGCCAATACCAAAGGGTTGATCGTCAATATGAGCCGCCAGATGGTGATCAACGACGATCTGGGCGCCTTCCTTGGCATGGCCGCCAACATCGGCCGCTCAGGCCGGCGCACGGTGGAGGCCGCGGTCTACGCCCTGCTGGGCGAGAACTCCGGTCTCGGCCCCACCCAGTCCGACGGCCAGCCGCTGTTCCATGCCAACCGCAATAACGTAGCAAGCAGCGCGGTGAACTCCACCGAGAGCTGGGACGCCATGCGGGTGCTCATGGCCCAGCAGAAGGACGTGGGCGGCAACGACTACCTGGACATCCGGCCCGCCATCTGGCTCGGCCCGATCGGCCTGGGCGGTCTGGCCCGCAAGGTCAACGAGGCTGAGTACGACGACGAGGCCACCAAGAACCAGCGGCGCCCCAACATCAGCCGCGGCCTGGTGCGCGACATCGTCGACACGCCCCGCCTGTCCGGCAACCGATACTACCTGTTCGCGGATCCTAACGAAGCACCGGTCATCGAGGTCGCGTTCCTCGACGGACAGAGCGAACCCTACCTGGAGCGCATGGAAGGCTTCACCGTTGACGGGTCGATGTTCAAGGGCCGCCTCGACTTCGGTGTGGCGGATGTCGACTACCGCGGCGCGGTGACCAACGCCGGCGGTTGAGGCTGAAAAAAGCTGACCCCGGCCTTCGGGCCGGGGCATGCAGACACTGACCAAGAGGATACACAGATGGCAAAGAACTACATCCAGGAGGGCTCCACCCTCACCCTGACCGCCCCGAGCGGCGGCGTGACGTCCGGCGAAGGATACGTGATCGAGGGCCTGTTCGTGGTGGCGCTTGGCACCGCAGATGCCGGGGCCGAGTTCGAGGGCAAGGTTGTCGGCGTGTTCGAGCTGACCAAGGCCGCGGCCGAGAGCGGTAAGGACTTCGCCGCCGGCGAGCGGGTGTTCTGGGACAACACTGAGAAGCGCGTCGACAAGACCAACGCGGCATTCTTTCCCATCGGCGTGGCGACCAAGGCCGCCACCAGCACGGCCACGTCGATCCATGTGCGCCTCGACGGCATCGCCACGGCAGTTGTGGGCTAACCCTAACCCATGTCCCGCTTCACCGCAGCGCTGGGCAACATGGACGACCGGGTCTTCGACACATTCGCGGATCCGTGCACCCACACCCCCAAGGACGGGGGTGCGGTCACCCGGCGGGTGATCGTCGATCGGGATGTGCAGCGCGTCGGGTTCGAAGCGGCGATGGTCCAGCGGCGCATGGAGTTGTCTCTGCTGCTCTCCGAGGGGCCGCTGCCACGCAAAGGCGACACGATTCACGTGCTGGAGTCCGACGAGACCTACACGGTGGATGCCCAGGTGGAGAACGACGGTTCGGTGGTGAGGGTGACGGTCCGTGAGTGAGCAGAGCATCAGCGAGCGGATCTCGGCGGCCATGAAGGCGCGCATGGAAGACATCACCGTGGACAACGGATACCACACGGACGCCGGCCATCGTGTGGAACTGGGCACCACGTTTCTGGACGACGACGAGACGGTTGTGCTGTCGGTGCTCTCCGGTGACGAGGAGTCGGAGCTCTCTGGCTACCCGCGCATCGCGAATGACCTGCAGGTGCACGTGGACGGTCACATCACGCACAACGGAGAGGACTCCGACGTGCGCGCCCAGCGGCTTATCGCGGACGTCAAGCGTGCAGGCCTGCGCTTTGATGACCGCACACTCGGCGGACTGTGCCGCTCTGTCGAACCGTTCGGTCGGTCCGTGGAGTACCCGGACGACGGCTCTGCCTACGTGAGCGTGCGTGTCACGTTCAACGTGCGCTACTACGACACTTACGGCGCGCCGCACAAGGCGCCCTGAACGAGAGGAACAAGACCATGTCAGAGATCTACTTTTCCGGTCAGGGCAAGTTGCTGGTGGCGCAGCGCCTGGCCAGCGGCCAGCCGGGCAAGTTCGCGTGGATGGGCAATGTGCCGGAACTGGTGCTCACACCGCAGCGACAGGTGCGTGAGAAGCGCGAGAGCTACACTGGCCAGCGCTCAGTGGACCTGCGGCTGACGCAGGAACTCAATATCGGATTCCGCTTTGTCCTGGAGCGCTTCTCCAAGCAGAACCTGGCGATGGGACTCTACGGGCAGAGTTTCGACCGCGCTGCGGACACGAGCGCGACCCACACCATCCCCGACCTCGAGGTCGGCGGCATCTACTCCCTGCCCCACGCAGACGTGTCCAATGTCGCCATCCAGGACAGCACGCCCTCAACCCCGGTCGATCTGGACGAGTACGACCCCGAAGCCGAGACCGGACACTTCATCGTCAACAAGGCCCATGGCAGCATCGAGATCGTTGGCTTGCCCGGTTCCGTGGAGGCGCCGTTCCCAGTCACCTACGATCACGGCGCACAGATCGACGTGGCCATGTTCACGCAGCCCGCCCCAGAGCGCTTCTATCGGTTCGAGGGCCTCAACACCGCCCAGGGCAACCAGCCGGTGTTGGTCGAGCTGTACCGCGGCGAGACCAATCCGTTCTCGGATCTGCCGTTGATCAACGACGAGGAGGCGCAGATGCCGATCGAAGGTGCGCTGCTCGTCGACAACGCGCGGCCCGTGGACGCGCAGCTGGGGCAGTTCGGACGCATCGTACTGCTCAACGGGAACGCCGCCTGATGAGTGATCTCGACGACATCATCAGCGAGCCCGTCACCGTCAAGGCCGGAGGGCGCGAGGTCCAGGTGAGGCCCATGGTGCCGGTGCAGATTGCGCGCTTTGCGCGTGCGATCAAGCCCATGTCAGGAGCGGTGCCCGACAGCGTCGCCGGCGCGCGCAAGCTCGACAAGGCCGCTTTGCTCGATCTGTTCGCCGATCACGGGGAGCAGATCATCGCGGCCGTCGCTGCGGCCACCGATGAGGACGAAGCGTTCATCGGCACGCAGTGCCAGGTGGACGAGCTGCTGGAGCTGGCGATCACCGTGTTCCAGGTGAACGCGGATTTTTTCGCCCGCCGCCTGGCCCCAGTCATCCTGCGCTTCGTCGACAGCGCGGCAGCGCGCAGCAATGGGGCTGGGCGGACACCATCCAGCTCCTCGTCAGCCACGGCCACGAACTAGAGGCCGTACTGCATTATCCGCTGCCGCGCATCCGGGCGCTGGTGGGCGCCATCGACAGGGCACGCGCGATGCGCGATGCGGACAGACTGGCCATGGACGCCCTGGCGGCGCAGGGCCAGTCGAAAGACATCAAGTCGATGATCAAGCGCCTGACTGATCGTCCGACTTGACCGGCGGGTTCTGCCGCTGCCACTGCGCCAGCGGCACGGGATGCGGATGCTTGCAGGAGGGGCACACCTGTTTCGCGGGGCGCAGCAGCATG
Organism: Gammaproteobacteria bacterium; assembly: GCA_050485745.1. GTDB lineage: Bacteria > Pseudomonadota > Gammaproteobacteria > Pseudomonadales > CAMLJR01 > JBJHBY01. The sequence goes on along the minus strand of JBJHBY010000048.1, from coordinate 7,841 downwards.
ACCAGGATTACCAGGCCGACGGCGAGCCACAGGACGGGCAGGACGAGAGAGACGGCCACGAGCACGAACAGGAATACCCACATGCCGGCGCCGTTGCCGGCGAGCGAGGCGGAACCCTCGTAGTGGCAGTTGGGGCAATGGATGGATTTTCGATAGAGCGCAAAGGACACGGTACACCTCCATGGTGGCAGAGTTTCGGATCAATGCGGACGTGAGAGAGGTGCAGCGGATGACACGGCACATCCGCAACGGCACGCAACGCGTCATTCCCCGCGCCCTCAACAGGACCATCAGGCAGGTCCAGAGCGCCGCTGTCAAGTCCATCGCCCGCGAGATTCCAATCAAGCAGAGCCGCATCCGGCGCAACCTGCAGCTCCAGCGCGCGACCCGAGCGCGCTTCTCCGGCGCCGTGATAGCCCGGGGATTTGCGATCCCGATCAAGGCATTCCGCCCCCGCCAGACCGCCGTGGGCGTGACCTATCGCGGCGAGATGGGCGGACGGCGCATCCTGCGCGGCGCGTTCATCGTGCCGACACTCGGCGGCCACGTATTCCGTCGCCGCGGCACGGCGCGCCTGCCGATAGACAAGCAGTTCGGTCCGTCCGTACCGCAGGTGTTTCTCCAGGAGCGCACTACGCGCGCCATGGAGCGCACCGGCGCCCAGCGCTGGCCCATCAACGTGCAACAGGAACTCAACCGTCTGTTCCGAGGATTCGGCTGATGGCCCGCCGCCCACGCGCTCGCTACGAGATCACGGCCGAGGACCGCACCCGCGCCGCGCTCACATCCGTCGAGCGCGGGCTCGGCCGCATCCGCTCGGCAGGCATAGGTCTGCAGACGCTGTTCGCCACCCTCGGCGCGGCGTTCTCGTTCCGCGAGGTGATCCGCAACACCGTGCGCCAGGAGAACGCGCTGCGCCAGCTCGAGCAGCGCGTGCAATCGACCGGTCGCGCTGCGGGATTCGGCGCGGACGAGCTGGAAAAGATGGCCGCAGGCCTGCAGCAGGTCACCACCTTCGGCGACGAGGCGGTGATGGAGATGCAGGCCCTGCTGCTCACCTTCACCAACATCCGCGGCGATGTGTTTGTCGATACGCAAGAGGCGGTGCTCGATCTCGCCACCGCCATGGGTACCAGCGCCACCGCGGCAGCCCAGCAGCTCGGCCGCGCGCTGAACGACCCGGTGCGCGGCCTGTCGGCACTCTCCCGGTCCGGCGTTCAGTTCTCGGAAGCGCAGCAGCAGATGATCCGCGATATGGTCGCGGCGAACGACACCGCCGGCGCCCAGCGCGTGATCCTGCGCGAGCTGGAAACGCAATTCGGCGGCGCCGCCCGCGCCGCGCGCGACACCCTGGGCGGCGCGCTCACTGCCCTGGGCAATGCCTTCGGGGATCTGCTCGAGGTCAACACCGGGCTCGATGACGCGCGCCAGTCGATCGAGACGCTGGTAGACATCCTCAGCGACCCCGCCACGATCGACGCCGTCAACCGCTTCACCAGCGCACTTGTCACCGGCCTGCGCCTGGCTGTGGAGACGGCCGCCGGGCTCAACCTGCTGCTCTTCGGCCCGAGCGACGAGTTCCTCCAGCTCGATGATCAGATCCGCGCTCTGGATCGCGATATCCGCCGCACCGAGGCCGAACTGGTGCAAGAGCGCATGATGGGCACCGAGCGCACCGTGCAGGCCGCCAACGAGCGTCTGCGGGCGCTGATGGAACGCCGCGCGGAATTGATCGACATCCAGCGACTGCTCCTGGATCAGCGCGGGCGCCCGGAGCTAGAGGACCCGAGAGGCGCCCCGGATGCGCCCGATGCCGCGCCCCCCGCCGAGAGCGAGGAATTCCGCCGCGCCGCCGAGGCGCTCGAGCGCCGCCTTGGCCTCCTCGGCAGGGAGAGCCTCGAGCAGCAGACGCTCTGGGAGATCGAGCGCGGCCGTTACGCGGATCTCGCCGACAACGAGCAGCAGGCCCTGCTCGCGCTCGCGCGGCGCATCGACGCGCGCCAGGCAGAGATCCAGGCCGCGCAGGATGCCGCGCAGGCCGAGCAGGAAGCGGCCCGCGAGTTGGAGCGCTACAACGAGCAGCAGGAGCGCGCCGCGCGCGCCGTGCGCGACATGATCGACCCCATCGAGCCCCTGCGCCGGGAGCTCGAGCGCCTTGACACCCTGCTCGAAGAGAACCGCCTGTCCTGGGACGAATGGGCGGAAGCGGTGCTCATCGTCCAACAGCGGATGGACGAGATGCTCGACACAACGGAGGAGGTGCTCGACGGGACCAACCAGTACGCCATCCAGGCGGCGCGCAACATCCAGTCCGTGTTCGCGGATTTCCTGTTCGATCCATTTGAGCGCGGCCTCGAGGGCATGCTGATTGGATTTATTGATGTCATCAGACGCATGGTGGCCGAGGCAATGGCCGCACGGCTGGCCGAGCGACTGTTTGGCGACATCAGCAGCGGGCAGATGGGTGGCATATTCGGGTCGATGCTCGCCGGTGTGTTTCATGAGGGCGGCATCGCAGGCGCTGGCGGTGCCGCACGCTTGGTCGATGGGTCGGTGTTTCTCGGCGCCCGCCGCTACCACACCGGCGGTCTGGCCTCCGATGAGGTGCCGGCCATCCTGCAGCGCGGCGAGGAAGTGCTCACCCGGGACGATCCGCGCCACCGGGACAATGCCGGGGGCGGGGTCAATGTGATCAACGTGATGGACCCCTCCTTGCTGGACAGCTACCTGCACACCCCGTCTGGAGAGACGGCCATCCTCAATGTGATCCGCCGCAATCGCGGCGCTATGGGAGCCTGACATGGCCTGGACTTCGGGGACGGCCAACAACTCGCTGCACCTGCTGGAGATCTTCCGCGACTTCGTGTCCACGAATGCTGCGCTGGTCACTGCCGGAGAGGCGTGGCAGGTGCTGGATCAGGTGTCCGCACCGTCTACCAATCGGCCACTGGAGGTGTACTTCAAAGCCCCCGGGCGTGGTGGAGACCAGGACATCTATCTCAACATCGCTGCCTTCTTCTCAGAGGGTGCGGATTACTACAACTGGGAACTGCGCGGGGCGAAGGGTCACGACGACACCATGCCCATGAGCGCGCAGCCCGGCACCAGTCCCGCCCGATATCTGCACCTTTGGCAGAGCGCCACACCCTACTGGATCGTGGCCAATGGGCAGCGGGCCATTGTGGTGGCCAAGGTCTCCACCAATTACATGTGCATGTATCTGGGCTACGGCCTACCTACGGGCACCCCGGCGCAGTACCCGTACCCTGTGATCGTGGCCGGTGGAAGCGATAGCGCTACCCGCCGTTGGTCGAGCACCGATGCCGTGCATCGCACCCCCCAGGACCCCGGCACCGGCATGGTGCTGCATTACCTGGACGGGTCTTGGCAGACGATTATCAATACCTCGGGCGGGACTGGAGATGACGGGAACCGCGTATCAACGCGTTGTGTCTGGCCAGCGCAGTCGCATCAAGGATCGACCGTTACCAACTTCCTGCGCACAGCGCCTGGCGGTGATCACCAGATGCTTGACTGCCTAATCTGCGCGAACGATCCGGGGACTCAGGTCTTGGCCTTTCTCGACGGACTGTACTGGATCAGCGGATTTAACAACGCCGCTGAGAACCTTGTGGCGGTTGGCGGGGTGAACCACCTGGTGGTGCAGAACATCTTTCGCAACGGAATCCAGCACTATTTCGCGGTTGCATTGGCATGAGCTACGAGACAAGCACATACACGGATATCGCGGACCTGCTTGCCAAAATCCGCATCTTTGCAGTGGCCAATGGGTGGACGGCCAACGAGACGGCTGCGAGTTGGACGAATCTGTCAAAGGACGGCCAGTTCGTGAATCTGCGGGCAGTGGATGCTGAGTACACGACGAATGTGCCAGGGCCATTTATCGCCATGCGCGGAGCGACTGGATACGACTCGATGGAGGGGTATAGCACCCAGCCGGGGACCTCTAGCGAAGTGGTGTCCAACGACCTGTCCAGCGGTGGGTCCTATCATATTTTTTCCGATGGAGATTATGTACACGTCGCCTTGCAACCTCGCGTGGGAGTTTTCTCTCACATAGGCTTTGGGGCAGTCGATAAAGTTGGCGCATACACTGGCGGCGCTTATCTATTTGGCCTGGTTTGGAATCATGCGCATGTCGCCTCAGCAGCAACAAATAATCGAATCAACGATCCTTTCAATAACTCCCACGCAGTCCCATTTGATTGCGGTTTCAGCGGTTCCAATCAAAACCAAGGTGGTCACGGCCACATCCTGCGCGCAGAGGTAGATGGAAAGAGCGGGAGTGATGGCTGGTTCTATTATTCCGGGAATTCAACGCTTAGCAATGCGCAGAGGCGTGGGCTTGGTGTCTGGCGCGGGTCATCTTCCCTTGGCCTTAGTCCAATAAGCCTGGGTATTCTGCAAACCGCTTTTGAGCGGACCCCAAGCGCCTACAACCAGGTGGGTTTCCTATTTCCTGTGCCCGCTATGGTGCAGCGCCCGGATTCTTTCTATTCGCCGGTCGGTTGGTATCCGGACGTTCGCCTGGTGAACATGACCAACATACAGCCTGGTCAAGTCTTGAGCATCGCAGGCGATGAGTGGATGTGTTTTCCCCTCAAGCGCAAGACTTCGCAGCGCGGTATAAGCGCGTCGTCTGATCTCAATAGCTGGGTGTTCGGTCTGGCCTACAAGCGGGTGATGACCTGATGGGCGCCCTGCCTGTGCCGATGATCTTCACCGCCGCACCGCCGGTGGGTGTGGACATGCCCCGTCAACAGGCGGCGTGGCCGGTGGTGGCCGCCTTTACGCATCCCTTTGCCCCTGCGGGAGCGCACACCTATCACGCCCTGAGTGCCGAGCCGCAGGAGGCCCGCACCGGTGGCGAGCCCTATTCCTGGCGCCACGACTGGTACTTCCGCACGCACATCATCCCCGACCCGCTGAGCCTGGGTAATCTGGTGTCTGCGCAGGTGCGCGAGATCTACGTGTGGAACGCCTGGTTTGAGGTGCGCACGCTCGATGCCTTTGCCGAGTCAGGGACAGACGGTATCGACATCACCCTGCCGGGAGAGTTGCCGGCAACCTGGGGGACTCTGCAGGCTCGCATCGTCGAGGCCAACGTGAGCCTGGACGGGCCCGCTGTGATCGACGGCAGCCTGACCTTCACCTTCGACAACGAGACCCGCTTCGTCCCTATCACCGGCGCCCGGGTCCTGGGCTGGCCGTGGTCGGTCAACTGGGTGGACCCGGTGGGCGATGCCTACCAGTGGTACACCGAGATCAACATGAGCAAGGACGGCACCGAGCAGCGCATGCGCATGCGCGAGTTTCCCCGCCGCCGTCTGGCCATGAGCCACCTCCTACAGAAAAAAGAGCGCCGGCGCATGGAGGCCTTGCTATGGGGATGGCAGCAACGGTCCTTTGCCGTGCCGCTCTGGCAGGATGCCGGGCAGCTCAACGTCTCTGCACTGGCCGGGGACGTGACCCTGAGCACCGACACAGCCGGGCGCGACTACCAGCCGGACACGCTGGTTTTCGTGCGCACGGATTCCGAAGCCTTCGAGATCAACGAGATTGAGAGCGTGGGCAGCGGCGTGCTGAATCTGGCCCGCCCCATGGAGAACGACTGGCCCGCAGGTACTCGCGTGTTCCCGGCCCGGGTGGCGCGCATCGAGCGCGAGCAGGCCCTGGACCGCGACACGGCGGACCTTCTGAGCATGCGCTGTCAGTGGCTGGTGCAGGGCAACGTGGGCGCACCGGGCTGGTCTGGTGCCGAGTATCGCGGCCATCCGATCATGCCCCAGCGGCACAACTGGCGACTGGCCTGGCGGGACCGGCACGTGCGCTATCTGGATCAGTCCGACTCGATGGTGCGCGATGCGCTCACCGAGGACCGGGTGGGTTCGCCCGTGGTGTACGCCACCCAGGAGTATCTGGCCCGGGATCGTGCGGAGGCGGCCGAGCTGCGCGAATTTCTGCACCACGTTGCCGGCGCCTGGCGGCCTTTCTGGGTCGAGACCCGGCGCCCGGACATCAAGATGCTGAGTACCATCGGCAACACGGCTGAGGTGATGCAGGTGGAGAACACCGGCTACGCCAGCCTGTATGCCGTGGACCGCAGTCGCCGGGACATCCGGATCTGGGACATGCGCTCGGGCGATGTCTGGTATCGGCGCATCGTGGCCGCCACGGAGATTGACGACGACATCGAGACCCTGCAGATCGACACCCCGATCACCGAGACCCTGCAGCCGGAAGATGCGCATATCTCGTACCTGATTCCGGTTCGTCTCGACGGAGACAGGGCGGACTTTACCTGGCTGACGGCCGGCATCATGGAAGCCCGCATCCAGGTCAGGAGCGTGCTCGATGACATTTGACGCCCGCGAATCCTCAGCCTTCGACGGCCAGCCGGTGGAGGTGTTCCGCTTTCAGCACGCCTCGCAGGTGTGGATGTACACGTCTGCCGAGCGTGACCGCGAATACCTGTCCCAGACCTGGACAGCGACGCACATCATCCGGGGCAACATCGAGATGTCCTCGGAGCTTGCGCGCCACAACATGACGCTTGAGGTTCCGCGCAACTTCCCGGTGGCTGAGATATTCCGCATCGCGCCGCCATCACAGGTGATCCAGCTCACCGTGCATCGGCTGCATGTCTCCGATGGAGAGACGCACGGCGTCGTGATCTGGGTGGGCCGGGTCATGTCCTGCGACTGGGGCGAGCTGACGGCCACGCTCTCCTGTGAGCCCATCACCACCAGCCAGCGCCGCAATGCTCTACGGCGCACATATGGCCGAAACTGCCCCCACGCCCTGTATGACGGCACGCCGGGTAGCTGCCGGGTGAGCGCGGAAGCCTTCAAGGTCGAGACGACCGCCGGCGGTGTGAGTGGTGCCACGGTCACGGCGGCAGCCTTCGGGGCGCTGGCGGCTGGCTGGTTACGTGGGGGCTACCTGGAGTATCAGGCCAACGGTGTGACGCAAAGACGCATGATCATTGCGCACGTAGCCGATGCCATCACCCTGAGCCTTCCCGCGCATGGGCTGGCTGTTGGCGGCCTGGTGTCGGCCTTCCCCGGCTGCGACCGGACGATGGACACCTGTCGGACAAAGTTCGACAACCTGGACAACTACGGCGGCTTCCCATGGGTTCCGAGGCAGAATCCGATGGGCGGGTCCACGATCTTTTGAGGCGCTGATATGGGTTGGGAGCAGCTTGTTTTATTGGTGGTGTCTTGGATCGTCAGCGCGGCGCTGGCGCCCAAGCCCGAGCAGCCCAAGCCGGCGGCGCTGGAGGATTTCAACGTGCCGACCGTGGACACGGCGCGCCCGGTCCCGGTGGTGTTCGGCACGGTCTGGGTGTCGGACCCGAACATCGTCTGGTATGGCGATCTGCGCACCACGCCGATCAAGAAGAAGGGGGGCAAGAAGTGAACCTCATAGTGCGCATCGAGGATCTGGTAGATGAGCGCGGCGGGCGTTACTGCAACCGCGGCGCCCGGGAGTGGCTGCGCCGGCATGGTTTTGATTGGTCTGAGTTTCGCGCCCACGGCCTGCCAGCAGAGGTGCTCCTGGCTACGGGTGATGCCATGGCCGCCCAGGCTGTACGCCGGGCAGAACAGCGGACGGGGGCGTCGTGAGTAGCGGCAGCAAATCACAGACGGTCGGTTATCGCTACTACCTGGGCGCACAGCTCGCGCTGTGCCGGGGGCCCGTGGACAAGATTCTGGGCATCCGCGTGGGTGAGCGTCTGGCCCACGGGGAAGTGACCGGGGCCAGTGTTGCAATCAATCAGCCGGAACTGTTCGGGGGGGATGAGCGCGAGGGGGGCG